>NZ_JANJEP010000002.1:0-495826 GCF_044778325.1 Acinetobacter sp. BD54 | reverse complement strand
TTGATTTTAAATTCTATGCAATTTGAATTGCAAGCAAATTAAATTAAATTTATAAATCATTGTTTTTTATATTTTTTATTAAAACATATTTTAATTAAATTCAATAAAAAGCGCTCAATTTAGAGCGCTCTTCATATCTGATTTCTTAAGAAGTTTTAGTCGCATCAATATGTCGATGTTCAGAATGCAAATACTCATCTGACTGCATTTCTAATAAACGTGAACGAGTACGCTCAATTTCAAAAGCCAATTTCTCGCCTTGATAGATATCAATAATACTATCTTGAGAGGTTAAAAGTAGTTTCACTCCACGATCATAAAATTCATCGACTAGATAGATAAAACGACGTGTGCCTTCAGACAAGAAGTCTGTTAAGTGAGGAACATTGCTGACCAAAACCGTATTATAAATATTGGCAATTTCAATAAAGTCTGCTGGACTACGGGGCTTTAAGCAAAGTTCAGAAAACTCACACCATAAAACATCTTCCGTATGCCCTAGGGTTTCAACAACACGGTTATTGATCACAATCGGTTCATGAGAATTTGTTTGAGTATGAGTTAAAGCAGTATAACGCTCTGATATCCAGCTTTGAGCTTCATTACCTAATGGTGATTTAAACAATTGAGCCTGTTTTAAAACACGTAAACGGTAATCCACTCCTGCATCTACATTTAAAACGACACAGTTCTTTTTAACCATTTCAATTGTAGGAATAAAACGATCACGGTGAATCCCGTTTTTATATAAACCGTCTGGTGCAATGTTTGAGGTTGCAATGAGTGTTACACCACGAACAAATAACTTTTGGAATAAGTCACTCAAAATCATTGCATCAGTTACGTTCGAGACAAAAAACTCATCGAAACAAATAACGACAGCATCTTTATAAATTTGATCAGCTACGATATCGAGTGGATTACGTTGACCCGAAAGTTTATTTAACTCTTTATGAACATGTTGCATAAAGTGATGAAAATGCATACGTGTTTTACGGCGAAATGGTACAGACTCATAAAATTGGTCCATAAGCCAAGTTTTGCCACGTCCTACACCGCCCCACATATATACACCTTTTGGAGAAGTTTGGCGGCGGAAACGACGGAAAGCTTTTTTAGAAGCCTTATAACGATTTAAAAGTTCTTTCCATACACGATCTAATTCTTGCACTGCCTGTGCTTGTGCCTCATCTGCCATAAACTGGCCTGAAGCCAATGCCTCAGCATAGCGCTCTGCTGGGGAAGACGGAGTAAATGCAGTACTATGAGAAGATTTTAAATTTAACATATCATTTTATTTCAATTTTAACTGAAGAGAGTATAGCGAACATTTTGTCCGACCACATTAGCTTTTAGCATCAAGAGTTACACTCAGTAAAACTCTTTTCCATATTGCCGAGGACTCTGTCCAAACCATCTTTTAAATGCATGATTAAAAGCGGCAGGTTCAGAATAACCAAGTGCTTCTGCAATAACTTCTATTGAATACTCTTTATATTCCATAAGTTTAAGCGCCTTATTCTTAATAATCTGTTCACGAATTTGTTTATAACTCGTATTAAGCTGCTGCAATTGATGCCTTAATGTCCTTTCAGGCATTTTCAAAGCAAAAGCGGTTTCCGCCATGCTCGGGATAATTCCTTGTTGTAGCTCTAAATAATCTTGCACATATTGAATAATAGGCGGTATTTGATGATCTTGTTCATTTAATCTTTCTATTTCTTTAATACATTTAGCCTCATAGATACGATGAGTAATAATATCTGCTGAAGGAATTTTTATTTCCAGCATATTCTTACTTAGGCTAAATGCTGCATGTGTAGAATTAAAATGTAGATCATCTCCATAATATGCGTAATATTGAGCAACGGTATCTGGATCAGAGGGTTCCGGAAATGGTAAATTTATACGCATATCAGGCATTTTTAAGCCCATCATGGTATAAATATCCTGAATAAACTTATAAGTACCCGAAATTTCGCATTGGGCACGAAGTAAACCGATTTCTGTTTTTAAATCGACCGGTAAATAGTTCAAAATGATGTGATTTTCAGTTTCTTGTAAGCTCAAAGTACCAAATAAATGAGTAAGCTTTTGATACTGTATGCCTTTTTCTAACGCCGTTTGTATGTCATGACTGGTCACAAGTAACATGAGTAAAGGACCATAACCTGCCAATGCGTAATGTTGTCCAATAAATAATCCTTTCTCTGGGTCAACATTCTCACTAATAATTTGCTGTATATCCCATTCCAAACTGTCATGAATTGTTGAGCTTGGGTCCAAGGAATCTACTTTAATACCTATATCTGCCAAACGTGAGTCGACATCAATGCCCGCATTGCGCATTCCTTGAATTAAATAGATTAAACCAAGTGCCGATCTTTTCATTCTTTTATCAATTTCCCTAGACTGAAATGTTTTACTATAAAGAAGTGATAAAATTAATTGCCGAATCTATCAATTTTCACGTCGATACAATCATGTTTAAACTGTTTAAAAAACGTTAGTCTTGCCTGCAATCCTCTTTACCGCATATGCAGGATTTCCAATGCTAAACGCAAAACAACATGCTATTCAAAAAACTAAAATCGCAATTATTGGTGCTGGATTCGGTGGCCTTGCCATGGCTATTCGTCTGTTACAAAGCCAACAATCAGATTTTTTTATTTTAGAAAAATCTAATGATGTCGGTGGAACTTGGCGTGAAAACCGCTATCCAGGAGCTGCGTGTGATGTTCAATCACATATGTACTCTTTGTCTTTTGCACCTAAAACTGACTGGTCAAAACGTTATGCAGAAGCTCCTGAAATTTTCGATTATATCCAAGATATAACCGATCAATATCAAATTAAAAACTACTGTAAGTTTAACCATGAGGTTACTCATGTACAGTATGATGAAGTGCGCCATATATGGACACTAGATTTTGCAAACCAACCTTCTCTCGAAGCACAATTTGTAGTTTTTGCATCAGGTCCACTACATATTCCACAAATCCCTCATATTCAAGGTATTGAAAAGTTCAAGGGTAAAGTTTTTCACTCTTCCCAATGGGAACATGACTACAGTCTAGAAGGTAAATCAGTTGCTTCCATTGGTACTGGTGGTAGTGCAATTCAATATATTCCAGAAATCGCAAAAGACGTTAAGCAATTATATGTATTCCAACGTACAGCAGCTTGGGTTATCCCACGAGATGAGCGTAAATACTCTAATTTGAGCAAAGCTCTATTTAAAAAATCAAACTTCTATCGGCAAATTCATCGTAGTCGCCTTTATTGGAGTAATGAATCTCGCGTTGTTCCTATAGTTCAGCCGCAAATCATGAAATATGGGCAAAAATTAGCTGAGGCATTTATACGTTTCCAAGTTAAAGATAAAGATTTAGCCAAGAAACTTACACCAGACTTTGTGATGGGCTGTAAACGCATTCTTATTTCAAATAAATACTTCCCTACATTTAACCGTAAAAATGTTGAATTAGTGACCGAGAGTATTCAAGAAATTAAAGAGAACAGTATTATTACAAAGGATGGAAAAGAAAGACCAATTGACTGTTTAATCTATGGAACTGGTTTTGTTACCGATCCACGTATTTATTTAAAACATTTTACATGTATTGGTCGCAATCAAATTGAATTGAAACAGGCCTGGAAAAACGGTGCAGAAAGTTATTATGGAATTATGACCAAGAATTTTCCTAACCTATTTCAACTGGTCGGGCCAAATACCGTTTTAGGTCATAATTCGATTATATTTATGATTGAGTCACAAGTTAATTATATTTTACAGCTTATTGATCTGGTTGAAAAATATAGACAGCACGCTATAGAAATTAAACCGGAAGTTCAGGATTCCTTCAATGAAAGAATACAAACACAACTTCAAGGTACTGTATGGCAAGCTGGTGGGTGTAGCAGCTGGTATCAAGCTGCCGATGGAAAGAACTTTTCTTTATGGCCAACTTATACATGGAAATATTGGCTAGACACTCGTAAAGTTAATCCTAAAGATTATTTGTTATTAAATAAATGCTCACAGAGCTATGCAGCATAATATGTTCAATACATAATAGATAGGTTGATAACGATCTATCTATTATTATATGCAGTCCATTAGTCTCATTATTCAAATTTTTCTTGTATTAGCATTTGGTTATTTTCTAGGTCCTAAACTCTCACTAAATATTCGGCATTTTATTTTTAAAATCCTGCCTTATTTTTCTTATATTTTACTAACCAGTGTAGCTTTAGAACTAACACTCGCCCTTGACCAAATTGATAATCCTTCTACTATACTTCCACCTGCTCTATTAATTGCATTAACCACTTCTCTTGGTTCTTTTTTTACTTGCTTATTCGCCTATACAATTTTTGATAAAGAAAGTGTTAAAGGGAAAATTTCACTTCAACTTTTTATGAATGCATTAAAAAATATTGCCAAGGCATTTCTAGCTTTAACAATAGGCGTGATTTTAGGAATTCTTCTTACCCAATTACACACCCATATTCCCTTTAATAGTTGGTATTTACTATTACTTTTTATTTTTTTAATCGGAATTGAACTTGCTTTTACTCATTTTAATCGCACATGGTTAAGCTGGAAAATTCTTATTGTACCTTTGGCCGCCTTTATAGGCTCGTGCTTAGCTGGGTTTCTCAACTATTCCTTACTTGGTCATGAGTTTACACTTAATGAAATATTAGCTTTGGGCCAAGGCTATGGTTGGTATTCAATGTCAGGTATTTTATTTACACAGCTACATTCAGCTGAGTTAGGTGGGATTGCCTTGCTTACAGATCTATTTAGAGAGATAGTTGCAATTTTACTCATGTATACAATGGGTTGGCGTTTTCCACGTCCAGCGATTTCAAGTGCTGGCGCTACCTCAATGGATGTAACATTAGCAATGGTAAAACAGTCATGTGGCACACATTATGTACCACATGCCATGATGAGCGGCTTACTCTTAAGTCTACTCGCTCCACTTTTAATTACTGTGTTTTTAAACTTTTAAGCAATTGAAGCAAGAATTGATTTCAACATTTCAGTTGGATTTTCTGCTTTAGTAATCGGACGACCAATAACTAAATGTGTAGATCCATCAAGCATTGCCTGTTTCGGAGTTACAATACGTTTTTGGTCATCTGCATTACTACCCTCAGGACGTATTCCCGGAGTAACTAAAGAGAAATCTTGTCCGATTAACTCACGAAGAATTTTAGCTTCTTGAGCAGAACAAACTACACCATCTAAACCACTTTCTTTAGTAAGTTTCGCCAATCTTTTAACTTGTTCTACAGGTTCAATATCTAACCCGATATCTTTTAAATCTTCACGGCCCATTGAAGTTAAAACTGTTACGGCAATTAATTGTGTTTGATAATTACCTGCTTTTAAACGCTCCACACAGGTTTCCATCATTTTACGGCCACCTGATGCATGTACGTTAACCATCCATACACCTAAGTCTGCGGCAGCACATACAGCTTGAGCCGTCGTATTTGGAATATCATGGAATTTTAAATCTAGGAAAACTTCGAAATTTTCTTCTTGAAGTTTTTTTACAACAGATGGGCCTTCATGAGTAAAAAGCTCTTTACCTACTTTTACGCGACATAAAGTAGAATCAAGTTGTTCAACAATTTTTAAAGCGTCATATTGGCTTTTAGCGTCCAACGCAACAATGATACTCAAGAGACTTTCTTCCATCACATAAAATCAGCGCTATTATAATAGACAAGTCAGCCAGTAATAAAGAAATCTATTGAACCAAGTTCTTAAATGAGGAAATAGTGATTTTAAACTAGAAGGATAATGAGGAATATAGAAGGGAAAATACTACTCTTTATGACTAGATAAAGAGTAGTACCAAAATTATAAAGGAGTAGAGTTTTTATCTTGCGGATAAATATCTACAACAGTTTTTTCGTGTCTTACATTTGCAGCTGCTTCTGCTGCAGCCAATTGAGCACTTTGAATTTGTTCTTTTCTCAAATGATCAATATCTTTGCGAAGGCGTTTGATTTCCCAGCTTTTTTGGAAAACTCGGAAAACTTGTACACCTAATAAAAGCCCAACTACAATTCCAAGCGCTAAGGTAAGCAACAATAATAAACCTAAACGCATTGCAGGAACTTGAGTAAATAATAAATCAACAGGAAGTTCTGTTGGGTTCTGTAAAACAAGTGCTAAAGAATAGCCAAATACAATAATGAGTAATGCAATTAGAATATAACGCATAGGCACCCCACTTATGAGTTTTATTTATTTTCCAGATTCATTCACTGCATCACGGAGTGCTTTACCTGGTTTAAAATGTGGAACAGCCTTCGCTGCAACATCTACTGACTTACCTGTTTTAGGGTTACGACCAACTCTAGGTTCACGGTGGTGTAATGCAAAGCTACCAAAACCACGGATTTCAATACGATTGTCAGACGAAAGAGCTTCGATCATTTGGTCAATCATAATCTTAACCGCTTCTTCCACCAATGGTTCAGCCAAGTGTGGATTTTTTAGCGCAATGCGTTCAATCAAATCAGACTTATTAAGAGCTTCAGTAGTCATCTACGACCTCGTTATTTATTACTACTCTAAGTCGTTTGATAATAACCTGTTTAAATACAAAACGGTAGCGCAGTATGTTGAATACTACGCTACCGTTTACAGTAATTTGTATAAAAAGTACAATTTCGTTACATGAAACTGTACTTTGTTAACTTATTACTTCATTTGTGCCTTGATCAAGTCACCAATAGTCTTAGGACCATTGTCTTGAGAAGCTGATGCTGTACGCAAGTTAGCAACTGCTTCTTTCTCTTCAGCTTCGTCTTTCGCTTTGATAGACAAGTTGATAGAGCGAGATTTACGGTCAACGTTGATGATTTTCGCTTCAACTTCTTGACCAACTTCTAAGAATTTAGTTGCATCTTCAACGCGGTCACGGTTGATTTCAGAAGCTTTAAGAGTAGCTTCTACTTCGTCAGCTAACTTAACAGTTGCGCCACGAGCATCAACTGCAGTTACAATACCTTTAACTAAAGCACCACGTTCGTTAGCAGCTAAGAAATCATTGAACGGATCGCTGTTCAATTGCTTGATACCAAGGCTGATACGGTTACCTTCAGCGTCTACAGACAAGATAACTGCTTCAACAGTGTCACCTTTCTTGTAACGACGGATAGCTTCTTCGCCTTGTTCGTTCCAAGAAATATCAGACAAGTGAACTAGACCGTCGATACCGCCATTTAAACCAATGAAGATACCAAAGTCAGTGATAGACTTGATTGTACCTGAAACTTTTTCGCCTTTCTCATGAGACTTAGCAAACTCTTCCCATGGGTTAGCACGAGTTTGTTTGATACCAAGGCTGATACGACGACGTTCTTCGTCAACTTCAAGAACCATAACGTCAACTTCGTCACCGATCTGAACAACTTTAGATGGGTGGATGTTTTTGTTAGTGTGGTCCATTTCAGAAACGTGTACTAAACCTTCAACGCCTTCAGCGATTTCAGCGAAACAACCGTAGTCAGTTAAGTTAGTAACACGTGCTTTAACGATAGAACCTTTAGGGTAACGACTCATGATCGCTAACCATGGATCTTCGCCTAATTGTTTAAGGCCTAAAGATACGCGGTTACGTTCACGGTCAAACTTAAGTACTTTAACAGTAACTTCTTGACCAACTTCAACAACTTCTGAAGGGTGCTTGATACGCTTCCAAGCCATATCTGTGATATGAAGAAGACCATCAATACCGCCAAGATCAACGAATGCACCGTAATCAGTAAGGTTTTTGATAGTACCTGTAACTGTTTGACCTTCTTCAAGTTGAGCAAGTAATGCTTCACGGTCAGCAGAAGATTCAGCTTCCATAACAGCACGACGAGATACAACAACGTTGTTACGTTTAGCATCAAGCTTGATTACTTTAAACTCTAACTCTTTACCTTCAAGGTGAGTTGTGTCACGGATAGGACGAGTGTCAACTAATGAGCCTGGTAAGAACGCACGAACAGGACCGATGTCAACAGTGAAACCGCCTTTAACTTTACCAGAGATAACACCAGTAACGATTTCGCCATCTTCAAAGATTTTTTCAAGTTTAGTCCAAGTTTCAGCACGTTTAGCTTTTTCACGTGATAAAACTGTTTGACCCATACCGTTGTCAAGAGCTTCAACAACTACGTCAACAGTATCGCCAACCTGAACTTCAAGTTCACGTTGTTCATTTAAAAATTCAGCACGGTCAACAATGCCTTCAGATTTAAGGCCAGTGTCAACAGTAACCCAGTCACTATCGATGTTTACAACAACACCTTGGATGACTGCACCCTTTTCAACGTTGAGGTTTAATTCACTTTCTTCAAAGAGGGCTGCAAAAGATTCGGTCATGATATACCTGATAAAGTCAGCGGTCTTGGATCAGACAAGGCCGGTTTAGTTAAGTATCAACATAGTCTTTATAGACTGATCAAGCTATGCGTCAACTGATAATCTTAGTTGCTAACAGTACGGCTATTGACGTAATCAACCATCAACTTAAATACTTGATCGATCGTTAATTCCGAACTATCAATAATATAAGCATCTGCGGCTGGCTTGAGAGGAGCTACTTCTCGCTCCATGTCTCTTTTGTCACGCGCTTGTATATTAGCTAAAATGTCGTTTATTTTAGCATCTAGCCCCATACCCTGCAACTGTTTTACTCTTCGCTCAGCACGCGACTCAGCTGAAGCAGTCAAATAAATTTTAGCATTAGCTTCCGGGAAAATTGATGTTGCCATATCTCGGCCATCTGCAACTAATCCCGGAGTTTGTGCAAATGCTCTTTGGCGCTCAAAAAGTGCTTGTCTGAGCTCTGGTATTGCTGCAACTTTAGATGCATATTCTCCAACTCGCTCTGTACGGATAGTTTGGGTTACATCTTCCCCATCGAGGAAAACTAATGTTCCCTCTGCCGAGGTTTCAAACTTAATATTAAGCTGACGAGCATAGTTAACACACTCATCTAAATGGCTATCTAATTTTTCCAATAAATCATGTTTATGTAATGACAACCCTAACAAACGATATAAGGCACCCGAATCAAGTAAATGAAATTGATAATACGCAGCAAGTTTCGCCGCTAATGTTCCTTTACCCGAACCACTCGGACCATCAATAGTAATAATTTGAACTGTCATTGAACTCTCACGAAGAAGCAAATGCTTTAGCTAATCTCGAAAAGCCTAGTGTAATCGCTAGTTTTAGCTGTGCAAGAATTAATTTACTTACAACAGGAGCTTTTGCGGTTAATTCGATACGATACGTAACCAAAGTAATATAAGGAGTAATTTCTGAGAACTCGATTCGACCTAAATGGTGTTTCACTAGAGGATTATCAATCAGTTTATATTCAATACGTTTGTTTTCTTCGAGATGCGTGATTTCTTCTTTAAGTGGTTTAATCACGCCAAACCCCATACGACGAACAGAACCCACTCCATCAGGTCTTTCAGGATCTGCCGAATCTTTAACACGCACAACTTGTAGTGGAGCAAATGCAGTGTTGTAAGCTGCATGTTTAGAAAGCAGGTTAAAGACATCACTAAGAGGAGCATTAAATTCTTTTTGTATAGTAATTACATTACGCATGAAAGTTCCTTATTTAAATAAATCATGTCAATGAAACGGCATTAGTGTGCCATAACCTCATGACATTTTTTAATCATTTAAGGACGTTTTTTGTTGTTTCTCTTGTTTCTTTTGTTCACGTCTTTGCTTAAAAAAAAGACTTAACTGTTGAGCACATTTTTCATGTAAACATCCATGCTCAAAAGTAAATTTATGGTTGTAATAACCATTTTCTAATAATTGACGTGCACTCACGAGTGAGCCAGCTTTAGGTTCTGTTGTTCCAAATACGACATGTTTAATTCTTGCATGTACTAATGCTCCCACACACATTGTGCACGGCTCAAGCGTAACGTACAAAGTCGCATCTTCAGGTAAACGATAATTTTTCAATGACTCACAAGCCGCACGAATAGCTTGAATTTCTGCATGAGCCGTAGGATCAGATAAACCAATTGGAGCATTAAAACCAGCTCCAATTAACTTGTTTTGACTCACGATTACAGCTCCTACAGGAATTTCCCCCTGCTTGGCTGCTAATTCAGCTTGCTCGTAAGCAAGCTGCATCCAATACTCATCACTAAATTTAGACATTATTGATTATGACACTACGCCATATTGTCTAAGTAATGCATTCCAGCTATCAATCGTCGTGATCGGTGGATCATCGGCCAAAATACCTCGTAATGTAAGGTCTTCACATGCTTTCCATTCTGGCGATAAATCTTTATCGACTAAACGAGCACGTACGCCTTCCACAAAGTCAGGATGGCGAATTTTCCATTCAGAGATTTGCGCTTCTAAATCAAAAACTTCATCCCAAGAATGAACTTGTTTACCCCATTGCCATAACAACCAAGTAATTGCTGCCGTACTAGGCGAGCCCTTTTGTAAGTTTTCACTCGCTTGACGCAACCAGTCACTGCTTGCATCTCGCAAGCTGACGATCGCTTGATAGTCTTGTTCAAAGCTTGAACCACGGCAAACACTATGTATAACGTCTAACGAATTTTGTAATGGCCCTGCTGCAACCGGTCGATGTAAACTATTTAAAGTATCATCGATTGCACGGAAATCACCTGCCGGATAGTGAGCCCAATTAATATTGAGTACTTTCTGTAGAACATTATCACGTTGTGCTTCACAAATATGCGTCGCCCAACCAATGCTATATGCCCCAGCAGCCGTCATAATAGAACCTGTCAAACCAGTAAATAAACCAATTTGCCCACGGTCAGCAAGGAAACGGCTTGCTCCAACATCAGGGTATAAACCAATATTAATTTCAGGCATAGCCAAACGTGAATATGGTGTAACCAAACGGAAAGGTGCAGCCATAAACAAGCCTAAACCACCACCCATTACATAGCCTTCACCCCAAACAACAACCGGTTTAGCATAGTTATGTAACAATAAATCCAAAGCATATTCTTGCTGGAAAAATTTATTTGCGGTTTCTACTTCCTGATTAATTACCAGCTGACGTAATTTGCGTACATCTCCACCCGCACAAAATGCTTTTGGTGTAGTCGAGTCCAACCAAATTGCTTTTACTTGCTCATCATCACGGAAGTCTTCAAATACTCGTAATAGAGCCGTTACGATTGATTCATCTAAAGCGTGTAATGATTTAGGTCGATTCAAACGTACAATACGCCAACCATTTTTCGCTTCTTCAACTACCAAATCCGGATGATAGCTATTTACATTGGGAGAGTTCATCATGCGTCCAATTGCCAGTCTATGGGCTCAATGCCATGTTGTTTCAAATATTGATTTGTTTTGGAAAACACTTTACAACCAAAGAAACCACCACGATTAGCCGCAAGTGGCGATGGATGTGCAGCAGTTAAAACCAAGTGTTTTTCTCTATTTATACGTTGTCCTTTACGTTGTGCATAAGCACCCCATAAAATAAAAACAATGTGTTCACGTTGTTCATTTAAAACATCAATTACTGCGTCAGTAAACTCTTCCCAACCTTGTTTTTGATGTGATGTGGGTTGCCCTGCTTCTACAGTAAGTACACTGTTTAATAAAAGTACGCCTTGCTCAGCCCATTTGGTTAAATCACCATGACGAGAAACTGGCACACCTAAATCTGTATGTAGTTCATGAAAAATATTACGTAAAGATGGTGGTAATGCAACCCCTCTTTGAACCGAGAAACTTAAGCCATTTGCCTGATTTGGACCATGATATGGATCTTGCCCTAATATAACGACTTTCACCTGCTCTAACGGCGTAATATTTAAAGCATTAAATATTTGTTTACTTGGTGGATATATGGTTTTTTGAGCCTGTTTTTGTTGAAACAAAAAGTCTCTTAAACTATCCATATAAGGACTCAGTAAAAATGGAGTTAATGATCTTTTCCAGCTTTCTTCTAATTGAACTTTACTGAGTTTGTCTTGCTGTTGCTCAGTTAATTGCATTAATGTCATCCTAGATCAATTTTCATTTCTACAAACAAAAGGAAGTTAACTTACACTTCTACTTGTAAGTTAACATGCGGATTATGAAACTTAATCCCTTGTTTTAAATTTTCATACATATTTGGATCAGCCCATTCGGATTGGACTTGTTCTGAAAAAATAATTCCCTCAAGGTTTAACAGCCCCATTTGTTCATTTTGAATATCCTCAAGAAAACTTTGGGCATAACCTGTATCGGTTTCATGAACAATCACTGAATAGACTTCAACATCACCTTCCCCATTTTGGGTAACAGTAGATTGTAATACTTGCTGAGCTAAATAGAAGAAGATTCGAGAAAATTGCTCAGCAGATGGCGAAACTGGTAAAGAGATCCAACGCGCGCTAAAAGTCTTACAAGCATCAATATATTGTGGATCATCTTTTTCCCAGAAACAAATCGCATGATCAAAGCTATCGAAAAGGTCCTTAATTACGCCTTTTAACAGCCCAAAATCATATACCATTTGTCCATGATCTAATTTCGAAGCTTTAAGTAATAACTCGACTTTATAACTATGCCCATGAATAGATCGCTTACAACGATCCGATGTACAGTTACGTACAACGTGTGCATTTTCAAACTTAAATAACTTACGAATTAACATGTGCCAAATCGATCATTCCTTCTAAGAACATTATTATAAAGCAAAAGATAAAAACTTCGCACCACTTTTCAAATAGAAACAATTAGCAAAAAGTATGATAAGAGATGTGAAGAAATTTTGAAGATATTGATTTTTACTTTAAATACTGCCTATACAGAAGTATGACCTCATCCCTTTTATTAATAAGTTTCAAGTATTACAGACTCAGAAAAAATATCAATAAATTTATTTAGTTAAATGGAGCCATGCTTCTTGAATAAACATATACTTGTTTATCTTTTCTCATTAAAGCACTAGTAAACTGTCGCTTCCTATTATTTAGAACAACTTCAATCTGAGCTTGAAAGAAGCTGGATTTAACATCAATAAGGCTATTTACTTGATTTTTCTTTTGACTATCAACCGCTGAAAAAGCATTCAATTGCCATAATTCATCTACATTTTGGAAGAACTTTAAATTTTGTTGGCGTGTCTGTAATTCTCTTTCGATAGCTCCTATATCTAATTTTTCATCCATACTTGCTAAAACCAATGGCGAAGCAGTATTAATATTTAACTTCGAATTTTCTGGTAAAGCAGAAATATATGGAGCAATTAGATCAAATTTTTTTCCATCAAAGCCTCTCACTAGCTTTAACTCTTCAATACGATGGAATTTAGTATTCGCAGCCATGTAACCTGGATCCAAACCTTCATAATAACTACTTTCTGCCCCCATTGGCCCAGTTGGCTCATCATTTGGATCTTGCCAATCAATCACAGCTTGGCTTAATTCGGCTGGTAATCCCACACGTACCAATAAGCGTTCAAACCAACTTTTAGCATCTTCATTTACAATGCCTTCCCCGTTAGTTAGATTATTTAAATTAAATTTACCAGACTCATCAAGCAAACGACCAGATACTGAACCCTCTTCAATAGAAAACGGCGGCATAGGTTGTGCCCATGTCTCTTTTAAATGATCTACTCCACCTGCATTATTTGCATCTTGAATTAATAATTCTGAAAAAAAGGCTTCTGCACTTTTTGCATAAAGCAAAGATTGATTTTGGCGCATTAAGTAGGCTGTATTTTCCATAGTATTATTTTGATACTTGGCAATAGAAGCCGCTAAAATTGTAGCCAAGGCAACCATAATAAGTATTGTCAGTAAAGCGACACCCTGTTGGTGTTTGTAACTAACGGCCATTATGAATTACCTTCCTGCGAAAGCGATAAGTCACCCTGATTTAAGCTATAAATCCACTCATAATTTACACCAGCGACTGTAAGTTGGATTTTTATCCCTTTCGGTAATTTTTTTAACTCATTAGGTTTCGTTGGATCAATATTAACCTCGGGCCATTTTATGACTTCTTGCGGAGTCAAAACCATAATCTGATATTGGTCGACTTGACTTAACAAAGTACTCGATAAAGGTTGCTCTCTGTTCGAAGTATTTAAATTTGTATATTTAAGACGATATAGTTTTTTTTGATCTGCATCATAACGATATTCAATTCGTTCAAATGGTGATAAGCCTTGTTTTAAAGGATCTGTTACCCCAGCTTTACTAAAACGTAAAATTTGATTATCGATTTCTAAAGCTGGATGAATTTGCCCACCTTGGTTTGCGGATAAAGGGATAATCTGCAAAGTATCACGAAGAATTTGTTGATAAGCATCTTGTAATTCAAATAAATGCACTTCATGTTCGGCATTACGATCACGAACTTTGAGCAAGTAATCGAAAATTTTCCACCCCAATAAAGATAAAACCGCAAAGATAGCGATCGCGACTAACAATTCAACCAAAGTAAATCCTGAGGCGCGAGCTAATCGAGCACTGCTCGATCGTGCTGCAAGGCGAGAAGCAATGCTTCGGATGTGAATATATTTATTTTTTATCATTATTTTGCTTTCACTGAATAATTAAAAAAGACCATATGAGTAATGCCATTTTGTACTTTTCCCTTATCCGGATCATACAAACTCACTTGTAAATCAATTTTTTGAACATTCGGGCTAATAGTAGATTGAGCTGACTTATCAATTTGCCAAGTTTCACCTTGGGAAGTTACTTGCTTACTTTGGGTTCCTTGCAACCATTCTTGATTAATCTCCATCATAGCAACTTCATTCATTGCTACAAACTGAGCTTTGGTTCGCAAAATTGCATTTGAAGTGGACTGCGTGTACTGCATTGCCACTTTAGTTAAAGCGACAGCTGCGACTGCAAAGATTGCCAAAGCAACCATAACTTCTAAGAGGGTAAAGCCTTTAGATTTCATTTATTTTACCCAAGTGATCTATTTGTATTTCTGAACCAATCGGTTTTTGTTCTAAATAAAATTGTATTTTAACGGTTTTAGCTTCTCCATTGCCAAACCAGATAAGTTGAGGCGTTTGTCCTCCAATCAAATCTGTATTTTTAGCTTTAGAATAATTCTGGTCATCCAAGGGTTGTACTGAAAAAGAAACATGGGCAGGAAGTTGCCGTGTTTTAAACTCAGTATATTTCTGCCAACGGTTTTTTATATCTTGTACTTGTAAAGTGCTTTGATCGTGATATTCATAAAGTTCATAAGAAAATGGTGAGACATCTGTCTCACCATGAGTTTCTAAAGCCAATACACGTGATTGATCGAGCGATTCTTTATTAATTTTCTGTAAATCGAGTAAAAATAACTCTCTCGCCTGCATTGCTTTTTTTTGGTCGACGCCACCTATATTCAATACAACCAGAGAAGTCATAATTGTCATAATCACAATGACTACCATCACTTCTATGAGGGTAAAGCCTTTTTGTGATTGAAATGGTAGATTCGATTTCATATCGACCTATTAAGCGTACTGCTCAACTGCTTGTTTGGGTAAGGCTAATGCCTGGTCAATATAGGCTACTCGTAAAGTATCTCTTGAACCCAAATAACGTTGATAAAAGCTTGAATTCAGAATTGCAGCAGCTCCATGAGTGAGTGACCAGATTGAAGCTAAGTAATCTCGTGTAGTCATATGACTCTGGATTGATTCTAAATAATGATCAGTCATACGAATAATAATACGTAAGCGCTGCTTTCTCACTTGGTAGAGTTCATTAAAAAGATGGTGCACACCTTGCGCGGTAATTGAAAGCTTTTCTTCAATTTGGTGAAACAGCACTGTTCTTTCCGGATGGTGCAAATGATGCAACATAAAGAAAGCCAAATGTTCTGGAAAAGCCTTTTCAGTATCTTGAACCATTTCTAGTAACATGCGCTCATTACGAATAATTAGTAGCATGTACAATTCATCTTTACTTTGAAAGTGCTTGTACAAAGTACCTTTTGCCAAATCAAGCTCAGCAGCCAGCACATCAAGTGTCATTCCGGCTTCGCCATTTTCTAACAACAACTGTTCCGCAACTTGAAATATTAATGCTTCTCTTGCTCGGAACTGAGCTTGACGGTCCATCTTCACGCAATTACTCTCTTTATATAGTTTCTATAAGTTAAATCGCTTTAAGTAAATTTTCAAAATTCTGCGAGGTGATTCTTGCAATTTCCTCAACTGGCTTATCATATACCTCACTTAGTGCTTTCGCTACATAAGGTACATATTTTGGTTCATTCGTTTTACCACGATATGGTACGGGAGCCAAATAAGGGCTATCTGTCTCAATCAAAAGCCGATCTAAAGGAACTTGCTTGGCTACATCTCGTAGATCTTGAGCATTTTTAAATGAAACAATTCCTGAAAAGGAAATATAGTAACCACAGTCCAATACAGCTTTTGCTGTTTCCCAGTCCTCAGTAAAACAGTGCAAAATACCATGTGTAGATTGTTCAGCTCGAATAATATCCACCGTATCATGTTTTGCTGAACGTGTATGAACAACTACTAGTTTTTTAACATTTTTAGAGGCTTGAATATGACGAGCAAAACAATCTTTTTGCTCGTTAATAAAGTCAGTGCTGTGGTAATAGTCTAAACCTGTTTCACCTAAAGCCCACACCTTTTCCGATTGAGCCAATTCAGTCAAATACTCAGTCGTTGCTCGAGCCATAGTATCAACATCCTCACACGGATGTACGCCTACCGTATACCCCACATCTTCATGACGCTTTGCGATTTCAGCTAAAGCAATATGATCATCAAGGTCAACTGAAATTGCCATAAACTTAGAAACACCCTCTGCTCGCGCAGCAGCAAGTGCGAGATCTAAATCACCGTTATAAGGCGTTAAATCTAACATTGTTAAATGGCAATGGGTATCAACAAACACTGTTCTTTCCTATCTGCTTACATGGTATAACTTGGGCGATCTAAAGACATACTACCAGCTAAAATCCGCTCAGCTTCAGCTTTATAGTAAACTCCTTTATCACCACTCAATTGAATTGCGAAACCTTGCGGTTTAAATCCACTTTGCTTATGTGAAATCCAAACTACTTTACCAGTTAAAGGAATTTTTTGTGATTGTTCTGGTAACGTAGCTAAAATAAAAATTTCCTGGCCCATCTTCACTTTTTGCTTTGATGGTACAAATAAGCCCCCACCTTGTACATATCCCATATAACTTGCTTGCAATGTTGCTCTATCTGGAATATTGACCTGAATAATTCCACCCATTTGTGGTTGCATTAGTGTTCCCCTTAAACGTTCATTAATTTTATAAAAAGTTGATCTATGATGAGTTGTGTTTGTACATTCTGTTCAACTAATCTTTTAGATTGCTGTAATTCCTCATAAAGACTGAATAAGCTTTCTAAATTATAGTTTTGCGCTAATTGATCGAACTGTAAATCAATATTTTTCTGTGATTGATTGAGCTTGACACAAATTAAATCCCCTAACAAGTATTCAAGAAGCATCATAAAATCACTAAAGTTGAGTTCTTTTTGCCATTTAGCCGAATAAAATAAAGGCATATTTTTTTGATTTACAATTTTAGTCCAGTCTTCTAAAAAAGACTGTCTTTTAGCAAACCAATCACTAGTCGCAATTTCAACTGCTTGCAAAGGCATATCATTAGAAAGGGCTAGCAATAATTCAGGTGGTACAGATACTGTTTCAGCTAAATGTTCATTTAGATAAGATGTGGCTTCTGTATATGAAATACGGTCTAAAGCAAAATGCTGTAAGCGACTTCGAATCGTTGCCGGTAATTTCAAATAATGATCGGCCAACAAGATTAAAACGACGCGTTCACCTGGCTCTTCTAAGGTTTTTAGCAGTGCATTTGATGACGCAAGATTTAAAGCTTCAGCTGGCTCAATAACAACAACACGCCATCCCTCACCAGTTTGTTGTACAAATGGCAATAAATCTCGAATTTTTTCTATTTTAATTTTTGCATTCTGTTTTTTATTTTCTTCATCTGTCGTGATATGAACATAGTTTGGATGCGTATCTGATTTTAACCATTGACAGCTACTACATTCACCACAAGCACCTTGAGGTTGTTTATTTAAACAAAGTACCCACGCTAAGAAATGCTTAGCAAAAGCATGTTTACCACAACCTTGTTTACCATAAAATAATAAGCCATGCCCAATATTAGGAAAACGTGTTGTTAACGTTTCCCATATTGTCTGTTGCCACGGATAAACCTTAGAAGTCACATTCTGATTCATTAAATTAACGCTTACTCAAAAGACTCAACAGGCATATTATTTAAACGATCAAGATCTGCTTGAGTGTCAACACCTGGTGGTAAATTCGCTTCTGCTACAGCAATAGCAATACGGTGTCCATTTTCTAAAACACGCAATTGCTCAAGACTCTCGAGCTTTTCAAGTTTACCCATTTCCCATGTAACATATTCTTGTAATAAGCTCACACGATAAGCATATAAACCTAAATGACGAAATGCTTGAGTATGTAAAGTTGGTTCGTCTCGCTTAGCGCCATCTCGGTCATAAGGGATCGTTGCACGGCTAAAATATAATGCTTCATTTTGTTTAGACATGACTACTTTTACGATACTATCACGCTGAAATTCATCCAACGCATGAATAGGCTCACATAATGTAGACATTGAACAGTTTGGCTTATCAACCAAAAGCTTTGCAACTTGTTGAACAAGCTGGGCTGGCAGTAATGGCTCATCGCCTTGTACGTTTACAATAATGTCATCAGCATCCCATCCTTTAATACGAGCAACTTCACTTAAACGATCTGTTCCCGATGGATGGTCTGCACTTGTTAAAACAACATCAACGCCCTCTGCACGACATATTTCAGCGATACGTTCATCGTCCGTTGCTACACATAGGTCATCGAAACCTTCAACTTTTTTTGCTTGATCCACCACTCGTAAAATCATAGGACGATCATGAATAAGTAACAATGGCTTACCTGGCAAACGCGAACTTGAGAAGCGTGCTGGAATGACGATATGTTTCATTTTTTCTTCCTAAGATATTTGAATATCAAGCTTTTGCAATTGTTGATTTAAAACCTGATAGCACTCTGTAGACAAAACAGCTTTAACTGGCACAACCCAAATAGGTCGTTTAAATTCTGGATGCTTTTCAAGTAATGGTAACAACTTAACTGCATCTTTTTCAGTTGTAATGATAGGTTGGTCATCATTAAATAGAAGGTCATCAATACTGTAATCATGATGATCACGAAAAGCATGCTCTTGAAATTGTTTCACCCCTAAACCTTTAAGTGTTTGGTAAAAGCGCTGAGGAAAACCAATACCGACTACTGCATGGTAATTATTTTGAATATTGAATGATAATTCAGTTGCCGAAGAAGGATTCAATAAGTAAGGCTGCCCTGCATCAAGATGCATATGCAATGTAGTTGTTGGTGTGAAAGTATGCTCAATTACCGTACTAGTTTTTAAACGTTCCACAGGTTCACGTAAATATCCCTCTGGTAATAACTTTCTATTTCCAAGACCACGATTTTGATCAAGTACGATCCATTCTATTTGGCGACCTAATGCCCAATGTTGCAACCCATCATCACTAATAATTAAATCTAGTTTAGTCGATGCTAATAATAACTCGATTGCTACTTGTCTATTGGGTCCTACTGCCATAGGTACGCCAGTTGACTGTACAATCAAAGCAGGTTCATCTCCTGCTTCAGCTGCTTGACTAGCCGATGTCACCAACATAGGAAAAGGGCCAGCTCCACCATAGCCTCTACTAATTACCCCTACCTTTACATTATGCTGCTTTAGATAATTGACGAGCTCTATTAATAATGGCGTTTTTCCACTTCCCCCCACCGTAATATTGCCAATTACCATGACTGGCACAGGTGCGGTATAAACTTTTTTAAAGCCTGAACTATAAAAACCACGATTTAGTAAAAACCCAGCACGATACAAGCAAGACAAAGGACGTAAAACAATCAACCAACTTGATTGCTTATTCCATGCATTTTGGATCAGCTGGGCTAAAGACATACTTAATGGTCCTCAAAATTACGCTGATGTAATTGATAATAAGCACCGTGCTTAGCAAGTAATTCTTGATGAGTACCTTGTTCAACAATTTGTCCGCGGTCCATCACAACAATACGATCCGCATTTTCAATGGTAGATAGACGGTGAGCAATCACAATCGTTGTACGATCTTGCATAGCTTCATCAAATGCTTGTTGAATAAAGTGTTCAGATTCATTATCAAGCGCACTTGTCGCCTCATCTAAAATGAGAATTGGGGCATTTTTCAAAATTGCACGAGCAATTGCAATACGTTGACGTTGACCACCCGATAAATTTAGACCTTGAGCACCCAAAACAGTATCGTAGCCATTTGGTAAGTTCATAATAAAGTCGTGGGCATAAGCAGCCTTTGCTGCAGCTATTACGTCTTCATCACTTGCATTATGTAACTGACCATAAGCAATGTTTTCACGTACAGTTCGGTTAAACAAAACAACTTGCTGATTTACCATTGCAATTTGTGTACGCAAACTTGAAAGCTCAATATCACGTATTGGCAAATCATCTAAATAAATTTGACCACTTGAGACTTCTTGGAAACGTACCAACATGTTCACTAAAGAAGTTTTACCAGCACCAGAGCGCCCTACCAATGCAACAGTTTCGCCTGGACGAATATCTAAAGAAAAGTCTTTAATCGCTTGCGTACCGTCAGCATAGTTAAGTACAACATGGTCAAAACGAATTGCACCTTGCAACTGCGGTTTAAGTTCACCACTATTTTGCTCTTCAGGTAAATCTAATAATTCAAAAACTGAGTGTGCAGCTGCTAAACCCCGCTGTAACTTTTCATTCACATCTGTCAAGTTTTTAACAGGCTTTGAAAGTAACCCTGCTGCCGTAATATATGCAACAAACTCACCAGCAGTTGTATTCCCTAAAATTTGTGGTCTTAATGCTAACCATACAATTAGAGCCATTGCACAAGCCATTACCACTTGAACAACAGGACTATTTAGGTTTTGCACAATCACCATTTTTAAACCACGTTTTAAGTTTTCTTCCGATGACTTATAGAAACGCTCTTGTTCTGACTCTTCACCAGCGAAACTTTTAACAACTGCATTACCATTAATACTTTCTTGCACTACATGGTTAACATCACCCATAGTATCCTGAACTTGCATCGAGAGTTTGCGCATTCTTTTTGAAGCTTTACGCACCAAAATCCCAATTACAGGTAAGAACACCATAATACAAATTGTTAAACGCCAATTGGTATAGAACAAATAACCTAACAACCCCAACGTAATCATGCCATCTCGAACAATGGTTTTTAATGATTCAGATGAAGCAGCTGTAAGTTGCTCGACGTTATACATAATTTTGGCAGTAATATGACCCGAAGAGTTATCGAGATAATATTGAGCCGGCAGTCTTAGAAGTTTTGCATAAACTTCTTGGCGAATACTAAAAACCAAACTACGCGAGATCACAGCCGTATAGTACCCCCCCATAAATAGGCCAAGGCCACGGAAGAATACCAATAAAATGATTAATAAAGGGAACCAATCCAGATCCGCTCTACTCGCATTTTGAATTGCATCAATAATAAATTTAATGAGCTTAGCAACAGAAACCTCCGTTGCTGAGTTCATACCGAACCCGATAAGAACTAATAAGGCCACGCCCCAATAAGGTTTTAAATAGGATATGAGACGCAAATAAACCTTAAAATCTTGATTCACTCAGAAAAACCTCTAGAAGGAACTTTGGTACTAATATTGATGTTAACAAAACCGAGTTGTCCTGCTACATCCATAACACGAATAACATCCTGGTGGGACGCTTTTGCATCAGCAGCAATGATAAACATAAAGTCACGTCGCTCTTGAGCAATTTGCTTAATTGCAGTGCTCAAATCAGCCACATCTTTGGTAGATAGCGCCTGACCATTCACGGCGTAATGTCCGCTAGAGTCTACCACGACTTCAATTTTATGATCGTACTGTTTTGGTGGAACACCTTGTGCATCTGGTAAAGTTAAATTGATGCGACTTGGCTGATTAAAAGTGGTAGATAACAATAAAAACACTAGAATGAACAATAAACAGTCAATCATAGGTGTTAAATTGATATGAATGTCTTCAACTTGAGAACGTTTAAACTTCATATTGCGATCTACCCATCAACCAACGCGGCGATGTTCTTGCATGACTGAAGAACGTTTGTAAAACAATGAGGCATGAAATAGCGTAGATTGTTGCTCTAACTCAGCAATATAATCTTGCACTACTCTTTGAAAATATCGATAGGAAATAAGTGCAGGAATTGCAATGAGCATACCAACTGCTGTTGTGATCAAAGCCTTGGAAATACCGGGAATCATTAAACTAGGACTACCTGCCGAACCAAAATCAATAACCAAAAAAGACTCAATAATTCCCACAACTGTTCCAAGCAGCCCTAGTAGAGGCGCTATAGCACTTAAGGTCCCTAAGAAGTTAATATTTTTTTCTAAATAAGAAATTTCTTGAGAAGCCATAGCTTCCATTTGTGCTCGAGCAAATTGTTCGCCATGTTCCTGATGCTCAAAACCAGCTTTTAGAATATTGCCCAATGCCGTGCTTTGCGCATTATTATCCTGTTCCAAATTTGTTATGACAACAGAAATATCTGCACTGCCATCATTCATTAGTACTTTAGGTAAAACTTGTGAACGTCTTAAACGTACAAAACGCTCAATACTAATTGCGACGGTTAAAATTGAACACAAAATTAAAGGCAGCATTAACCAGCCGCCCGCTTTCACAAGTTCCCACATATTTTCTTCCCCAAGAATATAAATTAGAAATATATGACCTAACTTAGAATTAATCTGGTAAACAAATATTCAAAATACCATCTAACTCATCGAGTGAATGATAGTGAATAACAAGCTTACCTTTACCTTTCTGGTTATGATCAATTTTAACATTGGCACCAAAACGTTCTGATAATTTCTGAGTTAGTTGCTCAATGTCTGGTGCAACAGGAGCTTTTTCCTTTTCCTGTTTAGGCTCGTTCCAATCGCGCACTAACTGCTCAGTCTGACGAACAGATAATCCTTTCTCAATTACAATTTTTGCAACTTCAAGTTGTTCTTTGCCCTTTAAAGTTAAGATGGCACGAGCATGCCCCATATCAAGCTGGCCTTGCTGCATAAATTCTTTAATGTCATCAGCCAAGCTCAACAGACGTAATAAATTACTTACCGTTGTTCTTGCTTTACCGACTGTATCAGCAATTTCTTGATGGCTTAAACCGAATTCATCATGGAATCGTTGTAGCGCCAACGCTTGATCTATCGGGTTTAAATCTTGACGTTGAATATTTTCAATAAGTGCTAAAGCAATAGCAACCTGATCATTTAAATCACGAACAATTGCAGGGATTTCCGTTAAGCCAGCAATTTGAGCTGCGCGCCAACGACGCTCACCTGCAATAATTTCGTAAGGATGAGCTTCATCATCTACAGGACGAATAACAATTGGCTGCATTACCCCATGTTTTTCAATAGAGGATGCCAACTCTTGCAAATCATGCTCATGGATAAAACGACGTGGTTGATATTCACCTCGTTTCAACAACTTCACGTCAATTTGCTTTAACTGACCATGATCAAGCGCTTGAGCTTCTAGTTGTAATTTTTCTTTTTGAATTGAACCAAGTAATGCATCTAAACCACGACCTTTCGCCAATCCGCGTTTTTTGATGCTCATACTTTACTTCCTTTCTTCACTTTACTTTTCTTTAACATCTCAGCCGCAAGATTTAAGTATGCAACTGCACCTTTCGAACTTTTTTCAAAATAAATCACTGGCAAACCATGCGCTGGAGCTTCAGCCAAACGAACATTACGTGGAATCACAGTGTCGTAGAGTTTCTTACCAAAATATTGTTCCAACTCAGCAGATACATCGCGAGTTAAGGCATTACGCGCATCATACATGGTGCGTAAAACACCAATAATTTCCAAATCTGGATTTAACGCTTTTTGAATACGATCGATCGTTTGAGTTAAATCTGCCAAACCTTCTAATGCATAGTACTCGCATTGCATTGGAATGATTACACCATCTACTGCAGCTAAAGCATTCACGGTAATTAAACTTAAGCTAGGCGCGCAATCAACAATAATGTAATCGAATGAGTCTCGGATTTCATTCAAAGCATTCTTTAAAATGAACTCACGACCTTCTTGCTCTGCAATGGCAAGCTCGACACCAGAAAGTTCACGGTTTGAACCCAAAACTTTATATCCAACCTCAGCTTTTTGAATTGCCGTTTCGATTGGCACTTCACCCAATAACACATCCGTAATTGAGTAAAGTAGATCATTCTTTTGAATACCAGACCCCATCGTAGCATTACCTTGCGAATCTATATCGACAAGTAGCACACGTTTTTTCAATACAGCTAGTGACGCTGCAAGATTTACTGCAGTCGTTGTTTTACCAACACCACCCTTTTGGTTTGCAATCGCAATAATTTGAGCCATGGTAACCCTAATACTTTTTATTTAAATTCGTTGAAGTAAAAGTAAATGACGTTGTTCATCAAGTCTCGGTACATGCAGTTCAATCACTTTACATGAAAATTCCTGCTTAAGCTCTTCCATTTCTTCAACTGGAATCAGTCCTTTCATCGCGGCAATTATACTCTGCTCATGTAAATATGGACGCGCAGCCTCAACAAAATCTGTTAATGATGCAAATGCACGACTTGTTATTACATCAAATTGGCCAAGTTCATCAATTGTATCTTGATTTTCAACACGCGTTTGCACAGCTATTACGTTTTTAAGCTTAAGGTCAGCAATAAACTGTTTCAAAAAACGAATTTTTTTACCATTTGAATCAAGCAATACACAAGAGCGTTCTGGCTGACATAAAGCAATGATCATGCCTGGCATGCCACCACCTGTACCTACATCGAGCAAACGACCTGCTGGCAAATCTTTCAAAATACTTAGGCTATCCAACAAATGCTTCACTAACATTTCTTTCGGATCACGAATCGCTGTTAGATTATAAGCTTTGTTCCAAAGTACCAAAGCATCTTGATACTTCAACAATAATGTCAAAGCTTCATCGCTAAGCGATAAACCTAATTTTTGACTACCCTGTTGTAACTCTTGAAAAAACGGATGCATAAACAGATAACATCTAAGTAAAATTTAAAACAAAGTATACCCATTTATGCATCGTGGAACACTAGTTAACGATTAGCGATTACGCAGTTAATCGTAGAAGCCTTCACGAATTTGCAAATCTAGCTCCATTAAACGCTCAGGCGTTCCCACATCCACCCATGCACCTTTAAGCTTTTCACCAGATATTTTTTGATTGTGCATGGCTTGCTTCAACAGTGGGGCTAAAGGACGTTTACCAGCTTCCAATCCATCAAAAAGCTTAGGATGGATAACAGATACACCACTAAACGTGAGGTTCTCGCCCTTCACATCTTGATCAAACGCAAAAGCGCGTCCATTTAATAATGTAAAGTCGCCTTCGGGATGCTGTTTAGGATTATCAACTAATACAAGATGTGCCAAATCATCATTTAACTTAATATGGCGTAGAGCTTCAAAATCCATTGTAGTCCATACATCTCCATTCACCAGAATGAAAGGATCTGTTCCAAGCAGTGGCAAAGCATTAATAATTCCGCCAGCTGTTTCCAGCCCTTCTTCTTCTCGTGTCCAACGGATATCCACACCAAATTGAGAGCCATCTCCCAAGTTACTGATGAGTTTGTCGGCTAACCACGCAGAATTGATGACTATTTCGGTCACACCGATTTTCCTAAGTTTTTCAATATGCCACACAATAAGTGGCTTACCCCCTACCTCAAGCAGAGGCTTTGGTGTATATAGTGTGAGTGGACGCATACGATTGCCCAAGCCAGCAGCTAAAATCATTGCTTTCATTATGCTGCAACCTCATAAGGGCCATATTTTTCAATAAATTTAGGCATTACTGAACTGTGAATAAATGCCATGAAGTCATCAAGCTCATGATAGCCACGGCTCTCTTCAAGTAAATACCACATGACTCGCGGTAAATCCTTCAAATAACCAGACTTACCATCTCGCTCGAACAAACGGACAAAGATACCTAAAATTTTGATATGGCGTTGAATTGCCATTAAATCAGCATCACGTTTAAATTGGTCAAAGCTTCGGTTTTGTCTAGCAGATGCTGGTAAAAGCTCATAGAACACTTTAAACCATTGATAAACACGCTCAGCATTCCACTGCACGTATGCATCACGTGTAATCGAGATTAAATCATATGTATCAGCACCAATAACCGCGTCTTGGAAGTCAATTACTCCCAATTCTTCTTCATTAGCAATTTTCATTAAATTACGGCTATGAAAATCACGATGTACAATAACTTGCGGTTGAGCTAATGCTGCCTGAGCCAAGAAATCAAATGCATCATCAATAGTTTTCTTTTGCTCAGCTGTTGGATGGATATCGAGTGACGGTAACATCCAATCTGTTAACAACTGCATTTCCGATAAAAGCTTTTCATAAGAATAAGCCGGAAAATGTTCAGCACCATTAATCGATTGCAAATGAATAAGCTGTTTAAAACTCTGTTCATAATATTGATCAACTGTTTCATCGTTTAACAATGTAGACAGCAGCACATCACCAAAGTCTTCTAACAATAAAAAACCTTGATTTATATCTTTTGCAACGATCTGAGGTACCCGAACCCCATGCCCTGCAAAAAACTCGTCAATCGTCACAAACGGAACACAGTCTTCTTTTTCAGGAGGCGCATCCATAAGCATATACGTTTTATTTTGTAACTGGATGCGAGCATAACGTCGAAAGCTTGCATCCCCTGCTAAATAAGCGATCTGAAATTGATCATTTTCAAGAACAGATGTAAGCCATGTATGTATCAATTGTTCACGTTGTGTATTCATTTGCAATAAAATCTAAAACAAGCTGAGATTTTTGAAGGGTTAAGTGTAGCCACTTATAAACTTTTTCTCTATGATGCGACAATAATTAATTGTGAATTAGCATACTTGGTTAATGAGACAATGAAGCATCAGTTTAAATTTAATCCTTTAGCGACCGCTATTTTTACGCTCTTATGTAGTGGCTCCATACAATCAAGTTATGCTGAGTCAGCTGGTGTTGTCTCCAACATAGACAATAATCAACTTAAGGCGAGTATTAAGGAAGCCTATCCAGGGCAGGAATTCTTTCAACAATATTATGTTGATAAATCTGCTCCTGAGGCGCAATTGCGCAATAATAAATATTTGAGTTCAGCATTCTGCCAAGGAACTTGGATTACACCAATTAATCCTGAAACTAAAGCGTTAGATGCAGATAAGGCTACTTCAGTTGTAACGGCTGATTATGGGCACTACAACCCTGCCGGCGACTCTGTGTTGGAAGGAAACGTGGTGATAGATCAGGAAGGCCGTACAGTTCGTGCCGATAAAGTCACCATCGATAAAACTCAAACATTTGCACATGCACAAGGCCGAGTACAGTTAGCTCAAGGCGGCTTACTCTCTCAAAGTGATGAAATTGATTACAATCTAAAGACTCAAACCGGAAATTTAGATAATAGTTTTTATATTTCTGAACAACAACATGCCCATGGTCATGCTGGGAAGATCGAGAGAACCTCTCCGAATGTAATGGTTCTCAATGATGCGACTTACACAACCTGTCCGCCAGGCCAGAAACCAGGTTGGAAAATTCAAGCCAACAAAATTGAGTTGAACCAAGAAACTGGGCGCGGTGTTACGCGCGGAACAAAACTATATGTAAAAGATGTTCCAGTTCTAGCAGTTCCCTACTTTAACTTCCCGATTGATGACCGCCGCACTACAGGTATCCTCAACCCACAATTTGGTTTCTCAAACGATGGTGGTATTGAACTTTCGGTTCCTGTTTATTTAAACCTTGCGCCTAATTACGATGCAACAATTACGCCACGATACTTAGCAGATCGTGGTGCAATGTTACAAGGTGAATTCCGATATTTGACGGATGGGTTTGGTGCCGGACAGATTTGGGGCGGCATTTTGCCATCTGATAAAGAATATGATGATAAAGACCGTAAAGATTTCCATTTTTTACATAATTGGGATATCAATGACCAATGGTCTACCAACCTTGAATACAATTACGCATCAGATAAAGACTACTTCTCTGATTTAGATAGTAGCCCTATCTCTAAAACAGATCTTAACTTACGTAGAGCTTGGGAACTTAACTATCAGCATGGTATTCCGGGTTTAAAAGCACAGCTTAAAGTCGAAGATTTCCAGACCCTTGACCCAGAAGTAAAAGACGTCAATAAACCATACGCCCGCTTACCTCAATTTTTATTAAATTATGTCACTGGTAATCCACTAGGACTACAATACGAATTTAATAACGATACTGCTTATTTTAAGAAATCAATTAACGATGATTCTGCACAAGAAAGTAGCGGTACGCGTATTTATAACCAGTTTGCAACACGTTATAACTATCGAACACCAGCAGCCTTTGTAATTCCTGAGGTTTCTGTACGTTCTATTCAAACCTTCTATGACAAAGACAGTATCGCCTCTCAAGGTTTAGATGGCGGTTCTGAAAACAAATCAGTCGTTGTGCCACAATTTACATTGGACACTGGATTGAATTTTGAACGTGAGGGCAAATATTTACAAACACTTACACCACGCGCCTTCTATGCCTATGCGCCATACAAAAATCAAGATGGCTACCCAAACTTTGACTCAACCACTGCGTCAATTAGTTACGATCAGTTATTTAACCCTTACCGCTTCTATGGACATGACCGCCTTGAAGACAATAACTTTTTATCGTTAGGTGTAAGCTATAGTCTTTTTGACACAGTAGGCTTAGAGCGTTTACGCGCAAGTGTGGGCCAAAGCTATTATTTTGAAGATCGCCGCGTCACCTTGAAACAACAAGATGAAATTGATACTGAACGTAATACAGGTCCTGTTGTTAGCTTATCAAGTCAACTTAATCAAAACTTTACCATTGCTGCCAACTCGGCATGGATGTCAAATGGTGATAATGCACAGCGTGATTTTCAACTTTACTATACAGGCGATAAAGGAAATCTATATAACTTAGGCTATTTCTATCGTAAAGATATTCCTGGTCGTCAAGACACTTATGACCAAGTTGTTGCATCGTTTATACAACCAATTAAAGACAATTGGCGTATTATGGGGCACGTACAATATGACATGGACAATGATGTTGCCCGTGAATTATTACTAGGTGTTAATTATGAATCGTGTTGCTGGGGCATTTCTGTCTATGGCCGTTCATACTATAACGATCTAGACGATCCAAAATCTCCAGATGTTAGTGAAAAGCGCGCGATCATGGCCGAAATTACACTCAAAGGTTTAGGTGGTTTAAACAATAAACTCGCGTCTTTACTTGAAAATCGCGTTTTAGGTTTTAACAAAATTAATCAATCTTGGACACAACGTTAATGAAGACAAAACATCTTAAACAGTTTTTTAAAGCGACAACCCTTGCTGTATTAATATCTTCATCAATGCATAGTTTTGCCCAACCTACTGATGAAGTTGTGGCAATTGTGGACAATAGCGTAATTTTAAAAAGTGACCTTGAACAAGGAATGGCTGAAGCAGCTCACGAATTGCAAGCACAAAAAAAAGAAGTTCCACCTCAACAATACTTACAATTTCAAGTATTAGACCAGCTCATCTTACGTCAAGCACAACTTGAACAAGTTAAAAAATATGGCATCAAACCTGATGAGAAAAGTCTAAATGAGGCTGTACTTAAAGTTGCAAGTCAATCAGGTAGCAAAAGCCTAGAAGCCTTTCAACAAAAATTAGATGCGATTGCACCTGGAACTTATGAAAACTTACGTAGCCGTATTGCTGAAGATTTAGCAATTAATCGTCTGCGTCAACAGCAAGTTATGTCTCGCATTAAAATCAGTGATCAAGATGTAGATAACTTCTTGAAGTCACCACAAGGACAAGCTGCTTTAGGTAATCAAGCCCATGTGATTCATATGCGAATTTCCGGAGATAACCCTCAAGAAGTTCAAAATGTAGCAAAAGAAGTTCGTTCACAACTTGCTCAAAACAATGATTTAAACGCTCTTAAAAAGCTTTCAACTGCAACTGTAAAAGTTGAAGGTGCAGATATGGGATTCCGTCCTCTTTCTGATATACCGGCTGAACTTGCTGCTCGTATTACTCCACTGCAAGACGGTCAAACAACTGACTTAATTTCTGTACGCGATGGTGTACATGTTCTAAAACTTTTAGAACGTAAGCAAAATGAACAGAAAGCATTAGTACCGCAATATCAAACACGCCATATTCTTATTCAACCTTCCGAAGTGGTAAGCCCTGAAAATGCGAAACAAATTATTGATAGCATTTACAAGCGATTAAAAGCGGGTGAAGATTTCGCTACTCTTGCTGCAACTTATTCAAACGATACAGGTTCAGCACGTGATGGCGGCAGTCTAGGTTGGGTTACGCCAGGTATGATGGTTCCTGAGTTTGATAAAAAAATGCAGGAAATTCCTGTAGGTGAAATTAGTGAACCTTTCCAAACTCAATTCGGCTGGCATATCTTACAAGTGACAGACAAACGCGAAAAAGATATGACACATGAATATCAAGAGCGTATGGCACGTCAAATTTTAGGTGAGCGTCAATTTAACACTGAAATTGATAGCTGGTTACGTGAAGTCCGTGCAAATGCTTATGTAGAAATTAAAGATCCAAGCCTCGACAAAAAGAACTTACAAAAATAAGTTAATCTTTTGGCGTTAAAACCTGTGTTGATCACAGGTTTTTTATAAAAAAACTCAGCCAATAAAAAACCGGTTATATAAATAACCGGTTTCTATAAATCAAACCCTAACGGGAATTATTTATAACGATCAACCATTTTCTCTAAAGAAATTGGGCGAATCTTGTCAGCATTACCAGCTGTACCGAAAGCTTCATAACGATCGATACAAATTTGTTTCATTGAATCGACAGTTTTAGCGAAATACTTACGTGGGTCAAATTCAGCTGGGTTTTCCGCCATGAAACGACGAATTGCACCTGTTGAAGCTAAACGCAAGTCAGTATCGATATTGATTTTACGTACACCATGTTTAATCGCTTCTACAAGCTGTTCAACTGGTACACCATAAGTTTCACCAATATTACCACCAAACTCGTTAATTACTTTTAACCATTCTTGTGGTACAGAGCTTGAACCGTGCATTACAAGGTGAGTATTTGGCAATGCCGCATGAATTTCTTTAATACGGTCAATTGCTAAAATATCCCCTGTAGGTGGACGTGTAAATTTATAAGCACCGTGTGAAGTACCTACAGCAATTGCTAAAGCATCAACATTTGTATCAGCAACGAATTGTTTTGCTTCTTCAACAGAGGTTAAAAGCTGAGAATGGTCAAGTACACCTTCTGCACCCACACCGTCTTCTTCTCCAGCCATACCTGTTTCAAGGCTACCTAAGCAACCGATCTCACCTTCAACAGATACACCACAAGCATGAGCCATTGCTACCACTTGACGAGTTACATCTACGTTGTAATCGTAAGTTGTAGGAGTTTTACCATCAGCGCCTAATGAACCGTCCATCATCACTGAGCTAAAACCAAGTTGAATAGAACGTTGGCATACATCAGGGCTTGTACCATGGTCTTGGTGCATTACCACTGGAATGTGTGGCCATTCTTCAATTGCAGCCAAAATAAGATGGCGTAAGAATGGAGCGCCTGCATATTTGCGAGCTCCAGCAGATGCCTGAACAATTACAGGTGAATTGGTAGCATCTGCGGCAAGCATAATTGCACGCATTTGTTCTAAGTTATTTACGTTAAATGCTGGTACGCCGTAGTTATGTTCCGCAGCGTGATCCAAGAGCTGGCGCATTGAAATGAGTGCCATAATATCCTCCCAGGTAGTGCGGCTTATTCTACCTTGTCATTTATTTCAATTCAGCAACAAATCACAGTATTTCAAAAAAAATCCCTGCATTTGCAGGGAATTTTTAACAAAAAACAACAAATTAATGCGTTTCTGAAGCAGCCGTCTCGCTAGATGCACTACCTTCAACTACATCTGTATTCTTTTCATCTAAAACTGGCTTATCAAGCGCATCGATTGCAGCTTGTTGTTCAGGAGTTACTTTGTCAGCAACAGCTGTAGATGCCGCATCTTGGCCTGCTTGAGTCGCCTCTTCTTTTTTCGCACAAGCAGTCAACATCATTGGGACAATTAACAAAGCAGCAAAGGTAAGTTTTAAATTCATCACTATTTTCCACAATTGGTGATTTAGTACTCATTATATTATTTCAGGAATATGACAATTTAATGACTTATCAATGAAAAAGGGATTGATAACTCAATCCCTTCTTATTTCAATATAACAGTTTTTAAGCACGTTCAAGTAAAACGGCAACTGCTGGCAATGTTTTTCCTTCAACAAATTCAAGGAATGCACCACCACCTGTTGAAATATAACCAATTTGATCAGCTACATTATATTTATCGATCGCAGCTAAAGTATCACCACCACCAGCAATTGAGAATGCATCAGATTGTGCAACTGCAAGAGAAAGTGCTTTAGTACCTTCACCAAATTGATCAACTTCAAATACACCAACAGGACCATTCCAAAGAATCGTTTTTGAAGTTGTTAATATATTTGCAAATGCTTTAGCTGTTTCAGGGCCAACATCCAAAATCATATCATTTGCTGTGACATCTTCAACTTTCTTAATTACTGCTTGCGCTGCTGCCAAAGAACCTAAGAAATCTTCGAAGTTAATTTGTGAAGCATCAGCTACAACTACATCTGTAGGAAGTGGAACACTTACTTTAGCAGCAATTTGTTTTGCAGTTTCAACCAAGTCAGCTTCATATAAAGATTTACCAACATTGTAACCAGCAGCCGCCAAGAAAGTATTTGCAATACCACCGCCCACAATCAGTTGGTCACAAATACCAGATAATGAATTTAATACATCAAGTTTTGTTGAAACTTTAGAACCAGCGACAATTGCCACCATTGGTTTTTCAGGTGTTTGCATTGCACGGCCAAGTGCATCTAATTCAGCAGCCAATAATGGGCCTGCCGCTGCAACAGGTGCAAAACGTGCTACACCTTCTGTAGAAGCTTCTGCACGGTGAGCAGTACCAAAAGCATCCATTACAAACACATCACATAGAGCTGCATATTTTTGTGCAAGTTCAGGATTATTTTTCTTTTCACCCGGATTAAAACGAACATTTTCAAGCAAAACAACTTGTCCTGCTTCAACTTCAACACCATCTAAATAATCAGTAAATAATTTAACTTCTTGACCTAATGCTTCAGTTAAATATGCAGCCACTGGTGCAAGTGATTGTTCAGGCTTTGGCTCACCTTCCACAGGACGACCTAAATGTGAAAATACCATTACAGCAGCGCCTTTTTCTAAAGCAGCTTTTATTGTTGGAAGTGCGGCACGTAAACGAGCATCGCTGGTAATCACACCATTTTTAACAGGAACGTTTAAATCTTCACGAATAAGGACACGTTTACCTGCTAAATTAAGGTCAGTCATGCGCTGAAAATTCATGTAAAGCTCTCTTTATGATTTTAAAAACGCGCCAATTTTAAATGATTACATCAAAAAAGGTTAGTTTTTTTGCATAAAAGCTGTAGAAAGCCAAAGTTTTGATTATGATAGAGGTAGTCATCTAATATTTCATCCATTATGTCTATTCATCCAGATCCACAAATCAATCGTTTAAATGTTTTAGGTGAACCCTTAGCAAGCTGTTGTTTTGACCCTATTACTGGCTACTTCCGGAATGGTTTTTGCCATACAGCCGTAACAGATCTTGGTCAACATACGGTGTGCGCCCAAATGACTTCTGAGTTTTTAAATTTTTCACAAAAAGTCGGAAACGATCTGATCACTCCTCTACCTGAAGCAGGCTTCCCTGGCCTACAACCGGGAGACTTCTGGTGCATTTGTGTAACTCGTTGGGTAGAAGCTTATCAAGCTGGTCAAGCACCCCCTGTTAAACTTCATGCTTGTCATCAAGCTGTATTGAGCTATGTTCCATTAGATGTATTAATGGAATTTGCAGTGTAATGAAACAACCCAAAATTATTTTGGCATCAAGCAGTCAGACACGTAAAGATTTAATGAATCGTTTAGGAATCGAATATATCTGCATTAGTCCAGATATTGACGAGAGTCCTTGTGGTGAAATGCATGCCGATGATTTAGCAAAAAGACTGGCATTTACTAAAGCACAAGTAATTGCACAAAAAAATCGTGAAGCAATTGTAATTGGATCAGATCAGGTTGCATGGCGAGAGCATGCTCCTCATGATTTTATTGGCAAACCCTTAACAATTGAAAATGCCAAAGCTCAATTAGCAGCAAACTCTGGCCGAACAGTCTTTTTTAGTACTGCTTTAAGTGTGCAGTGCCTTGAAAAAAGTTTTGAACATACGCTTGTTGAGCATTATCAAGTTAAGTTTCGCAATTTAAGCGCGCCTGAAATCGAAAGATACGTCGACTTAGATCTGCCCTTACAATGCGCAGGAAGTTTTAAGTGTGAAAGTCTCGGCATTAGTTTATTTGAAAAAATGATAGGCCAAGACCAAACCACGCTGATGGGTTTACCCATGATTCAGCTTTGTCAGATTTTAAGACAACTCAACCTCCAAATTCCTTAATATTTATTAGCTTATTTATAGGTTATTTCCATGACAGAAGCTTTAACCGTTTTAGGCGGTATTACTGCTGAACAGTTTTTAACAGAGTATTGGCAGAAAAAACCATTACTTGTACGTAATGCTATGCCTGAAATTGTGGGTATGTTAGAGCCGAATGATGTAAAAGAACTCGCTTTAGAAGACCATGTAACTGCTCGTCTTATCCGTCAAAAAGATAAAAATCCAAATGAATGGCATGTAAAATCATCTCCCTTAACTAAAGGTGATTTTCAAAAACTACCAAAGTTATGGACACTTTTGGTTCAAGCAGTAGACCATTATTCATTTGATATAGCTGAATTGTGGAAGAAATTTCCTTTTATTCCGCAATGGCGCCGTGATGACATTATGGTCTCTTATGCCCCAAAAGGTGGTTCAGTAGGAAAACATTTTGACTTTTATGATGTTTTTCTTGTTCAAGGATATGGTCATCGTCGCTGGCAACTCGGCCAAATGTGTGATGCAAGCACTGAATTTGTACCTAATCAACCTTTAAAGTTGCTACCAGAAATAGATGTTCATTTTGATGAAGTATTAGCTCCTGGCGACTTATTATATGTTCCACCTGGATTATCACATTATGGCGTTGCCGAAGATGATTGTTTAACTTTCTCCTTTGGTTTCCGTATGCCTAATATTTCAGGCATGATCGATAGAATTAGCGATCAATTTGCTACTGATGAATTACTTCAAAATCCTGTTGTCGATATTACCCGTAAGAATCCTCCTCAAATTGGGGAAATAAACACGGAAGAGTTGGCTTATTTAAGAGATTTAGTGCTAGCTCAATTGAAAAATTCAAAAGTACTTGATGCTGCCCTCATGTCGTACATGAGCGAGCCTAAATATCCAGACAATATTCCAGAACCAGATGAAATAGAGGTTGAAGACCTAAATGCTATTTTGTCAGATGGCTATGAGCTGCTACTCGAACCTGCTTCGCGTCTACTTTATACAGAACAAAATGGCGTTTTAAAGTTTTGGGGTAATGGAGAAGAATTACTGATTGTGGAATCTTTTGCCACCCAACTCAAATCGATTGCCGATGGGAAAAGCATTCCTTTCAATAGTGAGCTTAACAATACAGATATTTTAGAAAACATTGTTCAATTATTGAATAATTCAATTCTTATGTTGTTACCTCCTGCAGAGTAATACTAACTAAATATATAAAAGGAGAAATTATAAAATTTCTCCTTTTTTCTTTTATAAATACATGTTTAAATATACCAATCTTTAAATCAAAGTTATAAAGGCCCACTTATAGTAAAAACCACCTTACCAAATCAAAAAATTAACTACTAAACATAGCTATTCAATTATAAAAAAATTAATGCTTAGCATTGAGTTTTGTCCTTTTATTATTTTTAAAAAACCTATTTTTTTCTATCAATAACAGTCAATACAATGTAAAATTTCGCGTTCGTGCTTTTTATTTGTACACTCGACCTTTAGGCTAATAGCAAAATATTTGTGTGAGGCTACTAAAATATGTCAAAAAAAGATGACATTATTACCACTGCTTTAAGACTTTTTAATTCATATAGTTATAATTCTATAGGGGTAGATCGTATCATCAGTGAATCTGGTGTAGCGAAAATGACATTTTATAAATACTTTCCTTCAAAAGAGAAACTTATTGAAGAGTGTTTATTATTAAGAAACTCACTTTTACAAAATTCTCTTACTGCGGCAATCTCTAAAGAAGACGAAACCAACCCACTAGCTCGTATTAAAGCCATCTTTTTATGGTATTCAGATTGGTTTAATAGTGAAGACTTTAATGGTTGCATGTTCCAAAAAGCCTTAGAAGAAGTATTAAAACAATACCCGTCAACACATCAACCAGCAACTTTATACAAAATCTGGTTAACACAATTAATGCAAGATCTTCTTATTCAATATGAAATTGAAGAGTCTCGACCTTTGGCATTGCTTTTAGTCAATATTTTAGAGGGTATGACCATTCAAGCTCAAGTTGAGCATGGTTCAGTAAAAATTGATGACTATTGGAAGCGTGTAGAGAAACTCATTGAATTTGAAAAAATTGCACATTAAAAAATAAAGCGTGATATTATTCTTCTTATCTTGTTGAATCTTCTTCTTATTCATCACGCTGCGTCTGAAAGTCATTCTAGCTTAGAGTTTGACATTTTTTTAAATTATCATCCCAAACTAGAATATACAGACCTGTCTGTACAGGGTCGATTATAACTTTAGAAAATAAAAACACAATCTTTTTTTCTTGCCCTTTTATATATAAATCAGATTTAACTATTGATAGACAGAAAAATAGAATTTATTTTCTTTGACTTTGTTTCATTTATACTTAACAATTACGCTTCTCACACAAAGCAACACTTTTGACACAAAACAAATACAAATTCTTGTTTTACCTTAATAATGTTATATATTTATCAATTACACTTATAAACCTTTTCAACAAAAACAATTGGATTGATTAGTTTTGCTACATTCATTTTCTTAAGATCAATCTATACTATGCCGGCCATATTGATATAGGTATAAAGTATGAAAGATGGACTCCAAATTGAAGAAATGAAAAATGCGGCGGATTCAGTCGTAGGAACATTAAAATCTTTAGCTAACACTGACCGTTTATTAATTTTATGTCACTTAGCCCATGAGGAGTTAAATGTCTCTCAAATTGAAGAGAAAACACAAATCACCCAACCCACCCTTTCACAACAATTGATGATGCTACGTAAAAGTGATGTCGTTTCAACACGTCGTGATGGCAAGCAAATCTTCTATTCGATCAAGGATGATAAGATGCATTCAATTTTAAATATGCTTTACCAGTTATACTGCATAGAATAACTGCTCTAAACTTATAAAATTATAATAATATTAATGTATTCCTGAAATATGCGATTTTTCAACTTGGTAGCTGGTAATTATCCGAGCAAAGAGGATTGAAAATTCGCGTAGTTTTTCTAGCATTCCAATCTATTAAAAAACAAAAATAACCTCTCCTATTTCTTTTTATATCTTTTCTCCCTCTTCACTAATTTTTATGGCAAATAATAAGAACTTAAGCGTTACTGGCTGTAATATAAGCAAAACATCAGATGCCAAACTTTAACCAATCAATTTTCTTTATTTAAAAACAAATACTTAATATTACCAAACCTTATAAAACTGATGACTTGATATAAAAAAGCTTAAGATTCACATCACTTACGTATAAAATACTCAGCTTGTTCAACCTTTAGCCATGAATAGGTTAATAAGGCCTTTATATGCTTGAATTCTTTTCTCGATTAAGCTTAGTCACTAAAATTATTATCGCCATTATTTTAGGGATAGGCGTCGCACTATTATTTCCAACCGTTACGCCGTACTTAAGCTTGTTTGGTGAACTATTTATTAAAGCATTAAAATCGGTTGCTCCTATTTTAGTCTTTGTACTGGTTCTCTCATCTATTGCCAACTTCCAAGTCGGTCATAGTGCAAATTTACGCCCAGTATTACTACTCTATGTAGTAGGTATGTTATTAGCTGCTTTTAGTGCTGTGATCGCTAGCTTATCTTTTCCTAGTACGCTTTATCTCAACACTGTTTCTCATAATAATTTGCAAGCGCCTGGTAGTCTCGCTGATATATTAAAAAATCTGCTTTTAAGTTTTATTGCAAACCCTGTTCAAGCAATCAGTGAAGCGAACTTTATTGGTATTCTTGCGTGGGCAATTGGTCTTGGCTTAGCAATGCGTCATAGCTCGGATACAACCAAACAAGTAATGCAGGATGTTTCACATGCTGTAAGCGCTATTATTCATAAAGTTATTGCGTTTGCACCTGTTGGTATTTTCGGTCTAGTTGCAGTAACTTTTGCAGATGCTGGACTAGCAACACTTGAAAGTTATGCACAATTACTTGCTGTTCTATTAGGAACAATGCTGTTTGTTGCTCTAGTGATTAACCCAATTCTAGTAGGTTTAACAATTCGCGGTAATCCCTACCCATTAGTATTTAAATGCTTAAAAGAAAGTGGTATCACAGCGTTCTTTACACGCAGCTCAGCAGCTAATATTCCTGTAAACCTTGATTTAGCTGAACGTTTAGGCGTAAATCCTTCAACTGCGAGCGTTTCAATTCCTTTAGGTGCTACTGTTAACATGGCTGGTGCAGCAGTTACGATTACTGTACTTACTTTAGCAACTGTGCATACGTTAGGAATTCATGTTGATTTGGCAACAATGATTATTTTATCTGTAGTTGCGACTGTTTCAGCATGTGGTGCATCTGGTGTTGCAGGTGGTTCCCTACTTCTAATTCCAGTCGCATGTAGCTTATTTGGTATTTCATCAGAAATTGCAATGCAAGTTGTTGCAGTGGGTATGATTATTAGTGTATTACAAGATTCAACAGAAACGGCGCTTAACTCATCTACCGATGTTTTATTTACAGCCGCAGTTGATATTCGCTCAAGACAAAACTCATAGAGAACATGCCATTTCAAAGTTTACCAAACTGGTTCCAACTTGGCGCCTTCTTACTGGCAATAAATGCCGGAATGATTAATGTATTAGGGCTTATCACCCTTTTACATCAATCGGTGTCGCATATGACTGGTAATGTCAGTATGCTAGCCATGAGTTTGGTAAACTGGCAGTTTGAACACATCATATATTTAGTACTAGTTATATTATGTTATGTATGTGGATCATTTTACAGTGGTTTTATTCTAGGCAATAGCCATTTCAAATTAGGCCGCCGGTATGGCCTTCCTTTAAGTCTAGTTTCACTATTTATTTTTCTCTGTTGGTTACTGCTGCCTTATTTTCCAAAATATGGACTATTATGGGCTTGTGTCGCCATGGGGCTACAAAATGCAATGGTAAGTCACTATAAAGGAACCATTATTAGGACTACTCACTTATCGGGTGTCTTAACAGATCTTGGGCTTGCACTTGGTTATATAGCACGAGGTTTAAAAGTAGAGAATCGCCGCATTATTTTGCATCTACTTATTTTTATAGGTTTTCTATCTGGCGGTATAATTGCTGCTTTAGTTCACCCTTATTTAAAATTGCAATCATTTTTGCTTCCAGCAATTTTAAGCTTAACTCTCAGTATTTCGTATTGGGCAGTTTACTTTCATAGTTCTTCCTCTTCAAATTCGGATTAAGTCATGGTTAAAAATGCCTTACAAGCTCAGTTACTCAAAGCTGGTTTAGTTGACAATAAAAAAGCGAAAAAACTTACCAAACAAGCTCAGCATGAGCAGCGTACTGGTCAAAGCAATGAAGCAGAAATTAAAGCTAATATTGAAAAAGCTCAAAAAGAGAAACAAGCAAAAGATCAAGCTTTGAATCTAGAAAAGCAGCAGCAACTCGAAGAAAAAGCATTAAAGGCTTCAATCATTCAAATGATCAAGCAACACAAAATTGTAGATTTTGCCGGAGATGTGGCTTATCAATTTATTGACGAGAATAAGATTAAAAAGGTTTACCTATCTCAGCAAGTTTATAATGCACTTGTTACAGGCAGTTTAGTGATTGCTAAAGATCAAGATCAATATGCTTACCTTCCTAAAGCCTTAGCTGAAAAAATTGATCAAAAAATGAAAGGATTTATTTTAATCAATAATGCTGAGAAAAATGAACAAACTACTGACGAAGAAGATCCATATGCAGCATATGTAATTCCGGATGACTTAATGTGGTAACTGTTATGAGCCTTTATCAATATTCGGATAAAGGCTCATACTGCTTAAAATAAATATTAATATTTTATCATTTATTAAAAAAATTTATAAAAATTACATTCAAGCCAAATTCATTCACCACTTCATCTATTATTATCGATATAATGAATAAAACATTTTTTGTCTTTACGATGCCTTTTAGTTAGGCTTCTTCCCGATTCCAAATTTATGTCTTGACTAAATCATGTCAGTTTTAGCCAAAGATATACAACATAAACTTTGACGTGTATCCACACACCCAACAGATCAATACCTTAATTAAGTTTGATCTAACTGACTTTATTGCAAATTAAATTGTGAAATTTTACTAAAGTAGCTGATGTATAAAGGTAGTCATTCATGCTGAAGTGGTTTGAAAAACTTGTAGATCCTTATCCAACCAAAGGTTTGGATGAGCCCTTACCAACACGCTTTTTCCCATTTGTTTGGCAAGCTACTGAAGGTGTGCGTCCATATTTATTGCTACTTATTATATGTACAGCTGGTGCAGCTAGCTTTGAAGCCCTGCTCTTTTCAAAAATTGGGCAACTTGTAGATTGGCTTAGTAATAGTCAGCCTGAAAATTTCTTAAGCCAACATGCTTCAAACATTCTTATTCTCATTAGCGTGTTATTTGCCAATATTTTATTTGTTAATATTCAATCTATTATAAAACATCAAATTTTATATAGTACTTTTCCAATGCGCTTGCGTTGGCGCTTCCATAACCTTTTATTAAAACAAAGCCTAGACTTTTTCCATAATGATTTTGCTGGTCGACTTTCTGCAAAGGTCATGCAAACAGCTTTAGCAGTCCGTGAATTCTGGATTATTTTAGGCGACATGTTGGCTTACGTCAGCATTTACTTTATTACCGTAAGTATTGTTCTTGGTGCAATCTCACCCACATTACTTATTCCACTTATGGTTTGGTTAGGGTTATTTTTATTAAGCGCATGGTTCTTTATTCCACGTTTAAGCAAAGTATCACAACAACAAGCCGATGCACGCGCTGTAATGACTGGTCGTGTAACTGACGCCTACACTAATATTCAAACTGTAAAGCTCTTTGCGCATGCTGGGCGTGAAAGCCAATATGCAAAAGCGTCAATGAAAGAGTTTATGACCACAGTCTATGCGCAAATGCGTCTAGGCACTCTTTTTGAAGTTAGCATTAATTTACTGTCTGCTGTTTTATTTGTTGGGGTAATTGGTACCGCAGTTTGGTTATGGACTCAAGGTTTAGCAGCGTTAGGCGTAATTGCTGCTACTACTGCCATGATTTTAAAACTTAATAGCATGGCTGAGTTTATGATGTGGCATATGTCAGCATTATTTGAAAATGTTGGTACCATTCAAGATGGCATGCAAACACTTGGTAAAAAAATCAATATTCAAGACAAGCCAGATGCAAAACCACTTGCAGTCACACAAGGTGAGATCGTATTTAAAGATGTGACCTTTGCTTATAACAATAAAAATGTTATCGATCACTTTAATCTACACATTAAAGCAGGTGAAAAGATTGGTATCGTTGGCCGTTCAGGTGCAGGTAAATCTACCCTCATCCAATTACTTTTACACTTTTATCATCTTAAAGAAGGTGCAATTTTAATTGATGGGCAGAATATTGAAGATGTTACGCAAGATAGTTTGAGAGCAAATATTGCTTTAGTTACTCAAGACACTTCTCTACTACATCGCTCAGTTGCCGAAAATATTAAATATGGCCGTCCAGATGCAACTGATCAAGATATGCAAAGTGCCGTGCACAAGGCAAAAGCAGCTGAATTTATTCCTCAACTTGTCGACTTAAAAGGACGTTCAGGTTATGAGGCACAAGTGGGTGAACGTGGTGTCAAACTGTCAGGTGGTCAAAGACAACGTATCGCTATTGCGCGTGTTTTCTTAAAAGATGCACCAATTTTAATCTTAGATGAAGCAACTAGCGCTTTAGACTCAGAAGTTGAAGCAGCTATTCAGTCTAGTTTAAATGACCTGATGGTAGATAAAACAGTTATTGCAATTGCTCACCGTTTGTCTACCATTGCTCAAATGGACCGTTTAATTGTTCTTGATGAAGGTAAAATTGCAGAGCAAGGTACTCATGAAGAATTAATTGCTAAAAATGGTATATATGCACAATTATGGAAACGTCAAACGGGCGGTTTTCTTATTGAGCAAAAAGTAGTACAGGGTCAAGATTAATGCTTTATTTAGAAGATTTAAAAATTGGTGATCGTTTTATCAGTCGTGAGTATGAAATTACACTTGATGAAATTAAACAATTTGCAAGCCACTATGACCCTCAACCTTTCCATACAGATGAAGAGTTAGCCAAAGAAGATCCAATCTTTAAAGGTATTGCCGCTAGCGGGTGGCATACCTCGGCAATTACTATGCGCTTATGGACTGAATGCATGCCGATTCATGGTGGACTAGTAGGCTCAGAATCTAGTCTACGTTGGCCACGCCCTACTCGGCCTGGTGACCGTATTCATGTTGAAGCTGAAATTTCCGCCATTACGCCATCCAAAACAAAATTGGATCGTGGTATTGTAAGCTACGTTACGCAAGCCTTAAATCAGCATGGGGATGTTTTACTTATTTCAACGACAAAAATCGTTGTCTTTAAAAAGAATGTTTAATGAATCGTTGATATGATTGTCTAACAGTTTTTATAAACTCAAATTATATTTCATGACAAGATGTGTAAGAAATGCACGTAGAAAATTGATGAGAGCAACGGAACGCATATGAAAATTACCTCAGCTCGTCAAGATCAAGGTATTCCAGGAGTCTATGGCTTATTGCTATTAGATGTAGTTTCACGTTGGGGATACAACGATGAAACATTATTTGCTCCTTTTCATCTTACTAGTGAGCAATTGGCCGATCCTGAATATCGTATTTCAACACCCGTAGCAAATGAGCTGGTTAAACATGCCTTAAATCTTACCGGTGAAAGTACACTGGGTTACCACATTGGTACTCAAATGCGTATTTCCATTCACGGATTTATTGGCTACGCGATAATGACAGCAAAAGATATTACAGAAGCGATTGCTCTCGCTGCCCGTTTTATCCAATTACGCTTACCTTTTTTACAATTATATTTTTCTACTTTCGGACCAAAAGCCACATTACAATTGCAATGTGATATTGAGTTAGAACCTCTTCGTACTGAGATCGTTTTAGGTTTAACTATTGGTATTATGACCATGGCTAAAGCGATTACGGGTATTGAAGATTTAGCGGGCGATGTTGATTTAGACTTTCCAGAACCGGAAGGTTTTGATAAGTATAGAAGCAAGCTAAGCAGCACCATCCGCTTTAACCAGCCTCATCTAATCTCTAGCTTTGACAAAAAATATTTAGGTTTTAAGTTAGTTAATGCCGATCCAATCGCAAGTCAAATCGCTATTAACCAATGTGAAGCGGAACTATCTGCTTTAGGCGAACGCCGCCGTCTAGCCATGCGTGTACGTGATATTTTAAGTAATTCTGAACAACATTACTTAAGCATAGAAAATGTAGCAGAATATTTACATATGTCAGATCGTACCTTAAAGCGACAATTGGCAGCCGAAGGTACTTCATTTTCTACTTTAGTAGATGAAGTTCGATATCGTCATGCGACCTCTCTGCTTTCGCGTACAGATTATAGTCTTGAACAAATTGCAGATGAACTTGGTTACTCGGATGTCGCAAATTTCAGTCGCGCTTTTAAACGCTGGAGCGGTCGCAGTCCGAGCAACTGGCGCAAAGACCCCTATTTATAATGTTATTAAAATATTGGACACAAGCTTAAGGAGTTGTCATGAACCATCCTTCAGAATTGAAGTATGCACGTACACATGAGTGGGTAAAAATTGAAGGAGACCTTGTTATTACAGGGATTACCGACCATGCACAAGATGAGCTTGGAGATTTGGTCTATGTTGAAACTCCTGAAGTGGGTAGCCAAGTAACAGCTGGCGAACAAGCCGGAGTTGTTGAATCAGTTAAAACTGCTTCTGATATTCATGCCCCTGTCTCTGGTACAGTAGTAGAAGTTAATACTGATCTTGAAGATGATCCGGATTTTGTAAATGAAGATCCATATGGCAAAGGCTGGATTTATAAAATCAAACCAGACAATATTGCAGATGTTGAAAAACTTTTAACAAATGCAGAGTATGAAGCTGGTCTATAATATAGATATAGTTTTTAATAAAAAAACCAGTTTAGATTTAACTGGTTTTTTTATATATGTATAGATCAGATTTAAAACCAAATTCATAATGGATCATTCATATGACAAAACTTGTGGTATTTTCCGGCGCCGGTATGAGTGCAGAAAGTGGAATTAGTACTTTCCGCGATAGTAATGGTCTCTGGGAAAATTATGATATACAACAAGTTGCCACTCCCGAAGCGTGGGAAAGAAATCCAGCTTTAGTTCAACGCTTTTACAACGAACGTCGTAAAAATATTTTAGAAGCCCAGCCGAACGAAGCTCATCAATATATTGCTAAACTACAAGACCATTATGATGTACAAGTCATTACACAAAATATTGATGATCTACATGAGCGTGCTGGAAGCCAAAATGTCTTACATTTACATGGCAATATTCGACTAGCGAAAAGTTCTGGCCCAGATGCACAATATACAACTCAATTTTATGAAGTTAATGGTTGGAAGCTCGATTTAGAACAGGACTTTTGTCCAAATGGTTACCCGCTTCGCCCTCATGTCGTTTGGTTTGGTGAAGCTGTACCTGCTTATGAAGAAGCAATTCGTTTAGTACAAAGTGCTGATATTTTTATTGTAATCGGGTCAACATTAAGCGTATATCCAGTTGCCGCTTTGGTCCACGAGATTCCTCATTATTCCAAAGCGTATTACATAGATCCCCAAGCAGATCATTCTCGTGTTCCACCTCAATATAAATTATTAAATATGACGGCTACAGAAGGTATGCACGAGTTATTTCATCAATTGACCAGTTAATATTTCCTCTTTTGATATTCTTTTTTTCTTATTTAAACCATTTTTTCGCGTAAAATTGATGAGAAATTATTCATCTAAATAATAACTTTTCTTAAAAGGCACCCTGTCATTACTATTTTTGTAACTAAAAAACTGAATTTAGCTTTTAGTTTTTTATATTATTAGTTTTTTAATAAGTTTTGATATTATTTTTAAATTGATAATTAATTGATTTCATTAAACTAAATATAACATGTAATCAAATTTACACTTGTTTACACAAAGATACATAAAATACATCACAAAGATAACAGAGCAAAAAAATTCTTTTATGGTTGAATCTCAACCTCTTGAAATGCCGTACAAGAAAACAGCGACCTGGATTAGGTTACAATCACGGATTATGGATATAAGGACACACATCCATTATGAGTTATTTTGATCCCACCCTCATCATGTTTATGGTGTACATCGTAGCAATGGTACTTATCGGCTTATTTGCCTACCGTGCTACAAGCGACTTCTCTGATTATATTCTTGGTGGTCGTAGTTTAGGCAGTTTCGTTACTGCATTATCCGCAGGCGCATCGGACATGAGTGGTTGGTTACTCATGGGCTTACCAGGAGCGATTTATCTTTCTGGTTTATCTGAAGCGTGGATTGCAATTGGTCTAATTATCGGTGCTTGGCTTAACTGGTTACTGGTTGCTGGTCGATTACGCGTTCATACTGAAATCCAAAATAATGCACTCACTCTGCCAGACTATTTTACAAGTCGATTTGATGACCAGAAAAAGATACTTCGTATTTTCTCTGCAGTTATTATCTTGGTTTTCTTCGCTATTTACTGTGCTTCAGGCATGGTAGCTGGTGCCCGTTTATTTGAAAATTTATTCGGTATGTCATATACCACCGCAATCTGGTTAAGTGCTATTGCAACAATCAGTTATGTTTGTATTGGTGGTTTCTTAGCAATTAGCTGGACTGATACTTTCCAAGCGGGCTTAATGATTTTTGCCCTCTTGCTCACTCCAATCGTGACTTACCTCGCAATTGGTGACACAACTCAGTTTGTGACGCTTATTGAAACTGCTCGTCCACATGCATTTAACATCATTTCTGATTTAAGTGTGGTGGCCGTTTTATCTTCCATGGCTTGGGGGTTAGGCTATTTTGGTCAACCGCATATCCTTGTACGTTTCATGGCTGCCGACTCTGTAAAATCAATTCCTGCTGCTCGCCGTATCGGTATGACCTGGATGATTTTATGTTTAGTCGGTGCTGTCGGTGCCGGTTTCTTTGGTATTGCTTACTTCCAGCAACACCCTGAACTTGCAGGTGTGGTAAGCAAAAACCCTGAAACTGTATTTATGGAATTGACTAAAATTTTATTCAATCCATGGATTGTCGGTATCATTCTAGCTGCTATTTTAGCTGCGGTTATGAGTACATTAAGCTGTCAGCTTTTGGTATGTTCAAGTGCACTAACTGAAGATTTGTACAAAGGCTTCATTCGTAAAAATGCATCTCAAAAAGAGCTTGTATGGGTTGGGCGTATCATGGTTCTTGCAATTGCCGTTCTAGCAATTGTGCTTGCGGGTAACCCTGACAGTAAAGTTCTTGGCCTTGTTGCTTATGCTTGGGCTGGTTTTGGTGCTGCATTTGGACCACTCATCATCTTGTCATTGTTCTGGAAACGTATGACTTTAGAAGGTGCTTTAGCAGGTATGATCGTAGGTGCTGTTGTTGTAATCGGTTGGAAAAACCTTTTCGCAAGCACTGGTGTTTACGAAATTATTCCAGGCTTTATCTGTGCATTTATCAGCATCATCGTAGTAAGCTTGATCAGCAAAGCGCCAAACTCTGATGTGACTGGTCGCTTTGAGCAAGCAGATAAACTCTATAAAGAAAGTACATAACTCATTGAAATAAATAAAGGGGCTTCGGCCCCTTATTTATTTTTAGTTTTGATTTTAATTTTTGAACTATCTTTCACAACTTGCATCACGGGATAACTACGAGTCTCTTTTACACCGGGTAATTGCCATAGCACTTGCCCTGCGATACGTCGAAACTCCTCCATACTTCCACTGCGTAATTTAATTAAAAAATCAAATCCCCCACTGACCATATGGCATTCAACGATTTCTGGATAGTGCACGACTGCATCAATAAACTCATCTAAAACATTGGGTGTGGTTTTATCAAGTAAGACTTCGACAAAAACCAAAAAATTTGCTTTTAACTTAATTGGATTTAATTTAGCTTCATAACCTAAGATGAATTCATCTTTGGTGAGCTTCTGCACTCGTGCCATAACTGCTGTTGGAGACAAATTGACGAGTTCAGCTAATTTGCTGTTGGAAATACGCCCATCTGTTTGAAGAATATCCAAAATTTTTAAATCGGTGCGATCAAGGCTTAATAATGGGCCATTCATCTGAATTTTCCTCTAAAAAATGGGCAAAATATAGTGAGTTATTCGGTGTTTCTTCTGTAATGATAAATTATCTAAACCTCTCTACTCAAGATGAGTTTACGAGAGCTGGTTGGCGGAAATAGATATGAACACAATGGATACTTTTCATCAAATGGATAAATCTCACCAAGGCTATATCACCGAATTCAACGATAAAAGTGAGTTTGAACAACGCATTAATACAGCTTGGCGACGTGCCGAACCTGAAGCTGTAGAAGAGCTATTACAAGCTGCTGCGGTATCTGATGATTTAGATCATAAAATTTATGACCTTGCATTTAACCTTGCCCATAATTTACGTGAACGCAAGACCTCTTCAGGTAAAGCAGGTATTGTTCAAGGGTTATTACAAGAATTTTCTCTTTCTTCACAAGAAGGCGTGGCTTTGATGTGTCTTGCTGAAGCTTTGCTTCGTATTCCAGACACAGCAACACGTGATTTGCTCATTCGCGATAAAATCAATCAAGGTAACTGGAAAGAACATGTTGGCCAAAGCAGCTTAATGTTTGTGAATGCTGCTGCATGGGGTCTCATGTTAACTGGTAAGCTTATGGAAACACCAAAGCAAACCAGTCTTTCAAGTGTACTTACTGGCCTTTTAGCACGTAGTGGCCGTGGCATTATTCGTAAAGCAGTTGACGTTGCAATGCGTATGATGGGTGAACAGTTTGTGACTGGTGAAACCATCGAAGAAGCTGTCGACCACGCAAAAGTACTTGAGGATAAAGGTTTCCGCTATTCTTATGACATGTTAGGTGAAGCTGCCTTAACCGACCATGACGCTGAACGCTACTTTAATGATTACACACAAGCCATTCATGCAATTGGTAAAGCGTCTAATGGTAAAGGCGTATATGATGGCCCAGGTATCTCAATTAAGCTTTCTGCTTTGCATCCACGTTACCAACGTGCGCAAATTGAACGTGTTCACAAAGAACTCTACGGCAAAGTATTTGAGCTCGCTCGTTTAGCTAAACAGTACAATATTGGTTTAAATATCGATGCAGAAGAATCAGAGCGTTTAGAAATTTCTCTTGAGTTACTTGAGCGTCTCTGTTTTGAGCCAGAACTTGCGAACTGGAAAGGCATTGGTTTCGTAATTCAAGCTTACCAAAAACGCTGCTTCTTTGTGGTTGATTATATTATTGACCTTGCTAAGCGTAGCCAAAAGCGTCTGATGATCCGTCTTGTAAAAGGTGCATATTGGGATAGCGAAATTAAGAAAGCACAAATCGAAGGTATGGATGACTACCCTGTCTTCACGCGTAAAGTTCATACTGATTTGTCTTATATCGCTTGTGCTAAAAAATTACTTGCAGCACCAGAATTTATTTATCCGCAATTTGCGACGCATAATGCTCAAACTTTAGCAACGATCTATCATTTAGCAGATCCAAGCAAATATTACGCTGGTCAATATGAGTTCCAATGCTTACATGGTATGGGCGAGCCGCTTTATGAACAAGTTGTTGGTCCACGTGAGCAAAATAAATTAGGCGTGCCATGCCGTATTTATGCTCCGGTTGGTAACCACGAGACATTGTTAGCTTATTTAGTCCGTCGTTTACTTGAAAATGGCGCGAATACTTCATTCGTTAACCGTATTGCCGATAAAACACTTAAAGTTGAAGATCTTATCCAGTCTCCAATTTATGATATTCGTAATGCAGCTAAGCTTGAAGGTTCAGTTGGTTTAAAACATCCATCAATTCCACTACCTTTAGATATGTACGGAACGCTTCGTAAAAACTCTAAAGGTTATGACTTAGCAAATGACACCCCACTTGCAGCTTTAGATAGCACAGCTCAAGAATTACGTAATCGTATTTGGCAAAGCCATCCGTTGTTGGCTAATACTGATTCTTTAGAACAAGGTCATTCTGTTGCAATTACAAACCCAGCACAAAATGATGAAATTGTTGGTTATGTACAAGAAGCTGATCTTAAGCATGTCGAAATCGCTCTTACTGCAGCTGAACAAACTCAGTCAGAATGGTCAAATACACCTAAGGATCAACGCGCTCAATACTTAAAACGCGCAGCTGACCTCATGGAAAGCCGTATTCAAGAGTTGATGGTATTACTTTGCCGTGAAAGTGGTAAAACTTATGCCAATGCGATTGCAGAAGTTCGTGAGGCTGTAGATTTCTTACGTTACTATGCAACCCAAGTTGAAAATCTTCCTGCAAATACAGTTATTCAGCCTTTAGGTACTGTACTTTGTATTAGCCCATGGAACTTCCCTCTTGCAATTTTCTCAGGTCAAATTGCTGCGGCATTAGTCAGTGGTAACTGTGTTATTGCTAAACCAGCTGAACAAACTCCATTGATCGCAGCCCAAGCAGTTCAGATTTTATGGGAAGCTGGTATTCCACATGGTGCTGTACAGCTACTTCCTGGCCGCGGTGAAACAGTAGGTGCTCAGCTCAGCCAAGATAGCCGTATCGATGGCATTATGTTTACTGGCTCGACTGAAGTTGCAAAAATTTTACAGAAGACCGTTGCAAAACGTTTATCTGAAAATGGTCAATCTATTCCACTCATTGCAGAGACTGGCGGTCAAAATGCAATGATTGTTGACTCATCTGCTTTAACTGAACAAGTTGTATTAGATGTTGTAAGTTCTGCTTTTGATAGCGCAGGTCAACGCTGCTCTGCTTTACGTATTTTATGTGTACAAGAAGACAGTGCTGCAACCGTTATTAAAATGCTTAAAGGTGCAATGCAACAGTTGATCGTAGGTAACCCTGCAATTTTAAAAACTGACATTGGCCCTGTTATTGATGATGAAGCAAAACAGACGATTGACCAGCACATCCAGAAAATGAAATCGAAGGGTTATCCGGTACATCAATTGATGTTTGGTGCAACAAGCCAAACAGAATTAGATAAAGGAACTTTTGTTGTGCCAACAGCAATTGAACTTCCTAATCTTGATGACTTACAACGTGAAGTTTTTGGTCCGGTTTTACACATCATTACCTATAAGTATGGTGAACTTGAGCAACTCATCTCAAGAATTAATGCGAAAGGTTATGGTTTAACCATGGGTCTGCATACCCGTATTGATGAAACCATCCAAACCGTAATTCAACATGCTGAAGTGGGTAACCTTTATATCAACCGTAATATTGTTGGTGCTGTTGTTGGCGTACAACCATTCGGTGGTGAAGGTTTATCTGGTACAGGCCCTAAAGCGGGTGGCCCTCTTTATATGTATCGCTTAATGCAGCATTGTTCTAACAAAGTATTAGCAACTCCATTTGCGGTAAAAAATGAGCAAACCGTTTTTGAAGGTTTTACCCGTGAGGTTTATCAAAGCTTACAAAACTGGGCGAAACAACATTTACCACAAGCAAACCGTGAAATTGAACCTTTTGGTGTTGGTAAATTTTATGAGTTACAAGGCCCTACTGGGGAAAGTAACCAATATATTATTTTGCCGCGTCATCGTGTTCTTTCAATTGCTGATACAGAACAAGATCAATTGCATCAGTTACTTGCAATCTTTGCAGTTGGCAGCCAAGCTGCTGTAATGCCAAATAGTCCATTATTGGCAAAACATAAACAAACGTTGCCAAAAGATGTACTTGATGCGATTACTACCATTAAAAACATCACTACAGATGATTTTGATGCAGTTTTACATCATGGCAACCGCGAAGAGATCTTCTCATTACAGCAAGAAATTGCTAGCCGTTCTGGCGCAATTGTTGGTATTACTCATGTTGAACCAAATGAGTCGATTCCACTTGAACGTTTGGTAATTGAACGTGCAATTAGCGTAAATACAGCTGCGGCTGGCGGTAATGCAAGCTTAATGACAATGTCTGAATAATTAAGTAATTTTCTAAAAAGCCCAAATTACGATATTTGGGCTTTTTTGTTTAATAAAATAATCTATTCTTAAATATATAAATTTTATCAATTTGAGTTTTTAATAATGATTTTTTTTGAACCAGAACAATACCAACAAAGATGCACTCAGCTTTTTAGCTTATACCGAAAACAAATTTCCGCTCTGCTACCATCTGCCCAAATTGAGCATATAGGTTCATCTGCAATACCTAATGCATTCTCAAAAGGTGATTTAGACATTTATATTGAGGTTCTACCCGATCAATTTGAGTTTGCAATAGAACAGTTAAAAACGCTTAATTTTATAGAAAAGCAAAATACATTAAGAACAAATGAGCTTTGCATGCTCGAGTCACTCAACAACGATGATGTTGCCTTTCAAGTTGTAGTAACCGGTTCAATATTCACATTTTTCTTAACCTTTAGAGATAAGCTTATAGCTTCTCCAACATTAGTTAATGAATATAATCAATTAAAGTTACAGTCCACCTACTTAGATCATGACCAATATAGAGCAGTAAAATCTAATTTTATTGAACGCGTTTTAAGTCACTCCTAGTGTAAGTATTTTTTCTTTATGAATAACTAACTAAAATTGGCTCCTTTAAGCTCAATTTTTTGGTACCATTCACCATTTGATTCTGTCTAAATTTTCTTTGTCTATGACTTCTTCTTATCGTCAACAACTTCAAGCTAAAATTGATCGCATTACTACTCAATTTTCTGAATTTACACCGCCTACATTAGAAGTGTTTGAATCGCCTGAACAACATTTCCGTATGCGTGCTGAATTTCGTATCTGGCATACAGAAAATGATATGTTTTATGCCATGTTTGAACGTAATGACGATGGCAAGCAAAAAACCGTTGTACGCATAGATGAGTTTCCTATTGCAGATAAAAGCATTAATGACTTAATGCCACTTCTTTTAGCAGAACTTAAGGCCAACTCTTTACTTTCTCAGCGTTTATTTGAAGTTGACTTTCTCGCAACTTTAAGCGGAGAAATGTTAGTTACCTTGATTTATCACCGTAAGCTTAATCAGGAATGGGAACAAGCAGCTAAAGCACTTGCTGAAAAATTAAATATTAAAATTATGGGCCGTAGCCGCGGCCAGAAAATTGTTATTGGCGATGACTTTGTTGTAGAAGAATTTGAACTTTTAAACCGTTCATTTAAATACAAACAAATCGAAAGTAGCTTTACGCAGCCTAATGCACAAGTTTGCAAAAAAATGCTGCAATGGGCATGTGATGCAGCTGAAGGATCAAAAAAACACCTGTTAGAACTTTATTGTGGTAATGGTAATTTCACACTTCCACTCTCTTTAAAATTTGAAAGAGTGCTTGCAACTGAACTTGCAAAATCATCAGTTTATGCGGCGCAGTGGAATATCGAACAGAACCAAATTGATAATATTCAAGTAGCTCGCCTCTCGGCTGAAGAGTTCACTCAAGCCTATCAAGGTGAACGTGAATTCCGCCGTCTACAAGAAGCAGATATTGATATTCAAAGCTACGACTTCGATACAGTATTCGTTGATCCTCCACGCGCAGGAATTGACGATGAAACTTTAAAACTATTGCAGGGCTTTGAACGTATTATCTACATTTCATGCAACCCTGACACTTTATATGAAAATTTAAAAACGCTCACTCAAACTCATCGCGTTACTAAGTTTGCTTTATTTGATCAGTTCCCTTATACGCATCATGTAGAGTCTGGTGTCTTACTTGAGAAGATTTAAACAAAATTTTTCAATGTAACCCTATTTTATAAGGAGATTAAATATCTCCTTATTTTTCAAGGTTTTTTAATTAAGTATTTAAATTTAAAAAAAATATCAAGTCATCTATTCGTCATAATTTCGTTTAACTCGACCATTACTATCGAAAATTCTCTAGTTCAACTGGTGGATTTATCACATATAGAGTCTTGTATTTTAATTTATATTGGCTATATTTCGAGCTATGTTAGGTTGTATATGAAGGCTCTATGAGTTTTTGGCAAAAGCTGTTCTTGGCAGATCAACAGCATAACGAGCATAAAAACCAAACTGCTTGTGTTGAAAATGACTGCTCATGTAAAACTAATGAACAACTTCTAAGTGCGCTTGCGCAAGCGACTGATGAAGATGTCATTAAGGGAATCAAGAAAGTTCTTATTTCCCGTGGTTATAGCCGAAAAGAGTTAAATGAACTCACTCAAAAACCATCTATTCATTAATTAAAAAGCCAGTCTTGTACTGGCTTTTTTATATTTTACTTGGGTCTACAATCTGCTTGATCCACCCATCCAATAATAGGCCCCATATTAAATCTTTTATCATTTCGATTATTCTTGTGCAAATATAAACTAGAGATAGAACCGTCAAGGTATAGAGCTTGCTCGACTTCAAGATTTTTTTGGAAGAACTGAGCAAAACTATAGAAATTCACTCTATTTTTAGATATCACAAAATACAACTTATTATTTTTTATACCTACCCCATTACGTATTTTCTTTGAATCGCTATTTGCTAGGAATAAGGGATTTATTTTGCCATTAATCACTAACATAGGGCCGGACTGCGTAGCATAATCGGGTTGAAAAACTTTTGCTTTATATTGTTCAGTTGTCAATATAACGGCTTGTTTGTCATTCCATGCTAAAACTCCATTAGGCTGCAAAAAGAAGTTTCCCCAGCCTTTATCTTCATTTAAAGGTTGGTTCTCTCGTCCGTTTTCAATATATAGTCCTACTGGAGAAAAACCGGAATGGAACATGCCTCCATTCATCGCAAAAGTAAGCTGTTCACATGCTTTAAGTTGATATTGAATATTGTCGAAACTTTTATAATATTGATCAGTTTGCGGATTTTTCAAAAATAAGCGTAATTGTTCTAAATGAGAAATTTCAATTACTTCAAACTGATCATCAGTAGTATTTCTAATCTGTCGATACTCTAGTGCTAAAGCGGATTGTGTAAAGATTATGAAGTTCACGATACACAGTACTAGTATTTTCATTAATGCCAAACCTTAGATGTCATTTTATTTTCATAAAGACACTTTATTAAATAAAAATGTTTGAATTGATATATACCCGAAAGTCGCTTATTCCACCTAATCAATACACTAGAACACAACTATATTCGTTATAATAGTCACAGCTTTGTATAAAAGTGATTAAACTTTATTGGATCAGCGTGAATATGCAACAAACAAATAAACGCTACCCTTTAGGGGCTCATCTTATTGTAAAACATCTCGGCTATAGCCATCATGGTATCTATGCTGGGAGAGGTCGAGTTATTCATTATTCAGGCCTCGCACATTTCATCAAAAAACGGCCCATTGAAATCACTTCCCTAGATGCCTTTTCTCATGGCAAAAAAATTCATGTACGTTCTTATGATGCACCACGCTACAGAGGAAAAGTTGTTGTACGACGTATGCGTTCACGTATGCATGAAAACCATTATCATTTGATTATTAATAATTGTGAGCATTTATGCAGTTGGGCGATTACTGGTATAGAAAGTAGTACTCAAGTTGAGCGAATGATGCATCGTTTAACCACCATTGGTTACGTGAGCTCAATCATGAGCTATATGAATGGCATGATGCTAACCGTAGCAACCACCTGCTTTGCTCTTGTTCTTTATATTAAAAAGAAATTACGTGATCAGGCAAAAATGAATATTCCGACTTATCAATTTCTAAGAGAAAAAGCCGAAAAAAGAAATATAGACCCAACCTCACCTTTAGTCTTTATAGAACCAGATAAAAAAGAAACTATCTAATTAAAAAAGTCCTCAAGTTGAGGACTTTTTTAGAAAACTTACAACTTATTTTTTAGCTGCACTAGCCGCAGTTGCTTCAGTTGTAATGTTTACAGTGATCTTATCACCTACATTCGGCACATAGTTACCTAAACCAAAGTCAGAGCGATTGAACGAAGTTGTCGCGTTAAAACCAATCGCTGGAACTTTTGCCATTGGGTGCTCGCCTTGCTTATTTAAGACAGCATCAAGTACAACTGGCTTAGTAATACCTTTAACAGTCAAATCACCAGTAATTTTGAAATGCTTTTTGTCTTTCGTTTCTACTTTCGTACTTTTGAAAGTAATGTTTGGGTATTTAGCCGCATTAAACCAAGCTTCTTCTTGGAACTCTTTATCTAAAGCAGGTACGTTTGTATTCACACTGCTTAAAGGAATGGTCACATTTACAGATGAGTTTGCTGGTTTAGCATTATCAACTTTAATTACACCTTGGATGTCTGAGAAGTTAGCACTTGGAGTTGAAAAGCCGAAGTGATTCCACGAGAAAACAGTAGCTGTGTGTGTTGGATCAATTTTATAGTCCACTGGTGCAGCTAATGTAACTGTACTTGCCAATGCTACTGCTAAACCGAAGCTTAATGTTTTAAGATGCATTTTTCGTATCCTTTATTGATATAGTCGTTAGTGTATACATCAAGTAATTTAATTCACTATTCTTTATAAAACGATATGTTTCATCCATGCAACAATAAAAGCGTTACAGTTGTTATTCAAAAACCATATTATAAAGTATAGGTATTCTTCTATTCGAAGCTTTCAGATTTATTAATTTTTACTACGATTTTATTGATAAATAACAAGGTAAAACATGGTTAACACTGCCCAAGCACAAAGTACTTCAACTCCTTATCGAGTAACACTTACCGATCCTTCGGGTCATCAATGGTTTGCAGATGAACCCACCGATAAAGGTGGACAAGATACAGCTCCAAATCCGGTTCAGCTTTTATTATCGGCTTTAGGAGCTTGCACTACAATTACACTAGAGATGTATGCAAATCACAAAGGCATCAAAATTGAGCATGTACAAGTTGATTTAGCATTAAATCCAAATGGTGATCCAGAAGCAGGTCAAAATAATATTGAGCGTAAAATTACTCTAAAAGGTGAATTTACTGAGGATCAGCATAAAAGATTATTAAAAGTTGCTGAAAACTGCCCTATTCATAAGCTTTTAACTTCTAATATTACGATCCAAACTGAACTTAACATTTAAATAGCCCATAAAAAAGCGCCCCCAATCGGGACGCTTTTTATTCTGCTCAAAAGATTAAGCAGTTAACTCTTTTACCGCAGCAACTACAGCCTCAGTTGTAATACCGAAGAATTGGAACAAGTCTTTTGCTGGTGCTGACTCACCATAAGTTGTCATACCAATTACTTTGCCATCAAGACCAACAAACTTCCACCAGTAGTCAACATGAGCAGCTTCTACAGCAACACGTGCACGAATATGAGCTGGTAATACTGCTTCACGATATGCAGCATCTTGTTTCATGAACTCTTCTGCACATGGCATAGAAACAACACGAACACCTTCAAGTTGAGCATAAGCTTCCATTGCTAAAGAAACTTCTGAACCAGTAGCAATAATAATTGCTTTCAACTCACCTTTCTCTTGAGCAAGAACATAACCACCTTTTGCCGCATTTTGGATTTGCTCTTCAGTACGCGTTTGGAATGGTAAGTTTTGACGAGAGAAAATAAGTGCTGTAGGGCCATCTTTACGCTCTAAAGCAGATTTCCACGCAATTGCTGTTTCTACAGTATCAGCAGGACGCCAAGTATTTAAGTTTGGTGTGCCACGTAAAGAAGCAATTTGTTCAATTGGTTGGTGTGTTGGACCATCTTCACCTAAACCGATTGAGTCATGTGTATACACATGAATCACGCGTTGCTTCATTAATGCAGACATACGTACTGCATTACGTGCATATTCCATAAACATTAAGAACGTTGCAACGTAAGGAATGAAGCCACCATGCAATGCAACACCGTTAGCGATTGCAGTCATACCGAACTCGCGTACACCATAATACACGTAGTTACCAGCCGGGTTTTGTTGAACGCCTTGGCAACCTTTCCAAAGTGTTAAGTTAGAACCTGCCAAGTCCGCAGAACCACCTAATAATTCAGGTAATAAAGGACCAAATGCTTGTAATGTGTTTTGGCTCGCTTTACGAGTTGCTACAGTTTCAGCTTTAGCATTTGTTTCACGAATAAATGCATCTGCTTGAGCTGAAAATTCTGCTGGTAAGTCACCGCTAATACGACGAAGTAACTCAGCTGCTTCCGTTGGATATTTTGCTTGGTATTGAGCAAATACTTCATTCCAAGCTGCTTCAGCTTCATTACCTTTTGCTTTAGCATCCCATGCAGCATATACATCAGCAGGAATAACAAATGCTTCTTCAGTCCAACCTAAAGCTTCACGAGTTAAGGTAATTTCATCTTTACCCAGCGGTGCACCGTGACAGTCTTCTTTACCTTGCTTGTTTGGAGAACCTAAGCCAATAATTGTTTTACAAATAATAATCGTTGGTTTTTGAGTTTCTGCTTTAGCTTCAACTGTTGCTTGACGAATCGCATCAGCATCGTGGCCATCTACACGAAGAACTTGCCAACCATAAGACTTGAAACGCTCTTCAGTGTCATCACTGAACCAGCCTTCTACTTCACCATCAATCGAAATGCCGTTGTCATCATAATAAGCAATCAATTTACCAAGCTGTAAAGTACCTGCTAAAGAACATACTTCATGAGAAATACCTTCCATTAAACAGCCATCACCTAAGAAACAATAGGTAAAGTGATCAACTACTTTTAAGTCATCTTTATTAAACTGAGCAGCTAAAGTCTTTTCTGCTAATGCAAAACCAACAGCGTTCGCAATACCTTGACCCAAAGGACCTGTCGTTGTTTCAATCCCTGGAGCGTAACCATATTCAGGGTGACCAGGAGTTTTTGAGTGCAATTGACGGAATTGTTTTAAATCTTCAATTGAAAGATCATAACCTGTTAAATGAAGCAAAGCATATTGCAACATTGAACCATGGCCATTTGATAAAACAAAACGGTCACGGTTTGCCCATTGTGGATTATTTGGGTTGTGATTTAAAAACTCGCGCCAGACGACATCAGCAATATCTGCCATCCCCATTGGAGCACCCGGATGCCCTGAGTTTGCCTGTTGCACAGCATCCATTGCCAATACACGAATTGCGTTTGCAATACGACGTTCGTTTAAAGGGGTCGTCATAGATCAGAATCCAATTTTAATAGATTGATGAAAAGAAGAAGATGAATAACCATTCAATGCCGCTATATTGTCTTAAAAAAACGCCTAGGGGTAAACCCCAACACTGTATATTTCTTTATTTTTAACTATTTCTTGGTTACTCAAAAAACATTTAGATTCTTAAGCTGTGTAAAACAATAGTATTTATACTTATTTCCATGCTCAACGATTGTAAGCTTCTTCCTCTTAATCAACATATAGAGTTGTATTTATTTTCTTTATTTATAGCTTTTTACTTCATAGTCCAAATCTTCTTGATTAATATTTAACAAAATCAAATGTTTAAAATTTAAACATTTTATTAAAACTCTAATATAAAAATGATTAATTTTCATCTATCTATATCAATTTCCCTGATACACATATCAATTAAAACATAGTAGAAATGAAAGAAATTCATGCTTTTTAGTCAGTATGAACTGGTCCTCAAGCTCAAGTCGATGTAACATATTATGTCTTTTTGAAATAACCAAGATAGGACTTTCATGCGCGAGTACGCTGTTTTTACCTCGGAATCTGTAAGCGAAGGTCATCCCGATAAAATGGCCGACCAAATTAGCGACGCTATTTTGGATGCAATCTTAAAAGAAGACCCATACGCACGTGTTGCTTGTGAAACACTGGTAAAAACAGGCGCTGTTGTACTTGCAGGTGAAATCACAACAACTGCGAATATTGATGTAGAAGCTGTTGTTCGCCAAACTGTTAACGGTATCGGCTATCACCATTCAGATTTAGGCTTTGATGGTTCAACTTGTGCTGTAATCAACATGATTGGTAAACAATCACCAGAGATTGCACAAGGTGTAGACCGACAAAAACCTGAAGATCAAGGTGCTGGAGACCAAGGTTTAATGTTTGGTTATGCAAGTCGTGAAACCGACGTGCTTATGCCAGCCCCTATTTCTTATGCTCACCGTTTAATGGAACGCCAAGCTGAACTTCGTCGTTCAGGCGCATTACCATGGTTACGTCCAGATGCAAAAAGTCAGGTAACTTTTGCTTATGAAAATGGCAAACCTGTACGTTTAGACGCAGTAGTACTTTCTACACAGCATGATCCTGAAATTACTCAAACTCAGCTTAAAGAAGCTGTAATTGAAGAAATCATTAAACCAATCATTCCTGCTGAAATGTTCCATGCAGCAACTAAATTCCACATTAACCCGACTGGTCTGTTTGTTATTGGTGGACCTGTGGGTGACTGTGGTTTAACTGGCCGTAAAATCATCGTTGATACTTATGGCGGTATGGCTCGTCACGGCGGTGGTGCATTCTCTGGTAAAGATCCATCTAAAGTAGACCGCTCAGCTGCGTATGCTGGTCGTTATGTAGCTAAAAATATTGTTGCTGCTGGTCTTGCGGACAAATGTGAAATTCAGGTGAGTTATGCAATTGGTGTTGCAGAGCCAACGTCTATTTCAATCAATACTTTTGGTACTGCAAAAGTTTCTGATGAGTTAATTATCCAGTTAGTACGTGAACATTTCGATTTACGTCCGTTTGGTATTACTCGCATGCTTAACTTAATTCAACCTATGTATAAACAAACAGCTGCTTACGGCCACTTTGGTCGTGAAGGTTCAGATACTGCATTTACATGGGAAAAAACTGATAAAGTTGAAGCACTTAAAGATGCCGCAGGCCTTTAAGCTGATTATATTAAAAGCCCGCTCTTTAGCGGGCTTTTTTATTATTTTTGTATTTGATTAAAATTAAACAACAGCCCCTTCAACATACATTATTTAAAGGCATGTAGTGAAGTATTAAGCAATATTATTGTTTTGTGCTCTTATCACCTTCATTTAATACATCTAACAGAGTCGATTGCACAGGTGTATCTTGATGATTCTGGATATAAAGATGAACAACTTTGAATACGACAACAACTGCTAGACAAGCCATCACGCAAAACATCCATAGGCCATATGGACTACGAATATGGTGTGAACCGCAATATGGACATGATTTATCAGTTGATGCCACAACTTTGTCGCAACAAGCACAATGATATTGATATAGCATAGGTAACCCTCCTTCCCTCACTTCAACCGTTGTTGTTTTAATAGGTTTGCTACATTTTTAAATTTATACATCCTTTATATTTATCCTATGTGAAATGAAAAGATAATTCAATCTGAATGAACAATCCGTTCAAATTTCAAATATTTAATTTATACAAAGAGATAGACTAAATATTATTTTTTTAGCACTATTTTTCTTATTTTGATATTTTGTTGAATTTGTTAAAATAGAAATATATTTTATTTTCTAAGCGAATTTATGACACAGCTCATTAATAAAGGTGGCTTTCGTGAAAGAGCCAATAGAAGCCGAAAATATCAACAATCTGAAAACAAGCAAGTAGCTCTGCCTTCAAACAAGTATCAACCTCAAACTAAGCTCCAAGATAATCAAAACGAGATGATTCAAGCAAAAGCAGGTACTTCTGAAACTTCAGATGATTAACTGTTATAAATTAAAAAGGGCCTAAATCTTTTAGATTTAGGCCCTTTTTGTATAATAGATTAATTAATCTTTATTTTTATGCTCAATTTTCTTGTGGTCTGGAGTAACTTCTCTCGCTTCGCCATCAATAATACTAGAATCATGATATTGGCTACCACCACCTTGTTGATTATGCATATCCTGCATTTGACGCATTAAATCTGCAAATGGGTTTTGACCAGCACCTGCACCACCCATGCCGCCCATCATTTTGTTCATCATGGCTTGCTGACGTTTTGCCAGTGTTCTCATTGCAATATTACGAAACGCAGTTTGTACGCCCGGAATAAGAATTAAGAGCGCTAATACATCCGATACCAAACCTGGCAACATTAATAAAAAACCAGCAAAAGCATAAGCTAATTTTTTAGTCACAGTCGGATCATTACCCAATTGTCCAGTCATCTGCATTTGTTGTAATTGCGGCATAATACCAGCCGTACTATTACGAATAAGCGTTAGACCAATAAAGAAAGCAATAATGAACCAGAAAAACACATACCATCCACTGATGAACTGTGCTACGCCAATCCATACGGCAATTTCAACAATCGCGCCCAGAACCACAATAAGAAGTAAATTCATGTAAAACTTTATCTATCTCAAAAAGAAAATTCATTGCAGTTGTTACTACTTAACTAAACTCATCCATTTTTCATTTGAAATCATGGATTAAATTTAGTTGCGAAGCTTAGACAATGTTTTTGTTGTAACCTAAAATCATAGCTAAACTAAGGTTCTGCAATACTATAAATAAGACTGATTCTAACTTAATAAAACAGTCATACTCTATTATTAATGAGTGCTATATCAACTTTATCAAGTGTTTTTTCTACAAGATTGCAATTTTTTCATGAATTGGCCGATGCTTTTATCTATTAGCAGCTTTTTTATAAAATTTAACTTACATTTTTGATATCTAATAATTGATCTACTCAAGTTACATTAATTAGCTAAACTTCAAATTCAATTTTATAAGTCTTATGAACATTAAAGCCCTCTTACTTATAACAAACGCTATTTTTATTTCAGCCTGCTCACCTTATATAGTGACTGCTAATCCAAATCACAGCGCTTCAAAATCTGATGAAAAAGCAGAGAAAATTAAAAATTTATTTAACGAAGCACACACTACGGGTGTCTTAGTTATCCAACAAGGCCAAACTCAACAAAGCTATGGTAATGATCTTGCTCGTGCTTCGACCGAGTATGTACCTGCTTCGACCTTCAAAATGCTTAATGCTTTGATCGGCCTTGAGCACCATAAGACAACCACCACAGAAGTATTTAAGTGGGACGGGCAAAAAAGGCTATGCCCAGAATGGGAAAAGGACATGACCCTAGGCGACGCTATGAAAGCTTCCGCTATTCCGGTTTATCAAGATTTAGCTCGTCGTATTGGACTTGAACTCATGTCTAAGGAAGTGAAGCGTGTTGGTTATGGCAATGCAGATATCGGTACCCAAGTCGATAATTTTTGGCTGGTGGGTCCTTTAAAAATTACTCCTCAGCAAGAGGCACAATTTGCTTACAAGCTAGCTAATAAAACGCTTCCATTTAGCCCAAAAGTCCAAGATGAAGTGCAATCCATGCTATTCATAGAAGAAAAGAATGGAAATAAAATATACGCAAAAAGTGGTTGGGGATGGGATGTAGACCCACAAGTAGGCTGGTTAACTGGATGGGTTGTTCAGCCTCAAGGAAATATTGTAGCATTCTCCCTTAACTTAGAAATGAAAAAAGGAATACCTAGCTCTGTTCGAAAAGAGATTACTTATAAAAGTTTAGAACAATTAGGTATTTTATAGAGTTAGTTTATAGCCCAGTTCACTTTTTACCATTTTGATCTGGGCCATTGCCTATTTTCAAAACTGATAATCTATCCATCCACTGGTTCAAATGGAGTATCCAAAACTAGTTGGTAAAAAGCAGCGTCAAGCCATTGCCCAAATTTAAAGCCCACTTGTTTAAAAGTACCAGCGTGGGTAAAGCCCATTTTCTCATGAAGGCCTATACTGGCTTGATTTGTCGCATCAATACAACCAATGAGCACATGAAGTTGAGCCTGTTGAGCACGTTGAATTAACGCTTGCATTAAAACTTTACTTAGACCACAGCCACGATGTTCATGATGAATATAGATACTATGCTCAACCGTATATTTATAAGCTGGAAACGCTCTAAATGTTCCCCAACTAGCAAATCCTAATAACTTACCTAACTCATCTACTACCCCAATGACAGGGAAACCATTTTCTCTTTTTACCGAAAACCATGTTTTCATTGAATCAAGTGAACGGGGAACATAGTCATACAATGCGGTAGAGTTAACAATCGCATCATTTAGAATTTCTAATATCGCTGCCGCATGCTCTGCTTCATTACAATCAATTAAACGGAAATTAGAATCGAGGGAATAGTTCATAAAGATTCCTTAAGAGCGGGCACCAGTTGATTAGAAACGACTAAAATATAACGAGCAACTTGAGCTGAATGATTACTGTATATGACAGGTTGATCTAATTGCATTGCCAAGCAATCCCCTTGACCTAATGCATAAGAAGTTTCACCTAATTGAATTTCAATTTTCCCTTCAACGACCCAAAGCTGCTGCTGTACCACTCTAGAGCTTTCATTAGTTTCATAAGTAATTCGAGAATGAGGCGGAAATTCAATTTCAACAATCTGGAAGGGTAATTTTAAGTTCGGAGGTGAAACTGTACGGCGTATATAGCCAGTTTCCGGATCTCGCCACTCAGCTTGTTCATTCCGACGAATAAGCGGTTGAGATGATGAATTCCCTGCTTCATTCGTAAAAATTTGAGTTAAAGGTACTTCAAGACCATTTGCTAGTTTTTCAAGAACAACTGCCGTAGGACTCGTTTCTCCTCTTTCAATTAAAGAAATAGCTGAACGGCTAACTTGGCAACGGGCAGCTAACACATCTAAAGTATATCCACGTGCTAAACGCAGCTCTCGTATTCGATGTGCAATCCTTATATTGATATCATCCATTAAAGAAGCTCAATTCCACCATTATAGATAAGTATTCCATTAAAATAGAATTACATCAAATGATTTCAAACTCTTCCTTGTGAATATATGGAAAATTGGGTGGACAATATAAATCTTTAGGCTTAAAAACCGAAAAATAACCATTCATAGCAGCATTCTTTAAATTACTCATGCAGAACCGATTTGGCTATGTAACAATACCCTCTAAACTATTTAAGTAAGTCTTCACATGCCATTGATTATTGGAATTGATCCAGGTTCACGCTTAACAGGTTACGGAATCATTGAAAAAGATGGTAGTAAACTACGTTTTGTTGATGCCGGTACAATCCGAACGGAAACTCAAGAGATGCCAGAGCGCTTGAAGCGTATTTTTGCTGGTGTTGAGCGAATTGTGAAATTTCATGGTCCTACTGAAGCTGCGGTCGAGCAAGTCTTTATGGCACAGAACCCCGACTCTGCCTTAAAACTTGGTCAAGCCCGTGGAGCTGCTATAGCCGCTTTAGTGAATTTAGATTTACAAGTTGCAGAATATACTGCGCGCCAGATTAAACAGTCTGTAGTGGGATATGGTGCTGCCGATAAAGAACAAGTACAAATGATGGTAATGCGTTTACTTAACCTGACCATTAAACCTCAAGCCGATGCAGCCGATGCTCTTGCTGCTGCAATTTGTCATGCCCATGCTTCAGGAAGTATGAGCAAACTAACCGTCTTGAATGCTTTAGGTGGTATGGCTCGTGGACGAAGTCGCTCTAGTAGCCGTAGACGCTAAAGTTTTATTGATTTACTACTTGAGTAATTGCTTGATTCATCTCATAAGCTTGTAAACCGCGCATGCCTTGTTTGGCAAGTTGGTCACCTGCCTGAGCATGGAGAGTTACGATCTCATGTAGGGTAACTGCTTTGTGGAACTGGGCTTTCAAGCTTGCAATCATGCCCGCCAACACATCTCCCATTCCACCAGTTCCCATACCTGCATTACCTTGCGTACAAATATACAAGTTATCTTCTAAAATTAAGCTGCCTGCTCCTTTAAGCACCCACTGGCCTGCATATTTTTGCTGCAACGCATAAATCGCAGCAATTCTGTCATTTTCAATTTGCCAAGTAGAACAACCAAGTAATGTAGCGGCCTCCCCCGGATGAGGTGTTGCATAAATATGTAAACTCAATTTTTCAGGCTGCTTTGCGAGAAACCATAGGGCATCTGCATCTAATACAACTTCTAAATGTGAAGTCTGATTTAAATAATTAAACCACTGTTGATAGATTTGGTGTGCCCAGTCATCACGACCTAACCCCATTCCAAAACATACTGCATCAACCTGAGATAAAATTTCTTTAATACCGTTTTCATCGAAATCATTAATATCACGCAGCATAATATTAGGAGCTCGCGACAAAATAGCCTGATGATGGTTGCGATGACAAACTACCGTAACCTTGCCTGCCCCTGCATGAAAAGCAGCTTCAGCAGCCATAATGACGGCCCCACCCATTTGCTCATGTCCACCTATCACCAAAACATGCCCATAACTTCCTTTATGTCCAAAAGCCAAACGTTTAGGAAGTTTGATATGTGTTGGCGTCAAGTAAGCAAGAGGTTTCAGCTCTCGGTCTATTGGTATTAAATTAATTAAATGAATTTGTCCTGCATATTCTTTGCCTTGGCCTGTAAATAATCCTGCTTTAAGCCCTAAAACAGTAAATGTATGATCAGCCCGTATTGCACAAGGTAAGGTAGAGCCAGTATTTGCTTTTAAACCACTTGGTATATCAATCGAAATTTTTAGCCCTGCTTGCCCATTAAATTGTTGAATAGCGTGTTGCCAATAACCGTTTAATTCACGGTTTAAACCAATCCCAAACAACGCATCAATATGACAATCAAATGTTCTGTTGACCTCAAAACCTTGGTGTATTTGAACATGATTTGCTTTAGCAAAATGGACAGCATGGTGTAAATCGGCTGACTCGCCCAAGTCAGCCGCAAATATTTCAACATAAAACCCAGCTTGTTTGAGATAGCTTGCTATAAAATAGCCATCACCAGCGTTATTGCCCTGTCCGCACCAAACAGCAATATTCTTAAAATTTTGTTTTTGAAAAAGTACAATGAGTTGTTGAGTGATTGACCAAGCTGCTTGTTGCATTAAACCTAATGATGAGTTTTGCGCAGCAAACCAACGTTGCTCCCATGCCTGGATATCTTGGCTATGGTAAACTACCGCCTGCATATTCTTATCCTCTTGCATTTTTCGGTTTATGACATCTTCCAACACATCACGCATTGCAGTGCAACAAATTGATCCACATGAATTAAAAGCATGGATCAAAGCTCAAGCATTAGACTTGGGTTTTGCTGATTGTGTCATTGCCAAACCAGATGCTCAAGAGCAAATGCCACGTTTTTTAGAATACCTTGAACGTGGTTATCATGCAGATATGACCTATTTAGAAGAAAATCTGGAAAAGCGAGCAGATCCAACTTTATTGGTGCCAGGAACAAAAAGTATTATTTGCGTACGTATGAATTATTTGGTGGAATCGCCAAAACCACGATATGTACCCTTCGAACCAAACTCTGCGATTATTGCCCGTTATGCTCGTGGTCGTGATTACCATAAGGTGATGCGTGGCAGATTAAAAACGTTAGCCACACGTATCCGTGAAAAAGTGGGAGATTTTGAATCCCGCCCTTTTGCTGACTCGGCACCTATTTTTGAGAAATCATTAGCTGAAAGTGCTGGGATGGGCTGGACAGGTAAACATACTTTACTCATTCATAAAAAGTCGGGTTCATTCTTTGTCTTAGGTGAACTATTTACATCACTCGACTTACCTTTTGATGAACCTGCTACTTCTCACTGCGGTTCTTGTAGTGCGTGTATTGATATTTGCCCGACACAAGCGATTGTCGAACCTTATATGTTAGATGCTAGACGCTGTATTGCTTATCTCACCATCGAATATAAAGGAATCATTGCAGAAGAATTACGTGCAGGCATTGGTAACCGGATATTTGGTTGTGATGACTGCCAATTAATTTGCCCGTGGAATAGTTTTGCTAAAACAGCGTCTATTCCCGATTTCAATCCTAGACATGGTTTAGATAATATTAGTCTGCTTGATATTTGGCAGTGGGACGAAGCTACTTTTTTAGCCAATACAGAAGGCAGCCCAATACGACGTACAGGTTATCAATCCTTCAAACGTAATATTGCTATCGGTTTAGGTAACGCACCGTACTCAAAAGAAATTGTAGATCAGCTAAACAAAGGCAAAAGTTTACATGACGAAATCGTCAATGTGCATATTGATTGGGCAATTGAACAGCAACTTAATCAACTTTAGCTATCAAATTAAAAAAATGATGTTTTTTGCCCTATAGCTTTAATACGAATTCTGTATGATTATGTACAGTGAATTAATGCCATCATCATGGATATGACAATGACTCTACGTAATGATTGGACTCGTGAAGAAATCCAAGCTCTATATGAACAACCTTTTTTGGATTTAGTTTTTAAGGCTCAACAAGTACACCGTGAGCACTTCACTGCCAATACAATTCAGGTCAGCACCCTTTTATCTATTAAAACGGGTAAATGTCCTGAAGATTGCAAATATTGCTCTCAATCTGCACATTACGATTCAAAATTAGAAGCAGAAAAACGTATTGCTGTTGAAAAAGTAATTAGCGAAGCAAAAGCTGCAAAAGATTCAGGTTCATCTCGTTTTTGTATGGGTGCTGCTTGGCGTAACCCTCATGAGCGCGATATGCCTTATGTTTTAGAAATGGTACGTGAAGTTAAAGCACTAGGTATGGAAACCTGTATGACTTTAGGTATGCTTAATCAATCACAAGCAGAACGCCTAAAAGATGCTGGTTTAGACTATTACAACCATAACCTTGATACATCTCGCGAGTATTATTCCCACATCATCAGCACACGTACTTTTGATGATCGTTTGAATACTTTAGATTATGTACGTCAAGCTGGTATGAAAGTATGTAGTGGCGGTATTGTTGGTTTAGGTGAAAGCCGTGAAGATCGCATTGGTTTGTTACATGAATTAGCAACCTTGCCTATTCATCCAGAATCTGTGCCAATTAACATGCTTGTTCCAATTGAAGGTACACCATTAGCTGATGTTGAAAAACTAGATGTTATTGAATGGATTCGTACTATTGCGGTAGCACGTATCATTATGCCGCATAGTTATATTCGTTTATCTGCTGGTCGTGAATCTTTAAGTGACTCAGATCAAGCTTTAGCATTTATGGCGGGGGCAAATTCTCTGTTCTCTGGTGATAAATTACTTACGACGCCAAATACAGGTGAAGGTAAAGACCAAGCGTTATTTAATAAATTAGGGTTAACAGCTGAAAAGCCAAAACCAACTGTTTCTGATTTATCAGTAGATGCGATGAGTGCTTAACCTCATCAAAATTGAAAAGCCCTGATCATTCAGGGCTTTTTTCATTTATACAGAAGTGACTAATATGCCATAAGTCGCGTTCAGAAAGGTTCCAACTCGAATAATATCCCTACCTGCCGCATGGGTAACCGATAATTCTTGGCTCAATACATCAAAGTGAAAAGATTCAAAAACATCTTGATGGTGTAAGAGCCAAGTCACTGTATCTGCTATATTATCATCCGCAATATAAGTTAAGGCTTTAAAGTCTTTACTCATAAATAACTCTTAAAAATAAATTTTATGAATTTTATATGAGTTCATTCTGCCTTAAAAGAAAATCTAAGCAGCCTTCGGATTCACTAATGAACGCCCCGACAATAAGCTTGTTAACGCTTTAGGTGAAAACTCTAAAGAAAGTACATGATTCTTTAAATTGATTGAGTGGCTACTAATCAATGGTAAAAGGCCCTCTTCTGTTTCTAAAACATACTCATCCGCAATGTTTAGAATACCTTCTAGATTTGTTGTGCTAGAGGCTAGATCGTGGCTAAAGACATCATAAATTGTTTGTAAATTAAACGTCGTGTTCTGTTCAGTAGGATGTTTGAGTAAATAGTCTTTTAAAAACAAGACTAATTTATGAGCAAAGAAAAAATAATTCGGTTTATACGTGTATTTCATGTTGTTCATGGAACCAAACTCCAGATGATCTTTTATTGAATTACAACTAAAACACTAGGAATTAAACCTTAAAATTTTCTTAAAAAAATAAATATATTTACACGATATATAAAAATTAATTTTAATAATAAAAATCAACCAGTTAATTTATCCAAAAATATATAATTTATATAAAATTACAATAAAAAAATCAATTCTTAAAAATTAAAAAACTTAAATGAAAATTATTATCAAATTAATTTAAATAAAATAATTTCATGATATTTTACCATATGGTATAAATTAAAATAAAAACCGCATTTATCAATAAAAAATAACCAATCAAAATACATAAAAATATAATGTTATTCTTGTTTTTTACTTGAAAGGTGCTATATTTCCACCGCATTACTTGATCAGAATAAAAGCACTGAAGAGTAATAAAGCGATATTTATTGAATATTCTGGGGATTTTATGAAAAAATTTATTTTTATTGTGGCTAGTTCTCTTTTTAATATTGCAGCAGCACAAGCAGCTGATGGTACGATCACTATTAATGGTTTAGTAACTGATAATACGTGTACGATTGATACTGGTGATAAAAATCTCACTGTAAATTTACCAACAGTATCATCTCAATCTTTGAAAAATGCGGGCGATGTTGCTGGTCGTACACCTTTTCAAATCAATTTAACGAATTGTGCTTCAGTTGGTAAAGTCGCGACTTATTTTGAACCAGGCGCAACAGTTGATTTTAATACTGGTCGACTATTGAACCAAGCTACCTCTGGCGCAGCTGCCAATGTCAACATCCAATTATTGGGTAGCAACAATGCAGTAATTCCTGTAATTGCGAAAGGTGCTTCTGGTGCACAAGATAACTCACAATGGGTAAATGTTTCTGCTGGAGGGAATGCCGATCTTAATTATTATGCTGAATATTATGCAACTGGAGCATCTACAGCAGGTACTGTAACGTCACAAGTGAAATACACGATTATTTATCAATAAATTAAAACCAGCTTCTATTTTTAAATAGAAGCTATATCTCATCTATTATTTATTATTGAGAATATGACTCATGCTTTTTCGTGGTCGTAAATTTTTTTGGGGAATGGCTTGTCTTCAAGCATTAATTGCTACTACAGGGCATGCCGAAATAGTACTTCATGGTACACGTGTAATCTATCCATCAGATGCTCGAGAAGTAAACTTACAACTCAGCAATAACGGTACAGCGCCTTCCTTGGTTCAAGCTTGGATTGATGATGGAAACGCTAAATCAACTCCCGATGAAGCGAATGTCCCTTTTATCATTACACCACCTATTTCAAGAGTAGAACCCTCTAAAGGGCAAACTTTACGAATTACTGCACTACCTAATGCTTCTCAATTAAACCAAAATAAAGAAAGTGTATTTTGGCTTAATGTATTAGATATACCACCAAGGCCGGAAGGTAACAAACAAGAAAATAATGAAGTATTAACCAATAATTTTCTTCAATTAGCGATACGTTCACGAATTAAGTTCTTTTATCGACCAGTAGATTTAAAGGAAAATATTAATACATTAAGTGAAAAAATTCAGTGGGTAAAAAATGGTGAAAACTTGCTTATTAAAAACCCTACTCCCTTTTACATTACAATAAGCTCAATTTTTCAAGAAATAAATCATCAAAAAACAGATTTATTAAAACAGGGTTTAATGCTTTCTCCTTTTTCAGAAGATCAAATAAAACTTAAAAATAGCAATATAACAAATATGAGCTTTGTTTATATAAATGATTATGGTGGAAGAATTGAACAAGTAATAAGGTTCTAAGCTTACCTACTTTTTAATTTAAACACCTACTCATGAACAGGCATAAAGACGATGTCAGAATGGTTCATATCCAGTATATGCTTTAAAAAGCGCACTACATATTATTTAGTATTGAGTCTCGCAATTAATATCCCCTTAACTGTATATGCATCAGACAATATGAATAGGGAAAATATTTTAAAAGCTGATTTTGATACTAATTTTTTAGTGGGAAATGCACAGAAAATTGATATTGGTCGATTTAAGTACGGCAATCCTATTTTACCGGGTGAATATAGTCTTGACGTCTATATTAATGGGCAGTGGTTAGGAAAACGAAAGTTTGTTTTTAAAAGTACTCGTTCGAATGAGAATGCAAAGACCTGTTTTACCCCAGATATGCTTTTAGAATATGGAGTTAAACCAGAAATTCTTCATCATGAAGTAAGTAGTACCTTTACCTGTAATGACTTGGACAAGTGGGTTAACGATGCTTTTTATCAATTTGATACTTCTCGTCTGAGACTTGATATTTCAATACCACAAGTTGCTTTACAAAAGAATGCTCAAGGGTATGTCGACCCACATTTATGGGACCGCGGTATAAATGCAGCTTTTTTTGCATACAATGCTTCTGCCTATCGTATTGTAAATAATAACCATGAAACAAATCATGCGTTTATGGGTACAAATGTTGGTCTAAATCTCTATGATTGGCAATTACGCCATACTGGGCAGTGGAAATGGCAAGATCATAATGAAATACAAGAAAAGGTTTCTTCCTACACATCAAATAATACATATGCCCAAAAGGCTTTTCCCAAGCTCAATAGTGTTGTTACTTTAGGTGATTATTTTACCAATAATAATTTTTTTGATGCCCTACCTTATCGTGGGATTAACATATCAAGTGATGACCGCATGCTTCCTAACAGTATGCTCGGATATGCTCCCCAAATTCGAGGTTATGCCAAAACCAATGCAAAAGTAGAGGTACGTCAGCAAGGAAATTTAATTTATCAAACGACTGTTACACCCGGAAGTTTTGAAATTAATGATCTTTATCCCACAGGCTTCAGTGGCGAATTACAAGTCTCTATATATGAAACAAATGGAGAAATTCAAAAGTTTTCTATTCCTTATGCTTCTGTCATTGAGATGCTAAGACCTAAAATGAGCCGATATTCTTTTACTTTGGGACATTTTAGAGATGCCAATATCAATCTAAAACCATGGCTAGTGCAAGGTAAATATCAAAGAGGTATCAATAACTATTTAACAAGCTATACAGGCTTTCAGGCAACTGAAAACTACCAGTCTTTTTTAATAGGTAGCGCATTTGCAACCCCAATCGGTGCAATTTCATTTGATGCAACTCAGTCGTCAGCTAAGTTCGAACAAAAGCCCACCCTTAAAGGACGAAGTTATCGTTTAAGTTATAACCGACTATTTACTCCAACCAACACCAATTTAACTTTAGCTACGTATAGATATTCCACAGAAAATTATTTGAAATTACGCGATTCAATTTTAATTCGCGACTTGCAACAACAAGATATTGATAGCTTTTCCGTGGGGAAACAAAAAAGTGAATTTCAGATCACATTAAACCAAGGCCTTCCAAATCAATGGGGTAATTTTTATTTAGTAGGCTCGTGGATTAATTATTGGAACCAGCCTAATCGTAATCAACAATTCCAATTTGGATATAGTAATCAGTTTAAAGATCTGACTTACAGTATTTCTGCAATTACTCATGAGCTTGACCAAGAAAATCAAAATTCTGGTCATGAAACGCAATATTTGTTGTCTTTATCTTTTCCACTTCAATTTAAAAAAAATACCGTTAATTTTAATAGCTCTATTTCAGAAGATAGCCGAACTTTAGGAATGAGTGGTTATATCGGAAACCGCTTTGATTATGGCTCATCAATTTCATATCAAGATCAAGGACAAACAAGCCTAAATATTAATAGCACCTACCGTACTAACTATACAACTATAGGCGCTTCTTTTGGTCAGTCCGATACATACCAACAAGAAATGATCAATTTAAATGGAAGCTTGGTCGCTCACTCACAAGGTATTTTATTTGGCCCAGACCAAGTACAGACCATGGTATTGGTATATGCGCCTCAAGCGACTGGTGCTCGAGTCGGCAATACGCCTGGTCTAAGCATTAATAAACAAGGTTATGCTGTCATTCCTTATGTAACCCCCTATCGCTTAAATGACATTAGCCTTGACCCTCAAGGGATGCCATCAACTGTTGAACTTACGGAAACAAGTCATCGTATTGCCCCGTATGCAGGATCAATCACTAAAGTTAACTTTTCAACAAAAACGGGATATGCAGTTTTTATTAGCACCCAAACACCTAATGGCGGCCATTTGCCATTTGCAGCACAAGTTTTTAATCAAAACAATGAAATAGTCGGAATGGTAGCTCAAGGTAGCCGGATTTATTTACGTACTCCCCTAACTCAAGATCATCTTTATGTGAAATGGGGACAAAGTAATAGTGAAGAATGTCAACTTGATTATGACATTCAATCAAAAATCTTACAGGAAAAACAATCAATTATTATGACAGAGGCAGTCTGCAAATGAAAAAAATGCTTATAAAGAGCGGTTTACTCATCACTAGTTTTTTTATTTATAACCAAACCTATGCCAACTGTACTTTAAGCAAGGGCTTTACCACAGTCGATATTCCAATGACGATTGGGACTATTGTAGTACGCCCGACCGATCCAATCGGAACAGTTCTCCAAAAGAATACTTTTACTATTTCACCCAATAATTCTACTGCAACTTGCAACCGTGTCAGTGACCAAATTACAGCGGCACTTCCATTAAACTATCCTGTTAGCTCGATTGGAAATAATGTGTATGCAACCAATATTCCGGGTATAGGTATTCGACTTTATAGAGAGGCATTCGACTCTACGGATTTTTCTGGATATTACCCTTATAAACGCAGCTTGACTCCTAATACAACATATACACTTTCACCAGGCTATTTTGTTATGGAAGTGATTAAAACTGCTGCAACTACAGGTTCAGGTGCATTAGTTGCTGGTCGTTACAGTACCTATTATGTAACAGGACAACAAAATCGTCCTTTCTTAACAACCACAGTATTAAGCAGCTCCCCTATTCTTATTGCATCATCTTCTTGTGAAATTCAAAACGGTATAGATACGGTTGTTCAGCTTCCCGCTGTGATGAAATCAGGTTTTAGAGCTATTGGATCAACTCAAGGTGAGAAAAACTTTAATTTATCGATTCTTTGTAACGGTGGGGAAAATAACTCGGGTGTACCAACGAGTAATACACTGAGTTTAAGCTTTGACTACATTTCTGACACTTCAAATAGTCAGGTTATTAATAACAGTGCTGCTGACTCAACTAAAGCGAACGGAGTTGGTGTTGAATTGTTATGGAATATGAATGGCGCGAACAATCCTATTCGAAAAGGAAACAAACTAGATATTGGTACAGTAAGTTCTAACCAGACAGTACAGTACGATATTCCTTTAACGGCGCGTTATTATCAAACTGCTTCGAATGTAACAGCCGGTGAAGTCAAAGCTAATGCAACGGTAACGATCCAATATGATTAGTATTTCTTCTAAACGCTAGAGCTTAGTAGTAAGTAGTAGGCTTTATAGAATGAATAATTTTTAATTAATACTAAAAAAGTCAAATGATCACACACATTATTTTTTAAATTTTACTAATAAATAAATTAAAAAAATGCTCATAAGCGAAAAAAGCTAATGAGCATTAGTGATAACCACTTAACCTGAAATACAAATTGTGGGAAATAGATCACAATTTGCATGACTATAATTTCAAAATTTAGCTTAAATATCAAGTCTTTTTTTTAACAAAAGTTTGATAAATTTATTTAACCCCTTAATTTTAAATAAAAATAAATTAAAAATAAAGTTTGCAATTTCTATTTTACAGGCTTTCTAAAGAATTATCATTCTATTAATTCAAAAAACATAAATTTTATATATACGAATGTATAGTAAAATTAAAAAGTGCTCAATTAGGAGGGTTTAGTTAGAAGTAAATATTATGTAATTCGATAAATTATAAAGCTTTACACAACCTATAAGAAAAAAAACAAACACATATCTGGAAATATTTTTCAATTACAGCCTAACTTCAAGTTTTTATTACAAAACCACATGCTCATTATTTGGAAAATATTTTGTATTTTATTATTAAGTTTAGGGGCTTTCGGAGTTGGTTTAGGTATTAGTTATTTAGATTTTTTCTTATTTTTTATTGGCTTACTTTTTTTGCTGTGTTTTTTTCTAGCCTTGAAGCAAGCAAGAGAAGATGCAGGAAGTTTTCCTGATTAATCACTTTAGTCAAACAAGTCAGTAGTAGTACAAATAAAAGAATGATTGAATAGTTCATGCACAAATTTAAAAAAGGATCAGCTTTGAAGTATGTTTAAAAAGTCCTCAGATGCAGGCATCTTTTTATGGATGACTTACCAGACAATGCAAAACATGGGTTTAGATGCCGAATCAATTTTTGCTAGCGTTAACTTACCAAATCAGCCACCAGATAAGACTATTCGACGCGATAATTCGACCCAATATCGGTTTTGGAATGCAGCTGAAATAATCAGTAAAGATCAAGATATTGGCTTGCATGTCGGGAGCCAAATGCCCGTATTTAGAGGACTAGTTATTGAATATTTATTTTTAAGTAGTTCTACATTCGGTGAGGGTTTAAAAAGAGCTTTAAAATATCAAGCTTTACTCACAGACGTTTTTGATCTCACCTTAACTGTTGAACAAGATAAAGCAATTTTATCGGGCTTTGAACACTCAGTAAGACATTATTTAGAAGCTGCAATCGGTATATTTCTTAATTTTTTTAAATATATTACAAATAATAGTTTCGCCCCTACAGAAATTCATCTGACTTACTCGAAAGGGGCTTCAAATGACAATTATAAAAAGGTTTGGAAATGTCCTGTGGTTTTAGGTCAATCAACTGGAGCTATTATTTTTCCATCCACATTATTACAACAAGTCTCACCAGCAGCTGAACCTGAATTATTGAAAGTCCATGAAAATATTGCAGAGCAACAATTAGCTAACTTAGAAAAACATCGTCTCATTTACGCTATTGAACGTTTACTCGGCAATGGTCTTCTTGAGTCAGGTAATTTTGATCAAAAGTTTATTGCTGAACAGTTAAATCGAAATCCCCGAACTCTTAGAGCAGATCTTCAAGCAATTAATACATCCTATGAGCAAATTTTAAACCATTATAGAGAACGACTAGCAAGGCGCTTACTTGCCCATACTCAGGAAAGCATTGATCAGATTGTTTATTTAACAGGTTTTTCAGAACCTTCAGCATTTACAAGAGCATTTAAGCGTTGGACTGGAGAAACCCCTAGCGCTTATCGTCAACGTAAACAAAAATGAATAAATTGATCTTTTAGGCAATATTGACACTGCCTGTTAAGTCAAAAATATAACAGTAACTTCTCATAGAATGAATCAAATTATTTTTTAAGAAGTTTTTGTTATGCTTGGTTTCCCATTAGGTATTTTTGTCGCGAATGGTTTGGAATGGTATTTTCATAAGGTTTGGCTTCATGAATTTCCAACCAAATATCGTAACAGCCCTTTTTTTACTCATATTGCTCATCATAAACGTGCTCGCTTAAATAATTTTCATGATCAAGGTTATGCAGAATCAATGTTCAAAAATGCAGAAATTTATAATGAAAAAACAGCATTAATTGGTTTAGCAGGCGCGGCAACAGTATTCTTACCAGTAGCACCTTTTTTTACAGCTGGATTATATTACGGAATATGGAATTACTGGCGAATACATGCCAAATCACATTTAGATCCAGAGTATGCTAAAAACCGTATACCTTGGCATTATGATCATCATATGACGAGCAATCAAAATGCTAATTGGTGCGTAACTCGACCATGGTTCGATTATATTATGGGTACGAGAGTTACAACAGAAGTTTCTAAAACTGAAACTAATCCTTTAGGAATACAATTACCTCATTGGCTTGAAAAAAGAGTTAATACATTTGCGCATAAAATACTCAAAAAGTCTTTTGCTAAAATTGACTTAAATTCACAAAAAGATAAATCCGATTTAAATAAAGGAATAGAAGTCGCTTTAACATAAATCGGCATAAAGATGCTGCTAAAAATTAGCAGCATCGATGTTATACACAAAAAGCTTCAAAACAATCTAAAAGAAAATCCATCACTACTCTTACTGCAGGACTACTCCGCAGATCTTCATGAATTACTAACCAAATTTCAGCACTCATTGGGTCATCATCAGGTAATTTTACTAAATGACCTTGCTGGCCTAAAAAATCAGGTAGTACAGCTAAGCCAACTGCTCCACAAGTAGCCCGCCATTGAAGCTCAGGATGATTCGTAACCATAACAGGCTCTTTATAATTTAACCGTTGTTTTAACTTTTGCTGTTTTTGTCCTTGAACTCCACCAACTTCAACGCTAATCCACCCATAGTTTTCTTCTTGTATAGCATCCAAATATTCTTGGGCTGCATATATGCCAAAAGGAACTTCACCAGCTTTACGCGCAATTAGATAATCATCTTTAGGGCGTCCAAAGCGAACTGCGATATCTGCTTCACGATGCTGTAAGGAGGCATAATGAACATCACCGAGTATTCTCAATTGTAGCTCAGGATATTGACGATAAAACTTACCAAGATGAGGCATTACTAAATGCGCAGCCGTAGCTGGCGGTAGACTTACCGAAACTACTCCACTAATTTCCTGTTGTCCTGCCTGAGCTAGACGTTCAATAGAAAATGTTTCTTCCATCATACGTGTCACGATTTTGGCCAGACGCTCCCCCTCTGAAGTTAAAATATAAGTACGAGGTCTACGGTCCACTAATTTTAGTTTTAAATTATCTTCTAACTGGGCAATTCTTCTTGCAACAGTAGCATGGTCAACACCTAACTTTCTTGCAGCAGCTGAAAGTGTCTTCTCTTCAGAAAAAACTGAAAAGTAATGTAAATTTTCCCAATCAATCATTGTGCAAATTTTCACATCAGAGATGAATTAATATGGAATTGTACACCTTTATGTGATTACTCAGAATAAAGACATTCTTTTTCGGAGCCCAATCATGAATAAATCAATGGTGTATGCCTATACTGGTGTTGTAATCACAATGCTGTTTTGGGGCTCGGCATTTAATGCGATGTCTTATGTGATTCAATATATGCCACCTCTTTCAGCAGCAGCTGAACGTTTTACAATTGCAAGCCTTGGTCTATTTATTCTTTTTGCAGCTATAGGAAAGCTACGTTGGGCCGCATTACGGCAAAATTTAGCTATCTATCTTATTATTGGAATTATAGGTATTGCCGGTTTTAACCTAGGCTGTTTCTATGGTTTACAAACCACCTCAGCAGTCAATGGCGCTTTAATCATGGCCACAACACCTTTAATTACTTTATTGTTAACAATTTTACTTGATGGAGAAAAACTAACACTTAATAAGTCTATTGGTGTTGTATTTGGTTTAAGTGGTGTACTTTTTGTTATTAGTCATGGCCATATTTCAACGCTACTACATTTAAAAATAGCAATCGGGGACTTATTCATCTTACTAGGTGGTGTCAGTTTTTGTTTAGCGAATGTGCTATCACGCCGTTATGTAAAAAATGCTACACCTTTAGAGACCACAACCTTTTCCATGATGTTCGGTGCTTTGACTTTAATCATATTAAGTGTAATTTTTGAGCACCCTTCTCAAGCAATTGCTATGGCGCCTATCACTGCACACTTAGCTATGGGATACGTCATTATTTGTTCTACCATGATTGCTTATTTATTTTGGTTTAATGGTATTCAAAAACTAGGTGCAGGCCGAGCATCAATCTTTTTTAACTTTGTTCCGGTTTTTAGTATGTTAGTTGCCTTGTTAGCTGGTCAATCACTTAATATCTGGCAACTTATAGGCACAGCTTTAGTCATGCTTGGCGTGATGAGTAGTGGAGGATTTATTCAGATTAAACGTCCTGCACTTATAGCTAAGCCTTGCACAAAGTAATGATCACACAAATTCATCTTAATTATTGCGTTGTAACAAAGAATGTATGTTTCTTTAAAACTTAACAAATGGTTGCCATATATAGTTTTAAAACACAACAAGGAGAATTAAGATGAATTTGGATTTTACAACTATCGAAAAACAGGCCAAATTGCTAAAAGAAGAGCAAGAGAAACTAGAACAGCAAGATCATGATTTCCAGTTAGCTTTAGACAAGCATAGAGAATCATTAAAAAATTTATTTAAAGAACTTTTTCATGATCGAGAAATCAAAACAGAAAATGGAGGACAGTTTTGTGTAGTATTTGGTGATTTTAAAATATCTCTACTCATTGAAACAGCCAAATTCGAGAATGGTGTTCCTGTTAAATTAAATTCCGTTAATCCAATTATTGTTAAATTTAAAAAGGATAAGCCCGTTGCAAAAGCCCAATTTTCTGATGCAACCCAATATCTTGATAGTGGTTTTGAAACACCCCACTATCAGTACTATTACAAACACGCTGATAAAACACAATTAGTTCAATTTTCGGAGTTACCTGTATTTTTTCAAGCAATCCTTGATGCAGAAGTCTGATTATCTGCCCTCAATGGAGGGCTTTTTTATAAACTGAATTTACGGATCAAACAGACTCATCTTTATAAAAATAGCCATAACATCAGTTTCGTTTTCTCAACTCGTTTTAATTTACAAACAAAAAAATTTTAAGGTATCGGCTCAAAAAACCATTTGCTTCTTTTTCAAATAACTTGTATATACATGTTTGTATTTGTTTATACAAAAATGGATCTAATAATAGAAAAGCTCTTAAAGGATAAGGAGAGTGTTATGGACTCATCAGCTGGGAAATCGAAAAGCGGATTTGTTGAAAACCGAAGTATTGACTTTATTCCTGAAAATGAAAGGCATGGCAGTATATTTGCCCAATTTACGCTTTGGTTCGGGGCCAATTTACAGATTACAGCTATTGTTACAGGTGCATTAGCCGTCGTATTAGGTGGTGATGTATTTTGGTCAATCATTGGCCTCTTTATTGGACAATGCTTTGGTGCTGCCGTCATGGCTTTACACGCAGCTCAAGGTCCAAAACTAGGCCTCCCACAAATGATTTCGAGTCGAGTCCAATTTGGGGTATATGGTGCCTGTATCCCCATCATTCTTGTTTGTCTTATGTATATTGGCTTTACGGCCACTGGTGAGGTACTCGCTGGTAAAGCAATTGCTCATCTAGCACAAGTGAGTAATACAACAGGTATTTTAATCTATGCTTGTTTTATTATTATATTTGCGACAATTGGCTATCGTTTAATTCATTGGGTAGGCAAAGTTGCAAGTGTTATTGGTTTAATTGCTTTTGTTATTATTTTAACTCAAATTTTAGCTCTCTCTAATATTTCAGAATTGCTTGCTGTACGGCATTTTAGCTGGTCATCATTTTTATTAGCAGTTTCTCTTTCTGCTTCTTGGCAAATTTCATTTGGACCTTATGTAGCAGATTATTCTCGTTATCTTCCTACAAAAACATCTTCAACACGCGTATTTTGGGCAGTTGGGCTTGGGTCTTTAATAGGCTCCCAAATTTCAATGATGCTCGGTGTATTCATTGCTCAAGTCTCGAATGGTGGTTTTGTTGGCAATGAAGTTCAGTACGTTGTAGGCATGAATCCAATCGCTCTTGTGATTACTTTTTTATATTTTAGTATTGCATTCGGAAAGGTCACGTTATCTACACTTAATGCTTATGGCAGTTTTATGTGTATTGCGACCATTTGGAACAGTTTTAAGCCAAGTGCTCAAATTTCAAAATTAACGCGACTTACAATTGTTCTTGCAATGGTAATTATCTCAACATTTATTGCAGTTGTAGGTGAACATACTTTTTTAAGCGCATTCAAATCTTTTATTTTGTTCCTTCTTACATTTTTCATTCCTTGGAGTGCAATTAATTTAGTTGATTACTATTTTATTTCTAAAGAAGAATGCGATGTAAATGCCTTATATGACCCAAATGGTAAATATGGCCGCTGGAACACGATTGGAATCGCTTGTTATTGTATTGGTATCTTACTTCAGTTGCCCTTTATTGATAGTAAATTCTATAAAGGACAAATTGCCGAAATGTTGGGTGGAGTCGATTTATCTTGGCTAGTGGGATTGTTATCCACTGCAGTTTTATATTATGTACTTGCCAAAAGAGCTCAAATAAAAATTTCAAAAGCTCTTCAACTTGAACGAGTAAAATAATGTTAAGACGAGATATCAAAGTCTAAAATAACACTTTGATATCTCATTAATATTTTTCTACTGTTGAGCAGTGTTTGGTTGTGCAGAGGCAGGTAATCCAAATAACTTGTCGAATGTCCAATTAAATATGAATGTATAAATTGGAATGATAATAATAAATGCAACATCTAACCAAAATGCGGCAACAAGAGAAATATTCATCCACCACGCAATAAGCGGAATTAAGAACATTACTAAAGTAATTTGAAATCCGATCGCATGTGCAATTCTTCGTTTAACCGTACGCGACTTACTTTCTTGGCGAGCCTCCCATTTTTCATAAAGAATGTTGTAGATAAAGTTCCACGTTACCGCAATAGTAGTAATCATCACTGAAAGTGGCCCAGTGTGCTCTACACTATCTCCGGCCAAAAGAGCCAAACCAACTGATGAAATCACCATTCCAATAATTTCATAAGAAGAAACATAAACAATACGACGTTTTAAACCTTGCATAATCTTTCAACTTTTATCACTTCTTTTTATTTTAGTTTCAGTTAAAATCACATATAAAGTTAACAGCTTTCAGTTCTACTGATATCAAAATGAATTTTAATAGTGAAAATATCGAACTTTTCTTAACTGTATTAGATACTGGATCTTTCTCGGCCGCGGCACGAAAGTTAAATCGAGTACCATCAGCAGTGAGTATGGCAATTGCCAATATTGAAGCAGAACTTGGTTATCACTTATTTGAACGTACACACCGCAAAGTTATTCCTACCGCGGCGGCTTTAGCATTGGAACCTCAAGCCCGTATTATTGCTGAACAACTTAGGCTATTAGCTACGCATGCTTATGAACTTTCACTTGGTCTTGAAAGTAAATTAAAAATAGGTGTGGTTTCAGATGCGAATACTGAATTACTTTTTAAAGCCATAAAGCAACTAGCAGAGAAGTTTCCTCTTCTTAACCTAGAAATTATTACAGCTCCTCAAGATGATATTTTAAATTTACTTTATACAGAAAATATTAGCCTTTGCCTTGCAGGTTCAAATCTCAATATAAAAATGCGTGAAAGCCTACAATTAGTAATGTCAGAAACAGTTATTGCTACGATCTCTGCTCATCATCCGTTTTTAAAAGAACAGAATAAGTTAAACACGATTGAAGAGTTAATTAATATTCGGCAAATTGTGGTCGCAAGTAGTGAGCTGGATATGGAAGACTCACGTTCAATCATTGGAGCAATGTACTGGAAAACGAATAGCTTACAAACAGCAATTAATATGGTCGAAGCTGGCTTAGGATGGGGAAATTTTCCCTTATCTTTGGTAAAAGAAAAAATTGAACAAGGCCACTTAGTTCAATTAGATTTTAAAAATACGAAAAATCATTTGCCTTTATCTATTTATCTCATTTGGCTTCAAGATAAACCGTTATCGAAAGCAGCCAGAGAGCTTGTCCAGATTGTTCAAGCAAACTTATCTCAAAATTGTCATTAAAAAACCGCCATTTAGACGGTTTTTTTAGGAGCTATTTAGATTTATTAGACTCTATAACTTTTTCATCATAATGCTTATAACAATAGCCAAACATCGCACCTGCACTGAAGAAAAACATTGCTTTAAACATGATGACACTCCTATGCCTTATTGATTGAAAGTTAAACTTAGCATTTAGCCATGTTACACTTTGAGTACTATTTAAATCAGTTTTGTTCATAATGAAAAATTACGTGACAATCTTTTTCAATTTATTAAAAACACTTATTTTATTGATTTTATTATACTAATTTTCATAAAAAACGAGAACTCTATGATTAAATTAAAGAAAGCAAAAAGCCTATTCATGATGAATAGGCTTCTTACTGTATTTCAGGACTAAGCAATAATAATAATTATCAAAAATACTCTACTACTGTATAAATTCCAAGTGTTTTAGTCAAGTATAAAATTGATCAATTACAAAAGGTTGTAGAAAATGAGAAACAATCATCATTCTAGGTTTTATCCATAAAACTTACTTTAAATTTATACTATTTTTGAACCCGTACAGCTTCTATTTCTAGCTTTGAAAGGACAAAATTTTATAGGTTAATATTGATAGATTTAATAAGTTCATCTCGATAGGGACCAAGAATAATTTGCTCAACCTTGTTCATTCTATTACGCATATCCTGAGCATGAGCAATATTCTTAACGTCTAGCTTTTCTTCATACTGATCTGTTCTTTTGCTAGCTAATGGTTTATTAGTTAAATGATTTAACACAAAATAAAATGTTCTACGTAGATCTTGAAAAGTAAAAGAAAGATTACATTGCTCATTAATTTTTTTTCTAAATTTCGAAATATTAATAATATGACCAGATTCAGATTTTACAGATGGAAAAACCCACTCTCCTTTATTTTGTATTCTTCGTTTTTTCATCAGATGCCAAAGAAAGTTTCCCATATAAATTTTATAGTACACATTATTATATGGATTTATAAAAGAAAGAGTTCCTTCCTCTAAATCTATATTTTTCCAATGTAAAGATTCACACTCATTCCTAAAAAGCCCTGTTAATATAAGTGTTAATAAAAAATCCTTATTTGTTTCATTTTCCTGTCCCCTACCTTTATATTCAATAATTGCTTGCACCCACTTGGTTAGATTATCCACATCGATATAGTTTCTTCGAGGTGGAATTTCTTCCCAGAGCTGTTTCTTCTTTAACAAATTAACCGGGTTTATCCTTGGTATAATTACTTCACAATTTTTATTTTGATAATACATAATTGAAAAACGATAGACCGCTCTAAGTACACGCATAGATAAATTAGCTTTTGCATAACTATACTGAGATAGCTGAATATACTTTTCTTCAATCCTCTGTTCAGTAATATCAATCAGTTTAAGTTCACTTAAGTCTATTAAATATTTTTCTATAACTTCTCTATAGTCGGCTAATGTCCTTTCTTTTAACTCGTGGTGATTTATATATACTTGGAAAGCTTCTTTGAGATAAGGCTGGTCAATTTTCTCATTTAAACTATTTTTTAATATTTTATTATTTTTAATGCTTAAAGAGTTTGAGTCAGTTAACTCTTTTAACTTCTGCTGTGCAAGTATACGGGCGTCTTCAAGAGTAATTTTTTCATAATCCCCTAATTTACAACGAATTGATTTCCCTTTTACTTTCTTCTCCACAATGTAAGTTTTATAAGAGTTATTTACACGAATAGCAAAGCCAATAATCTCACTGTCACGATAAATAGCCGGTGTGAGTTCAAGTTGATCGATAAATGACTTAGTTAGCTTTACTCGTGAAGTGCTCATAAGCTAGAATCCCTATCGCTTGTGATAATTAACAATATAGCAAAATATTTTTCAGGTCTACTGCTGCTACTTTTGAAAAATACTTGTGTTTAATAAAAAAATTGATTAGTATTGCAGGCACTGAAAAGCCTTGAGATTAAAAGCTTTTCTGATTATAGGGCCTATAGCTCAGTCGGTTAGAGCAGCGGACTCATAATCCGTTGGTCCACAGTTCGAGTCTGTGTGGGCCCACCAAATACAAACCCCAAAAACTTTAAGTTTTTGGGGTTTTTTAACTTTAGATATTTTTAAAATATAGCCAAATATCACTTCATTATTCAAAAATTGTTCAATTAAACATTAAAAGTCTTTTCCAATTTCCATATTGTTGAGCATTCCTTTTCAACCTTTAGGACTGTTATAAATGTTTGAGTTGATTATTTGACCTGTTCTTAAGCTAAATTTTGTTTCAGGATTGATTTCGAGTTTTCCATTTGAACATCCCAAAACTTTTCCCATAAATCACAATATTCGAGGCATAGGTTTTCTAAATAAGTGTAGTCTTCTTCTGTACAAGCTTGCATTAAAATAAACCATAGATCTTCTTCATGGTCGTCATCTGCTGCCTCAGCAGTTTCATCTTCAGATACTCCATGCACATGGTAATAGCCACCACCCTCGACCGCTATACCTACAGCACTGGTTGCTTTTCGTAAAGGTGGACTGTACAAAATAACTTCTTCTTCAGCTACAGCTAATAAAGCAGAAACGGCTTTATAGTCTTTATAGGAATTTTCTAGAAACTCTCTCACCTGATGTGCAATTTCTGTTGGTTGATAACTCCGGCGCTCGTCCTCCGTCACTCCAAAATCATCAAGGACATCTTCAAATAAAGGATAATGTGCATATTCTGGGTTACCTTGATAATAACCGTCTTTGTCGGTCCCAGGCCGAAACCCAAACTCATCAAATATATTAAGACTCAAAAGACAGCGCGGAAACATCTTTGCACCTGCATGCAACCTAGGTTCTAACTGCTTTGTCTGGTATTGAGCCATTAATAAAGCATCTGTAAATGTTTGTACGATTGCATGGCGATACTCTAAATGAATACGCTTTAAGTTTTCTTTATTAATTCCACCGTTATTTAAAGTTTCTATTGCAGGATGATGAGATACTGGATGTTTCGCGATCTTGGCTCTTAATTGATTTAAAAAATTAAGATTTTTGTCCCAAAGTTCAGCTGAAATGCTTTGTTTCATCCCTGCAAGTGCTTTTTTCCTAGGATTATTAAAGTCCTCAAATTTTTTAGGCATAATCCACTCTCATTAAACTTATTAATTTTTTAAATTTCCGTATTCTGTTTTTAAAACAAATAGTTAAGATAAAAATAAGACTCTTTTGTTGAAAATTCATATTAGAATTAAAATTCTACTAAATCAAATAGAATATTTAAAAAATTTAAAAATAATCTTGATTAGCTTTTATAATATTAGCTTGAATAAAATTATGTTTTTGATTATGATTAATTTGATTAAAATTTTAAAATCTATATCAAGTAATAATTAGTTTCAATTATATGGAAATGTAATGTCAAAAAAAGAAGATATTATAAATACTGCTTTAGAACTTTTTAACCAAATTGGTTACAATGCTACAGGGGTAGACAAAATTATTGCTGAATCAAATGTAGCCAAGATGACTTTCTACAAATATTTTCCATCGAAAGAAAGTTTAATCATGGAGTGCCTACATCATCGAAATATTAATATACAAAATTCAATTTATGAAAAATTAAGCTTACATCCAGATGTGAGTCCAATTGAGAAAATACATCTAATTTTTAATTGGTATATTGACTGGGTTAATAGTGAGAATTTTAATGGTTGCCTATTCAAAAAGGCTTTTATTGAAGTGTCTAAACAATACACCTCAATTCGTGAACCATTTCAAGAATATACAAACTGGCTTATAAATTTATTAAATAGTTTATTAGTAGAGCTAGATGTTAAAGACCCTACTCCACTTACTCATATCATCATTTCAATTATTGATGGTATTATTATTGATGGGACAATTGATAAAGATCTGATTGATCCTTCTAAGAAATGGCAATATATTGAGTATTTAATTAAAACTGAAAATCTCTAATATTTTTTATGTATAAAATAATACTTTAAAAATTCAATTATATATTTTTCTATTATTAAATTAGAATATAATATTTAAAAATATTTTTAAATTAAAATAAATAAAATTTGTTTGGTAGATAATTTTCTACCTTTTTAGACAAACTCATATTAGAATTCTGCAACCTTATTGTCTCCCACATCTCTATGAAAAAGTTTTTAGGCAATTCTATCTTCAAAGCAGTTGGTTGGACCTATGATGCAGATCCTACCATTCTTGAGAAAAAACAAGTTATTATCGGTTTTGAACATACTTCTAACCTTGATGCGATCTTATCAATTGCTTTGTTTCAAATATTAGATTTAAAAATTCATACACTAATAAAAAAAGAACTTTTCAAAGGTCCAATGAAGACTATCCTTGAAAAGCTAGGTGGCATTCCCGTTGACCGAAAAGCAAGCAAAGATATCGTCTCTCAAATGGTCGAAAAATTCCAAAGTAGCGATACATTTAATCTAGTGATTGCACCTGAAGCAACGCGTGCCAAAGATGGATCGGAACGCAAACCTATTCGTACCGGTTTTTGGCATATTGCTAAGGCAGCAAATGTTCCGATTGTGCTGATGTATGCAAATGCAAGAACTAAAAAAGGCGGTATTTTAGGTAAGATTTATCCTACCGATTTGCAGAAAGATCTTGAAACGATTAAAGAACTTTATGCGCAATATGATATTGATGTGAAAATTAACTAGCTAACTCTCTCATGAAATTTGAGCCTATATTTTTATGTAAATTTAGGCTCTCTAAGCTTATTTAATTGACTAACAAAACGTAAGGCAACAGTTTTCAAGAAAACCATGCCTATGCTAATATTCTGTCACTTTTGCATTTTTTAATTTTTGGAGTTCACTTCCATGGCGGGTCATTCTAAATGGGCCAATATTAAGCATCGTAAAGCGAAACAAGATGCCAGTCGCGGTAAAGTTTTTACTAAATATATTCGTGAAATTGTCACTGCTGCAAAACTTGGTGGTGCAGATCCTGCCAGTAACCCTCGCCTTCGTGCTGTTGTCGAAAAAGCGCTTTCTGTCAACATGACACGAGATACCATTAACCGTGCAATTCAACGCGGTGTGGGTGGTGAAGATAATGATGATTTAAAAGAAGTAACCTACGAAGGTTATGGTGTAGGTGGTGTTGCTGTTCTTGTTGAAACAATGACAGACAACCTGAACCGTACAGTTCCAGATGTTCGCCATTGTTTCAGCAAAACTAATGGTAACTTAGGTACCGCAGGTTCTGTTGCTTACCTATTTACCAAACGTGGTGAGATTACTTTTGACGATGTTTCTTTAGAAGATAAGATCATGGACGTTGCTTTAGAAGCTGGTGCAGAAGATATTGAAGTTTCAGAAGATGAAATTTTAGTAATCACTTCTCCAGAGACTTTTGGTGAGGTTCAAGATGCTCTTGCAGCTGCTGGTTTAAAATCAGACAATGCTGAAGTAGTGATGAGCCCTTCTACTAAAGCAGAAATCACTGATATTGATCAAGCTAAACAAGTGATGAAACTCATTGATATGCTTGAAGATTTAGACGATGTACAAAACGTTTATACAAACGTTGAGTTTAGTGATGAAGTTTTAGCGCAACTTGATGCCTAAGACGAGAAAACGCACCAACTGGTGCGTTTTTTTATACTTTATTTAATAAGTTATAACAGTTAAATACATTGTATTCTTTAATGACAAAGCTCGAATGCAGAGCAACGACATTATCAATTTTACCAATCCGTCTTAATAAAATTTCGCTGTAGTCGTCCATATTACGTGCAACTAATTCAAGAATAAAATCGGCGCTTTGACCAGTCACCAAAAAAGCATTTGTTACTTCAGGAATGGCTTCAATTTCAGAAAGAAATTTATCAAATGTCTCACTATCATGCTTGCTTAAAGAGACTTGTAGCAAAATATGCAAAGTAAAACCCAATTTGCTAAAGTTAATTTCTCTTTTGAGTTGCCCCATGATATTAGCTTCAATCAAGTGTTTAATTCGGCGATGAACAGAACTAACTGAAAGATTAATCCGTTCTGAAAGCTCATTCAAATTCAGGTCTTCATGAGACAAAATTTCCAGAATTTGTTTATCAAAACGGTCTAACTCCATTCTTTGCTCCAATTAACACGCTTTATAAATTACAGTATATCCTAAAGCTAAGCCTACTTTGGAAATCAAATATCATTAAAAGAGAGAATAAAGCTTTACCACCCTCTTAACTTAACTTTTGCTTGTTAACTGTGCAGTAGTATAACGTTCATAGCGCATTTTCAATTGCTTATAGCCTATAACTCTTCAATGATTTAATTAGTATATGAATAAAAACATATTTAATTTTTAAAAATTTTATAATTTCTTAATTAAAATCAATGAGTTTAAATAATTTTAAAAAGTTGGCACTCTTTTTGTTATGCACATATTGGAAATCTTTTATATCCAATGTGGGGAATGCCTGTGAAAAATATCAAAACATTAATTCTTGCAATGAGCACTATCAGCTTAACTGGTGTAGTTATGCCAGCTCATGCTGCTACTGATGCGGAAGTAGATGCTTTACGCAAAGAAGTTAGTGAGTTAAAGCAACTGGTCCAGCAATTATCAAATCAGCAAAAAGCGGTAACTGTAGTAAATACTCCAACAGTGCCGCCAACTACAATTGCAGCAAGCTTACCCGTTCCTCAGAGCAAACCGGGTTGGATGCAAATGCCTGATGGCCAAACGCAAGTCAAGCTTTATGGGAATGTCCGTGTAGATGCAACCTATGACTTTAAAGGGTCAAATGGCAGCATTTCAAATAGTGCTAACTACCCTTTAAATAAAGATGACCCAAGACAGGACTCATTAAATGTATCTGCAGCGACTACACGCATTGGGTTAGATCTTACTCGACCTACACAATACGGCGATTTAACAGGCAAAATTGAAGCCGATTTTATGGGAGGCAATGGCGATAATGGCAGTGGAACTTTCCGTGTACGCCATGCCTATATGTCTTTAGGCAAATGGTTAGCTGGTCAAACCACTTCACCTTTCGTCAATACAGATACTTCTCCGGAAACACTAGACTTTACCGGTGCAGTAGGTACAGGAACCACACGTACTGTACAGGTTCGCTATACTCAACCAATTAATGCTCAACAAAAAATATTAGTTGCCTTAGAAGGTGGTGATGTTGAAAAAGTGAGTAATGCTGCTGGAGGAAGCCGTTTCCCTGCTCTAACAACTCGTTATGATTTCAAAACCGCAGATAATAAAGGCTTATTACAGCTTCATGGTCTTGTCCATGAAAATCGAGTAGCGCCTAAAGATAGTTCATCTGAAGAAAAATTTGGCTGGGGTGTAGGCATCGGTGGCAAGTACGATATCACGCCTCAGGATAGTGTGGTTGCCAACTATTATCATGTTAAAGGTGATGGCCGCTATTTATCTTATAGCAACTCTGCGTATGCATACGATACAACTACTCAAGATATCAACTTAGGTGAATTTGATAGTGCGGTGATCGGCTACCAACGGAAATGGAGCCCTATTCTCCGCTCTACTTTCGCAATAGGCGGTATTCAATATAAAGATGATAGCGTCTATGCAAATAGCAATTTAACTAATACTAGCTATAACAAAGAAATTTATAACGCTTTGGTCAACTTAATCTGGAATCCGGTTAAAAATATTGATTTAGGTGCAGAATATACTTACGGCCAGCGTGAAACTTTTGCAGGTGATAAAGGTGATTACTCACGCATAAATTTATTAGCAAAATATAATTTCTAAAATTTAGATGTAAAAAAAGAGCCACTCATGGCTCTTTTTTATTGTCACAATTAGTGCATTGCCTGAATTTTTTCCAAGAAAATTTTAGCGCGCTCATGACGTGCTTCTAAATTATCAAAGAATTCATGGGTTGGGCAATCTTCAAGAATTTTACCTTCATCCATAAAAATTAAACGGTTAGATACGCGTTTTGCAAAGCCCATTTCATGTGTTACACACATCATGGTCATACCTTCATGAGCAAGTTGCACCATCACTTCAAGAACCTCACCTACCATTTCAGGGTCGAGTGCCGAAGTAGGTTCATCAAACAACATACAGATTGGGTCCATTGATAAGCCACGGGCAATAGCAACACGCTGTTGCTGACCACCAGAAAGTTGCCCTGGAAATTTATCCTTATGGGCAAGCAGACCTACACGTTCTAAATATTTAAGACCTTTTTCACGCGCTTCTGCAACTGAACGTTTTAAAACTTTTACTTGGGCAATGGTTAAATTTTCCAAAACAGTCATGTGAGGAAAAAGTTCAAAATGCTGGAACACCATTCCTACCCGAGAACGGAACTTTGCAAGATCAGTTTTCGGATCTTTTAGTGAAACCCCATCAACAATAATGTCGCCTTGCTGAAACGGCTCTAAAGCATTTACAGTTTTAATGAGCGTTGATTTGCCTGAACCGGATGGCCCACAAACAACAACGACATCACCTTTTTCAATACTCGTCGTGCAATCTGTTAAAACCTGAAAATCACCATACCATTTAGAGATATGTTGGATGTCTATCATTGGCATTTAAAATCTCCAATTAGCGAATGATGGCAATTTTTTTCTGCAAACGTTTGACTAATTGCGATAGCACAAACGAGCTACAGAAATACACCACAGCGACGATTAAATAGAATGTTGCTTTCGTTTCAGGACCATAGGTATTAGCCAAAGTATCTGCACGACCTAAGAAGTCTGGTGCACTAATGACATAAACTAATGACACATCCTGAAATAAAATGATGGTTTGAGTAAGTAATACCGGAAGCATATTGCGAAAGGCCTGCGGTAACACCACGTAACGCATGGATTGTCCATAGGTAAAACCTAAAGCGTAGCCTGCATTGACTTGCCCTTTTGAAATAGACTGAATACCCGAACGTACAATTTCCGAGAAAAACGCAGCTTCAAAAATGGCAAAAGTCACAACGCTGGAAAATAATGGCCCCCAATACGTATCTGATTGAAACTCAAATATCTTTGGCAACAAGAAATAAAAAATAAAAATAACCTGAATTAATGGGATACCACGGAATAAATCTACATAGAACTTGGCAAAGTTACTTGCAAGGGCGTTGTTGGATAAACGCATCATTGCCAAAGGAGTTCCAATGAGGATGCCCCCCATCATTGCAAGCACGGTTACGGTAAGTGTAAAAATAAATCCTTCTTTTAATGCCGCAATAACATCAGGATTATGCAATAGAGAAAAATCCATAATTATTTTCCTCCCGAGCCTAAACCTGGTACAGCCATGCGTTTTTCAATCCATGCCATTATAAATTTAATGGTGTATGTAATGATTAAATAGACAGGTGTAGACAGAATAAGAATGATAATGTCCTGTGAAGTCTCTTCACGCATGGTTTTGGTATAAGCAAAGAAATTTAAAACACTTAAGGCATATAAAACTGCCGAGTTTTTAAAGACGTTCATTGCTTCTGACGTAATCGTTGGCCATACCGTACGGTACGCAACTGGCAAAATCACATAACGATAACTTTGAGCGGTGGTAAATCCCATAGCCGATGCCGCAAACTTTTGACCACGAGAAACCGTGTTAATTCCTGCTCTAACATGCTCCGAAACACGCGCCGCAGTATAAAGGCCTAAAGCAAAAACACCGATAACAGCGGGTTGTTGATTTAAAATGTTTTTCCACCATCCCCCTGCTACAACATCTCCACTTCCTGCACTTAAACTGTCCGGTAAGAACTCCGGAAAAACAAAAGCCCAGAAGAATAACTGTACAATTAATGGAATATTACGGAATATTTCGACATAGCAGTTGCCGATAAAAGCAAGTGGTTTATTGGGTAAAGTACGAATTACCCCGAGGAGAGAACCTAATAAAAATGCGATAAGAAAGGCTACAATGGCAGTCCAAACCATAGTAAAGACACCAGAACCTAACATTTGTAACCATGTGGGCGCCTCAGCATAGGCATTGTAGCTAGAACTACCAATAACCTTACAAACTGATTCTGCCCATGCGGCTTTATCGACACCATATTCATTAGACTCCGCACAGAATATAGTCCAGTTTAGTGAGCCGACTGACATGTTTGCCCCTTAAATTAATATCTTTAGAAAATAGACCACTTGTGCAAATGAATTTTTACACCTGCACAAGTAAATTTAGGACAAAAAGATCCAGTTAGATTCCTGCATCTGTTGGGTGAGCTTTGAGTTTTTTATAAGATGAACTTTGTTGCATGTTCAAATTAGTATTTTTCGGTGGAATTGGCGATAAGAACCATTTTTTATATAAAGCATCCATTTGACCAGTTTTCCATAAGTTATTTACAGTACGGTCAGCAATTGCTTTAAATTTTGGATCATCTTTTGCAATCATAATGCCATAAGGTTCTGATGAAAGTACTGGACCAACAATTGCAAATGCTTTAGGTGTAGAAGACTTAGCAATTAAGCCTGCTAAAATATTATCATCCATTACAAATGCAGCAGCGCGTCCAGATGCCATCATGGCAAAAGAGTCAGCATGGTCTTTACCATAAATATTTTGTACATTAATTGCTTGGCCTTTTTCATTCATCTTAATGTACTTGTCAGATGTAGTACCTTGAGTAGTAACAACTGCTTTACCATTTAAGTCTGCCAAACTTTTAATACCAGAGTTTGCTTTAACAGCCATGCGTACTTCTGTTGCATAGTAGTTAGTTGAGAAACCCACTTGTTGCTGACGCTGTTTAGAGTTTGTGGTGGTACCACATTCCATATCAATATTGCCCGCTAAAAGCTCAGGAATACGTGTTGATGAAGTTACTGCCTTGTATTCAACTTTTAAACCAGGCATTTTCAATTCTTTTTTAATATCATTTGCAAACTGGTTACAAATGTCGACTGCATAACCTACTGGTTTACCTGCAACAACATATGAAATCGGGTCAGACGATTCTCGATGGCCAATAACGATTTTCCCAGTACTTTTAATTTTAGCTAATGTATCTGCTGCCTGAATTTGAGAAGTAGCACCAACCGTACAAAGCATAACTGTTGAAACAATGAGAGAGGTTGCAGAACGTTTCATAAGAACTCCTTGATGATCATTCCCTCTATTTGTCTACAGAATCATTCATATAGAGAAATAGAGTGATTTATTATTAAATTGCAATTATCGAGCCAACTTTTCCAAGTAGGACACGTCCATTTGCTTCACTTATTATTTATCTGTTTCGCAGAATTAATACCTTTAAAACTGCTCACATGTTTCTACTTTAATCTATGTTTTAATCTTCTGTCTATTATTAAGCTCATCTATTTACACTTAAATGTGGCAATTATTGATTACAATGTAAACACATGCACAATAAAGTGGCTTAAATTTTTCTAAAAACTGTTTTTAGCAAAAGTAACTTTTATCCCAAAAATAAAAGATCAAATTTATTAGTAGCTTATACTTAAGTTGAATAAACAGTAATAAATATTAAATTAAGCATCAAAATAATGTACATAAATGTTTTATTAAAAATCATTTATAAAATTGATAGTAATATTTTTTAAGTATCTTTAAAGTTAAAAAAATAAAAAAGCCCCGATTTTATCGGAGCTTTTAAAAACTAAAATTTAAATTCCTCGCCAGTCAACCCGTGCATTACGTTCAGTTTGATATATTCTTAAAACGTACTGTCCAAGCGGCAAATCAAGTAAATATTTCTGATAATTACTCCAATCGGGCGATACTTCCCCATCTTCTTCCCTTTCCCATGGTGTACCTTTTATTTCTAATAAAGGTGCAAGCATAGAACATACTGAAATATCAGCGAGGCTTAAGCGGTCACCAACCATATAACGTGCTTGGTTTTCAATTAAATAATGGTTTAACTCATTAATGAGTTCATCCATGCGTCCTTTTGACTGACTTACGAGCTCTTCTTCAAGCTTATAATTTTTCTTGACTAGAGTCTTGAGAAACGGTTTTGATATTTTCTCAAACTGTCGTAAGTAGCCTTGTTCGCCCATCATAATCTCTAGAGCATGATCTCCTTGAGCTAAAGTATGAGCAAGTGCCCAACGACGTACATGCACCCCAAGTTCATCTGCCAAACTATCAATTTTAAGAGTTTGCTGTCTAAGTTGTTCATCACGGCGTAAAAGTGCATGTTCCGGATAAGTATCATCCAGATAAAGCGCAATTTTAGTCGACTCAGCAATCCAGCGATGGTCATCTTTTAAAATCGGCAACAAATTTTGACCTGTTTTAAGTTGTGCAAAAGCACGGTGAAATCCAGGAATCAAATTATGTGCAACGTAATCAAGTTCTTTATGGTCTAACAACCAGCGAGCTTTTTCACAATAATGAGACAAAGGAAACTGATACAAAACCCGCATAAAATCTCCACGTTTATTTTTATTTGACTATTCGTACAAAAATCGTCTTCGGTAAGTAGATACTTTAGAAGCTATTTTTAATGAAAACAATGGATATTGTGCTCATTTTTCACTGACAGTTAGGTCTATATTTTTTATATCTTTTTTTACCGTACTTATAGCTCTTTTTCATATTAAAAACTTTTTAGTTATTCATTTTACAAATAAAAATTATAATTTATTGATTTTTAATATATTTCTATATCTATATTTATCTATTAAAAATCAAAAAAAGTGCTTTGCATTTTTATTCATAAGCTGAGCATAAGTCCTCGTTTAGTGGAAAAATATTTCTTTTGTAAGGTAATGACAGCAATACAAGGTGTCATTATGTCTAATTCTCTATCTAAAACGACGGCATACGTCCAAGTCATTCAGAATGATCAACAAGCAATTAATGCTGCTTATCAAGTGGCTGATTTTGCTTTAGAGGGTCGTAATACACGTGATCAACAACGCTTATTACCGCATGAGCAAATCGAAAGCTTTAGCCAAAAAGGCTTAGGCGGAATTCGTATTGCAAAAAAATACGGCGGTGCTTTCGTTTCCAATAAAACACTGGCACAAGTTTTCCGTATTTTAAGTAAAGGTGATGCAAATGTTGGTCAGATTCCACAAAATCAGATTAGCCTGTTAAACCTGATTGAAATCATGGGTACAGAACAACAAAAACAATTTATCTTTTCAGAAATATTAGCCGGTAAACGTCTTGCCAACGGTGGTCCCGAACGAAATACCCATGACTCAAAAACCTTAAAAACCACGCTTACTATTGAAAACGGCAAATATGTTTTAAACGGCGAAAAGTTTTATTCGACGGGAACAAGTTTTGCGCATTGGCTCGCAATTAAAGCGGTTCATCCTGAAGGTCATGTGGTTTTAGTCATTGTGAATCGAGATGCTCAAGGCATTGAAATTATTAATGACTGGAATGGGTTTGGTCAACGTACTACAGCGAGCGGTACAGTTAAATTAAATCAAGTTGAAATTAATCCTGAACTTATTTTTGATGAGCGATTATTAACACAATTTCCAACCTATCGCGGTGCGTATTCGCAGTTATTACAAGTGGCAATTGATGTCGGTATTGCGGAAGCTGCTTTTGAAGATACTTTATCGACTATACACAAAGCGCGCCCCATTATTGATGCAAATGTTGAAAAAGCCAGCTTTGAACATTACACCCTACAAGAGGTGGGTAAGTTAAATATTTTACTCGACGCAGCAATTTTACTGCTTGATGAAGCTGCTGAATATTTAGATGAACTTGATCAACTTCAAACGGTGACTGACGAACAAGTAGCAAAAGCTTCAATTTTGGTCGCAGAAGCAAAAGTCTATGCCAATGACGCTGCCCTACAAATCTCAGAAAAACTACTAGAGCTAGGCGGTAGCCGTTCAAGTTTAAGCCAACATAATTTAGATCAACATTGGCGAAATGCCCGTGTACATACCTTACACGACCCTGTTCGCTGGAAATTACATGCCATTGGCAATTATTACCTTAATGGTCATTTCCCTGCCCGCCATGCCTGGATTTAAGGAGCAATTGTCATGACTTCATATCAATCGGTTCAAACTAAACAAACATCGGCATCTGGCCAAGCGCACATTATTCAAAATGATGCTGAAGCATTAGAAATTGCCAAACAGTTTGCTGAGCAATTTAAAAAAACCGCAGTTGAGCGAGACGCTAAGCGAATTTTACCGTATACCGAAATTGATGCTTTGAGCCAGTCTGGACTTTGGGCAATTACAGTACCAAAGCAATATGGCGGTGCCGAAGTTTCAAGTCATACTGTTGCTAAAGTGATTGCACTTTTAAGCGGTGCAGATGGTTCAATCGGGCAAATTCCACAAAACCACTTCTATGCATTAGAAGTGTTACGCAATACAGGTACAGAAACTCAGAAACAACGTTTATACGGCGAAGTGTTAAATGGCACCCGCTTTGGTAATGCACTTGCTGAGTTTAAAACTAAAACTTCAACCCATAAACAAACTAACATTCGTCCGCATGAAAATGGTTATCTCATTCAAGGTGAAAAGTTTTACTGCACAGGAAGTTTATTTGCTCACCGTATCCCAACCTTAGTTTTAGACGATGCAGGACGTGAGTATCTGGCATTTGTAAAAAGTGGTTCACAAGGATTAAAACTTGTAGATGACTGGTCTGGCTTTGGGCAAAAAACCACAGGCAGCGGTACAGTTAAATTTGATCAGGTTTTTGTCGATGCAGATGATGTCATTCCTTTTGATACTGCATTTTTACAACCAACCTTAGTCGGACCTTTTGCGCAAATTATGCATGCATCGATTGAGGTAGGCATTGCACGTGCAGCCTTTGAAGAAAGCTTGCAAAGAGTGCATCAAGCTCGCCCCTGGATTGATTCAAATTTAGAAACAGCCAACCAAGATCCTTTAACGATTTATGAACTAGGACGCATTGCGGTAGATGTACGAGCTAGTGAAGTCCTATTAAAACAGGCAGCTCAATCAATTGATGCCGCAAAAATTGAAACCACACCTGAAAGCATTGCTAAAGCATCCATTGATGTGGCTAAAGTACGTGCTCATAGTACCGATATCGCACTCAAAGCATCGTCTAAGCTGATTGAACTTGCTGGTAGCCGTGGTAGTCAGTCTCAAGATGGCCTAGACCGTTTCTGGCGTAATGCGCGAGTACATACGTTGCATGATGCCGCAAGATGGAAATATTACTTTATTGGGAACTACGTTCTTAACGGTGTGCTTCCACCTCGTCGGGGGACATTGTAATGGCAGATTTCAAAGCAAAAGAGATTTTATTAAACGCCTTTGACATGAACTGTGTTGGGCATATCAATCATGGCTTATGGACACATCCACGTGATGAATCACATCGTTTTAACGAATTGAGCTATTGGACAGAACAGGCCAAAACTTTAGAAAATGGTTTATTTGATGGTTTGTTTATCGCTGATATTACAGGTGTGTATGACGTCTATCAAAACGGTATAGATCTCACTTTAAAAGAGTCCATTCAGCTTCCGAGCCATGACCCATCTACACTCATTTCAGCAATGGCGGCAGTCACTCAAAACTTAAGTTTTGGGGTCACTGTGAACTTAAGCTATGAGCATCCATATCAATTTGCTCGCCGCTTTGCAAGTCTCGACCATTTAACTCAAGGTCGTATTGGCTGGAATATTGTTACAGGTTATCTAGATAGTGCAGAACGCTTAATTGGTCAAAAGGGTTTAAAAGACCACGATGCCCGCTATGAGCAAGCTGAAGAGTTTTTAGAACTTTGCTATAAATATTGGGAAGGTTCATGGGAAAACGACGCAGTTAAAAAAGATAAAGCACGGCGTGTTTTTACAGACCCATCTAAGGTGCATACCATTCACCACCATGGAAAGTATTACCAGAGTGAAGGCGTGTTTCAGGTATCTCCTTCTGTGCAACGCACTCCAACCCTATTTCAAGCAGGTGCTTCACCTAAAGGTATGCAGTTTGCAACACGTCATGCTGAATGTGTATTTATTGGCGGGGATAAACCCGAAAAGATACGCGAACAAGTGAAAAAGATTCGTACTCTTGCCGAACAGCAAGGACGCTCACCGAACGATATTAAAGTGTTTGTCGGCATAACTGTTGTTGTGGCCGAAACACATGATCTGGCTGTACAAAAACTTAATGAATATCGTCAGTATGCGAGCCCTGAAGCAGGTTTAGCGCATTATGCGAGTTCAACAGGCATTGACTTAAGTAAGTTTGCTGACGATGAAGCGATTCCTTACCAAAAAAGTAACAGCATAGTTTCGATTACCGAAAAGTTTAAAGAACAGCAAATCACAAAAAATGACTTAAAAGCTCAGCATGTTTTAGGTGGTCGTTATCCCCTCATCGTAGGTAGTGGCGAAGAGGTTGCTGAATACTTAATTCATCTTTTAGATGAGACTGATATTGATGGCTTTAATTTGACACGTACAGTTGCCCCTGAGTCTCACCATGACTTTATACGCTTGGTCATTCCAGAGCTACAACAACGTGGTCGCTATAAAACTGCATATAAAACGGGTTCACTACGGAACAAAATTTTTAATCGGGGTGATCACTTACCAGAACAGCACCCTGTTCAAGCGTTCCGATGTAGTCCCTATAACAACAGCAAAAACTTAACAAAAATTGAAGAAATAACCGCTTAAATTTGGAGATAGACATGGCTCAAACAGCCTCTAAAAAATGGCTAGGCATAGGCTTAGTCGTTGTAGTCCTTTTTGTTGCTTTGTTCCTATGGAATAAACATCGTCAAAGTGGCTCAAATGAACTTGTGATTGGCATTAGTCCACCATTTGCAAAACCTTTACAAGCTGCTGCCGATGAAGCAAAGAAACAAGGTTTAAATGTAAAACTGGTCGAATTTTCTGACTGGAATACCCCAAACATTACCTTAAATCATGGGGATATTGATGCGAACTTTTTCCAGCATCAACCCTTCTTAGACAATGCAATTAAAGAAACTGGCTTTAAGTTAAAGGCATTTGCAGTGGGCGCAGCCTCACATGTGGGACTTTATTCAAAGAAATATAAAAGTCTTGATGAATTGCCACAAAACGCACGCGTAGTCATTCCAAATGATCCGGTGAACCAAGGTCGTGCCCTACTTCTTTTACAACAAGCTAAGTTAATTGCGCTTAAAGATTCAAATAATCACTTATCTGCACTCAAAGATGTTGTTTCAAACCCTAAAAATTTGCAATTTATTGAGGTTGAAGGACCACAGACTGCTCGTGCAATTGATGATGTTGACTTGGCTTTTGGCTATCCACATTACTTGCGCTTAGCAAAAACAGCTGACCCTAATAGTGCACTTTTACTGGATGACAATACCAATAAACGTTATGCCATTTTGTTTGTAGTGCGTGATGACTATCAAGATAAGGGCGACAAATTAAAGAAATTTGTTGAGATCTATCAAAACTCGCCAAAAGTTAAAGCTGTGTTAGACGCTGAAATTGGGCCAAAACTTTGGTTCCCTGGCTGGAAGTAATAACGGAAAGATTATGGCGATTCAGTTCAAACAGCATAAGCCTTGGTTACTCGGAATTACGATTTTAATCGTAGTTCTGGGCCTTGTCGGTTACCGTTATATTAAAAATAAACAAGCCGATGATGTTTTAACGATTGGCATTAGCCCGCCTTATGCTGAGCTATTACAAAGCGTTGCCAATGAAGTAGAAAAGCAAGGCGTTCATGTCAAACTCGTTGAATTTTCTGATTGGCGAGCACCCAATGTTGCCGTACAAAACGGCGATATTGATGCAAACTTTTTCCAGCAAAGCGTATTTCTACGTAATGCTGTTAAAGAAACGGGTTATGACTTACATGCATTTGGTGTGGGTTCAGGAAGTCATGTGGGTTTATATTCAAAAAAATATAAATCACTTGAAGATTTACCTTTAAATGCACGTGTTGCCATTCCAAATGATCCGGTTAATTTAGCCCGTGCTTTAATTTTATTGCATCGTGCTGGCTTAATTCAGCTTAAAGATATAAATAATGAGCTTTCAACCACTCAAGACATTATAGCTAATCCTAAACAGCTGAGCTTTGTTGAAGTTGAAGGCCCACAGACAGCACATGCCTATAACGATGTCGATTTAATTTTCGGCTTCCCCCACTACTTAAAAATGGCAAAGGTAACTGACCCACATAGCGCATTATTTTTAGATCCAATCGATAAAAAATATGCAATTTTGTTTGTGACTCGTCGCGATTACCAAGACAAAAACCAAAAACTTGTAACCTTTGTTAAAGCATTCCAGAACTCAAAACAAGCACAAGATATTCTGGATAAAGACTTTGGTAAAGGTATGTGGTTTCAAGGCTGGAAATAAGGAGAATGACGATGGTGAGTTTTGGATCACAAGTTGATTTTTCTCTACCCCATATCAAAATTCGTGGTTTAAATAAGTTTTACCAATCTCAAGGTCAAAAACTGCACGCTTTAAAAGAGATTAACCTTGATATTCCTCAAGGTAAGATTTTAGGCATTATTGGTAAAAGTGGTGCAGGAAAATCTTCCTTACTTCGTACATTAAATGGTTTAGAACAAGTAAATACTGGCAGCATTCATATTCATCAACAAAACATTGCTGAATTGAGCCATTCCGAGCTTATTCAAACCCGTCAACGAATTGGAATGATTTTTCAACATTTCAATTTAATGTCGGCAAAAACAGTTTGGGAAAACGTGGCATTGCCCTTAAAAGTTTCCAATTACAACAAAGCAGATATCGACCAACGCGTAAATGAGGTTCTAGCTCTCGTAGGTCTAGCAGATAAATCTAACTATTATCCATCACAACTTTCTGGCGGACAAAAGCAACGTGTTGGTATTGCGCGCGCACTTGTTCACCACCCAGAAATTTTACTGTGTGACGAGGCAACCTCAGCACTTGATCCAGAAAGTACTGCCACTATTTTGGCTTTGCTTAAAAAGATTAATCAGGAGCTGGGTCTCACCATTGTATTAATTACTCATGAAATGCAAGTGATTCGAGAAATTTGTGATCAAGTCGTGGTGATTGACCAAGGCGAGATTGTAGAGGCTGGGCAAGTTTGGTCGGTGTTTTCACGACCAGAACAACAAATTACTCAAGAACTGTTAAACCTTGAGCAGATCACTCTGCCTTTTAAAATCAAACCTCTACCCGATGAAAATTCGACTCATATTATTGTAAAACTGAAATATGAGGCTGAAGCACATCAGGTTCCAGATATCCAAGAACTACTTGCCAGATTCAAAGCACCAGTCAATTTATATCAAAGTCAGGTCGATACCATTCAAGGGCACATTATTGGTTCACTTTTAGTCGGTATTCCTAACGTAGAAATTGATCTTTCATCTATACAACAAAATGCATTAACAGCAATCGCACAATTTGAGGTACTTGGCTATGCAAGACCAGCTCATTGATTTATTAATTACTGGAACTGTAGATACCTTGCTCATGGTAGGCGCATCTGCATTCATTGCCTTTTTAATTGGCTTACCTATCGCTGTTATTTTAGTCAGCACTTCTGAACATGGCATTCACCCATCACAAAAGATTAATCAAGCTTTGGGTTGGGTCATCAACATTACTCGTTCTGTACCCTTTCTAATTTTAATGGTTGCACTTATTCCGCTTACTCGCTGGATTGTGGGTACAAGTTATGGCGTATGGGCAGCGGTTGTTCCCTTAACGATTGCGGCCATTCCGTTTTTTGCCCGTATTGCAGAAGTCAGCCTACGTGAAGTCGATCAAGGCTTAATTGAAGCTGCACAAGCCATGGGTTGTAACCGCAAACAAATTATCTGGCACGTACTTTTACCAGAGGCTTTGCCAGGTATTGTGGCAGGCTTTACAGTGACTATAGTGACAATGATTAATTCATCTGCGATTGCTGGTGCTATTGGTGCAGGTGGCTTAGGAGACATTGCTTATCGATATGGTTATCAACGTTTTGATATGCAAATTATGTTAGCCGTTATTTTAGTATTGATTGTTTTAGTCATGTTAGTACAAGCGACTGGTGATGCATTAGCCCAGCAACTCGATAAACGTAAAGTTTAAACACAACAGAACCCTGCTCTAGCCATGACTTTGTCATGGCTTTCATGTAAAATCAGCCACAATTTTTAATTTACACATTTGTGAGTGGTTTTCATGGGTTTTAATTGCGGTATTGTTGGTCTGCCAAATGTAGGGAAATCTACCCTTTTCAATGCATTAACTAAAGCAGCGATTGCAGCGGAAAACTTCCCGTTCTGTACCATTGAGCCAAACACAGGTATTGTTCCTGTTCCAGATCCACGTTTAGATAAACTTGCTGCAATTGTTAACCCTCAGCGTGTTTTACCAACCACTATGGAATTTGTGGATATTGCAGGTCTTGTTGCTGGTGCATCAAAAGGTGAAGGTTTGGGTAACCAGTTCCTTGCTAACATTCGTGAAACTGATGCAATTGCTCATGTGGTGCGTTGTTTCGAAGACGAAAACGTGATTCACGTTAATGGTAAAATTGATCCATTAGATGACATTGCAACTATCAATACTGAACTTGCACTTGCAGATCTTGAAACTGTTGCTAAAGCAATTTTACGTTTAACTAAAGTTGCTAAAGGCGGTGATAAAGAAGCTGTAGCAACTAAAGCAGTTTTAGAAAAAATCCAACCGTTACTTGACGAAGGTAAACCAGCTCGCGCGGCTGATTTGTCTGATGACGAACGCAAATTAATCCGTGGTTTTGGTTTAATGACTTTGAAACCAACCATGTACATTGCAAACGTTGCAGAAGACGGTTTTGAAAACAATCCACATTTAGAAGCTGTTAAAAAACTTGCTGCTGAAGAAAATGCGATTGTTGTGCCGCTTTGCAACCAAATCGAAGCTGAAATTTCATTATTAGAAGATGAAGATCGTGCTGAATTCTTAGAAGCAATGGGCATGGAAGAACCAGGCTTAAACGTAGTTATTCGTGCAGGCTATAAACTTTTAGGTTTACAAACTTATTTCACTGCCGGTGTACAAGAAGTTCGTGCATGGACAGTAAAAGTTGGTGCAACGGCTCCTCAAGCAGCTGGTGTTATCCATACTGATTTCGAAAAAGGCTTTATCCGTGCTGAAGTTGTTGCATATGATGACTTCGTACAATACAACGGTGAAAACGGCGCTAAAGAAGCAGGTAAATGGCGTTTAGAAGGTAAAACTTACGTTGTTCAAGACGGCGATGTAATGCACTTCCGTTTTAACGTTTAAGTTAAAGCTTAAAAAAAGCCCCACTAGATTGGGGCTTTTTTATATTTAATGGCTTAAATCCATCATCTCTCGTTTACTGCGCGCCTCTTGTAAAATTCGCTCATGTAAAGGCTTTCTAAAGCCTAACATAAATATAAATTCTGCCAATACAAATAGTGGTCCAATTGCAAGTCCTATTACATCATCAACAAAAGCAGGTTTTTTCTTTTCAAAATAATGCCCTACAAACTGAAAAGCCCATCCCACCACAAAGAAACCAATACTTGCAGCCAACCATTGTCCTAAAGAAAGTTCGACAATTTGGCTTGCCAGTGGATACACGGCCACCAATATCATGAGCATGATTAAGCCAAAAACTTTATCTAGAAATAAATAATAGATTGTACTGAATGCAATCAGTACCATAGCTAAAGTAACTTTAAAATTACCAATATCGATTCCTGCCCTCGCTGTTAAACATAAAATTGAAAACACGATGAGTGGAATGCCTATAAAATGCGTCAAAATATTTTGATGATTTAAATGATAAGCCGCATATTGGCTCAGTTTCTGCTCCAGATTTGACATGAGTTATTCCCTATTCACCTAACTATAGTCATACTGTACAAATAAGGAAAATTTAAAGTTGTCAGCTATTTGACAAAGTAATGAATTTTTTCATGGATGACTAAATATTGGACCTAATTTATATTAACCGATTAAAAGAAAACACATGGTTTAGTGTGCTTCCGGAAGTATTCCAAAAGTTTATTTTAGAACATGGCAAGCAAATTACTTTTGAGAAAAATAGCTATGTTTTCCACGCTCAAGATGAATTTGATGGCATTTATACCGTCCTTGAAGGCTCAATTAGCTTAGGTTATGTCGATGTAAATGGTAATGAAGCACTTTCTGCAATTGCTGAGCCGATTATGTGGTTCGGTGAAATATCTTTAATTGATCAAGAGCCACGGTCACACGACGCGATTGCTTTGAAAAAAAGTATAGTTCTGCATATTCCCGCAAAACTATTAAATGAGCTACTAAAAGAACATCCATATTATTGGTATTATTTTGCACGTTTAACCAGCCAAAAACTCAGGTACGTTTTCTTAGAACAAATTGCGATACAAACACGCAGTATTTCTCAAAGGCTTGCACAACGTCTTCTGTTCATTCTAGAAGGATACGGTAACCATATTCTTATTCAAGATCATCAAATTCAGATTTCTCAAGAGCAATTAGCCAACATGTTGACTACATCTAGGCAGACGATCAACCATGAACTGAGCCAACTTGAAAAACAGAATATTATTAAAATTGCTTTTAGAAAAATTGAGATTTTAGATATTGAAAAATTAAAAGTAATTGCTCAATTTCATTCATAATTGTACGAAACGCCGCTATATAATAAAAACTTAAAATTAAATTAAAAAATTAGATAACACTGCAAATCAAAACATTGTTCAAACTCTATTTCCACAAAATAAATGTTTTAAAGCAGAATTTTTCACCTTACACTCAAGCTGAGCAATAATACTCAACAAGGCGCTGATTAACATGAAAAAATTATCAACAATTCTTACAGCAGGCGTATTGGCTATGTTAAGTGTTTCGGCATTTGCATGTCCAAAAGGAACTCAACTACAAGGCGGTACTGGACCAAATCACAAAGGTGGAAAATGTGTAGCGGTACATGGAAAAGCTACAGCTCAAAAAGCAAAGAAAGAGGCAACTAAAACTAAACAGGAAGTTAAAAAAGACTTAACCATGCAAAAGCATGATGCAATGACCAGTGCGACTCATGCACAACATGAATCACATCAAACGACTCACCAAATGAAGCAAGATGCTGTAAAAACTGCCAACACAGCTAAAGCTGCAACAAAACCGTAATTATCATTCACCCATTATCGTTTAAAGCAAAAAAGCGAGATTGATCATCTCGCTTTTTTATATGTATAGGCTTTATTTAGGAGATGTGTTTCCTAAATTCGGATTTTCAATCGCTTCCTTACACTGTTGTTTATCGCGCTCATAATCTGCCTGTTTTTGAGCAACCGAACTATTATTTTCAAGCGTTTCGCGCGCCCATACATCTAGACTTGTTAAAGCTTTACGACAAAGCGCATATTTTCCTTCAGTGACTGAATCTGTCATTTTTACATTGATACGCCAGTCTGTACTGAGCTGACGTAGTGGCTTACGAACATTATCATTAATTTGGCTGAGCTGTTTTTCATAGACTAAATGATCAACGGTATTGATTAATGTCCATGCCTTTTTTGCATAAACTGTCGCATCATTCGTTAATTTCGGCGCTGGTTTAATTTCTACTTTTTTATCTGAGCTCTGCTTGCCATTATCACAACCTTGCAATATAAATACGCTCGCGCTCAGGATGGCGATATAAACTAAACGAGTCTTTGATTTGAACATATCAAACTGCCGAATTAAACATTTCGGCACTATGCTATTAAATTCGGCTACAATACTCAATCTTTCAAGTTTTTATAATTGGTTTACTGCCAAGGTGTATTGTGTCAAATCAACAACAGATGGCTGCTCAAACAGCAACTTTTTGGCAAGGTGCCAAAGATAGTCAAGCCATCGTTCTCACCTACTTACCAGTTTCTTTTGCCTTTGGCGTTTCTGCATCTCAATTTGGTTTTAGCCCATGGGAAGCATTTTTTCTTTCTTGTTCCATGTATGCAGGTGCAAGCCAATTTTTAGTGGTCGCACTTTTAGCAAGTGGTTCTTCTATATGGCTAACCGCTTTAACAGTCATTGCACTTGATATACGACATGTACTTTATGGGCCTGCTCTTTATAATTTAATTCCCACTAAATTAAATTTAAAGAAGACAGCCGTTTGGGCTTGGGGTTTAACGGACGAAGTTTTTGCCAGTGGTATGATCCAACTTTCACAGCGCAGACAACAATGGTCCGAGTCTTGGATGTTGGGCTTAAGTCTATTTAGCTGGATGTCTTGGGCAAGTGGTTCATTATTAGGCGGGTTATTTGCAGATCAAGTCGCACACCTTCCAAAGTTTTTACAAGCAGCTTTAGACTTCTTATTACCTGCTTTATTTTTAAGTTTTTTATTAGCGGCATTTGAACGAAAGCATAGCCTTGTAGTTGCTGTATCGTTAGTGGTGTCAGCTTTGGCATGTTATTGGATTAACTTATCAGCGGCTATCTTTATTGGCATTCTTTCAGGCATTTTAGCAGGTCTATTTAAATATTATGTGCTGAAACAATTTGATGAGGTTGAAGCTTAATATGAACCTAGAAATTATTTTGGTCGGCATTATTGTGGGTATTGCTAATTTTGCTTCACGCTTCGGACCATTTTTCGTAATACAAAAACTACAAGGCAACCAACAAAGACGCGGCTCAATCTGGTTAAAAATCGCTTTAGGAAGTATTGGTATATCTGCAATTAGCGCCATGCTTGTGGTTGCAACCCTTCCACCTTTACTTGAAACCCCAAATAAGAGTTTAGCAATGCTTATCGGTTTTATGGTTCTAGCTGGTCTTTATTTTAAATTTAAGAAAATTGTTCCTGCCACCTTAACAGCCGCAATCGTTTATGGCCTTATCTATACTTATTTACCTTTATAAATAGATAAACTGATCAACCTTATATAATATATAAATGCTAGAAGTGATTAAGAATAATAACTTCTAGCATAAAAACTCATTTTTGAAATTTATTAAAAGATAAATCCATCTAGCGATTAGAGATAAAAATGTCACAAGTTAAAATTTATGCAAATGAACGTACCATTATTCAGTATCGCGAACTGCTCTCTCATGCGATCCATCAAGCACTTATTGAAGAATTGAAGTATCCCGTCGAGAAAAGATTTCAACGCTTCATTAGCCTTAAACCTGAGAATTTTATTTATCCATCTGACAGAAGCCAACATTACATTATCATCGAACTTTCAATGTTTTCAGGCCGCAGTCCAGCCACTAAAAAGCAACTTATTCAAACCTTATTTCGCAATATTGAAGAGCAATGCAAAATTGCACCTCAGGACATTGAAATTACTATTTTTGAAACACCTAAGGAAAATTGGGGTATCCGTGGTAAAAATGCAGATGAATTGCTTTTAAACTATCAGGTTAATATCTAAAAACTACATTTTTAATTGTCCGACAAAATTACTTTTTTTATGCATGATAAGGCTTAACTCCACCCTAAGTTCTGCTATGCTTAAAAAAATAATTTTGTCAGGATGATTCGCATGAGCGTGACACTCGGTACCCCACTTCAATCTTCTGCATTTAAAGTTTTATTGTTAGGTTCAGGAGAGCTTGGCAAAGAAGTTGTAATTTCCCTACAACGCCTTGGTGTAGAAGTACATGCAGCCGACCGTTATGATCATGCTCCAGCTATGCAAGTAGCACATTTTTCTTATGTGTTAAACATGGCAGATCCAGCCCAATTAAAACAACTCATTGAAAAAGTTAAACCAAATTTAATTGTTCCAGAAATTGAAGCGATTGCGACCGAAGTTTTACTAGAAATTGAAGCAAATAAAACTGCAACAGTCATCCCATCTGCTAAAGCTGTAAACCTGACCATGAACCGTGAAGGTATTCGCCGTCTTGCGGCTGAAGAACTTGGTTTACCTACATCTGCTTATCGTTTTGCTGATACGCTCGAAAGCTTCCGCGCTGCTTGTGATGACATTGGTTATCCAAACTTTGTAAAACCGGTCATGTCTTCTTCTGGTAAAGGACAGTCTCGTGTAAAAAGTTTCGATGAGGTCGATGCTGCATGGGAATATGCAATGCAAGGTGGCCGTGTTAACCAAGGCACTGTTATTATCGAGTCTCAAATTGATTTTGACTTTGAAATTACACTCCTTACCGTTCGCGCTAAAAACCCTGAAACAGGTGAAATTGAAACTCATTACTGTGACCCAATTGGTCACCGCCAAGATGCCGGTGATTATGTAGAAAGCTGGCAACCTCAACCAATGACTCCTGCAGCACTCGAGGAAGCCAAACGCATTGCAAATAAAGTGACTACAGCACTTGGTGGCTGTGGTATTTTTGGTGTAGAACTGTTTATTAAAGGCGACAAGGTTTGGTTTAGTGAGGTTTCACCTCGTCCACATGATACAGGCCTCGTCACTTTAGCATCTCAATTTCAAAGTGAATTTGAATTACATGCACGTGCAATTTTAGGCTTACCTGTAAATACAGCACGTCACAGTGTTGCCGCAAGTGCGGTAATTTATGCTGGAGTTGATGCTAACAATTTAAGTTATAGCAATCTGAATGTGGCTTTAGCTCATCCAGATACCGACTTACGTTTGTTTGGTAAACCAGAAGGTTTCAAACGTCGTCGTATGGGTGTCGCAACTGCTCGCGCTGAAAATACTGATCTTGCCCGTACTTTAGCGAAAGAAACCGCTGATCAAGTAAGCGTTCAAACTAACTTTTAATTTTTACTTATTGGTAGACCCATTTTCATGATCAATACATCGCCATTGCTGAACTATGTCTCAAGTCATCATGATATTAAAGCCATTAATCAGTGGCGAACGGATGTAGAAAAGCAATTGCAAGATTCATATGAAAATGGGCAATCTATTCGAGAAATCATTAAAGCTCGTTCAGATTTAGTAGATGAAGCGCTCGTCTTTTTATGGAAACATGCAGAACTTGACCAGTCAAAACTAGGTCTTTTTGCAGTAGGTGGTTACGGGCGCCGTGAAATGCTGCCCTATTCTGATGTAGATATCATGATTTTGTCTGAAGATGAAATCAGTGAAGAAAATGAAAAGCGCATCTCTACATTTATTTCCTCTTTATGGGATGTAGGAAATTTCAAACCAGGTATTAGTGTTCGTACCATTCAAAGCTGTGTTGAACAAGCCGCTACCGATTTAACTGTTGCCACTACATTAATTGAAGCGCGTTTAATCACGGGTAATACACAACTTGCGAAATGGCCTCGCCGTATTGTTTCACAGACATGGACAGACAAAACATTTTATGACGCAAAAATGGCTGAACAAGCCAAGCGTTATCACCAACACAACAATACTGAAAGTAATTTAGAACCTGACATTAAAAATGCACCGGGTGGTATTCGTGACATTAATCAAATTGGCTGGATTGCCAAACGCCACTTCCGTGTGAACCGTATTTATGACTTAGTGCATTTAGGTTTCATTTCAGAGTTCGAATTGGCTGTTTTAGAAGAAGCTGAAAGCTTTCTTTGGGAAATTCGACATCATTTACACCGTTTAGCCAAACGTGATGAAAACCGTTTACTCTTTGACCATCAAAGAGAAATTGCTGCTAAATTTGGTTACGTTCGTCAAGAAGGCCAACCTGTAAATTACGGCGTTGAGCAATTCATGAAACGCTACTACCGTACGGCGCAGCAGGTTTCAACGCTCAATGAAATGTTACTGGCGTATTTTAGTGAGTCAGTCATTACTCCTCGACTCCCCAACTATGAACGCAAAATTGAAGTTGTGAACGATCACTTTAAGATTGTCGACAATAAACTTGCCGTACAGCATCATAAAATTTTTGCAGAGCATCCGAGCGCGATCTTAGAGCTATTCTATATTTTAGCGAATCGACCAGATATTGAAGGTATTCGCGCTCGAACTTTGCGCTTACTCATTCTTGCTGCGAAACGAATTAACCAAAGTTATCGTGATAACCCAGAGCATCAAGCACTATTTATGTCGATTATTCGCTCACCATATCGACTATACGATACCTTGGTCGCGATGAAACGTTATGGTGTGTTAGGAAACTATATTCCTGCTTTTGGCCAAATTATGGGTCTTATGCAATATGACCTATTCCATATCTATACGGTTGATGCTCACACCTTATTATTGCTGCGTAATTTAAATCGTTTTAGAGAACCTGAATTTGCCAAAGAATTCCCTGTAGTAAGTTCGGTTTTCCAACGTCTTGCTCGTCAAGATATTGTCTTTATTGCTGCTTTATTCCACGACATCGCAAAAGGCCGTGGTGGTGACCATAGTGAACTTGGCGCAGAAGACGCGATTGAGTTTGGACGTGCACATGGCTTTACAGAGCGTGAATGCAAATTAATTGCATGGCTTATTCAAAACCATTTGCTCATGTCACTTACAGCTCAGAAAAAAGATATTTCTGATCCAGATGTCGTGAAAGATTTTGCAGAAAAACTTGGCGACATGGAGCATCTTGATTATCTCTACACTTTAACAGTTGCAGATATTAACGCCACAAATCCAAAACTTTGGAACACATGGCGCGCATCGCTTATGCGTCAACTTTATACACATGCCCGTGATGTAATCCGTACAGGTTTAGGTCGTCCTGTTGACTACCAAATGTTAATTGAAGACACCAAATTTGCAGCAAGTGAATTACTAGTAAATAACTTTGCATTGGCTGATGTCGAAAAAGTATGGCAAGAACTTGGTGATGAATACTTCATTAAAGAGTCGGCAGATGAAATTGCATGGCATACACAAGCAATTTTAAAACATGGTGATAATCCAGAGCCATTAGTCCTCTTGCGTGCTCACCGTAAAGCAGCTCAAGATGCGGTGCAAATCTTTATTTATACACGTGACCAACCCAACCTTTTTGCTACTACTGTTGCTGTTTTAGACCGAATGAACCTAGACGTTCAGGATGCAAAAATTATCACGGCCAGTACAGCATTTAGCTTAGACACTTATGTTGTACTCGATCGTTTCGGTACATTGCTTACCGACCCAGAACGTGAAGAAACCGTTAAAAATGCATTAGTGAAGGCGCTTAGCCAACCAGACCAATACCCGGGACTCATGCAACGCCGTATTCCGCGTCAATTACGTCACTTCGATATCGAAAATACAGTCGACGTAACATTAAACGAAGCCTTACAGCAAAATATGGTCGAAATTTCAACACTTGATCACCCTGGCCTACTTGCACGCGTGGGTGGTTTATTTATGATGCAAGGCTTAGACATCCATTCAGCCCGAATTGCAACTTTAGGTGAACGTGCCGAAGATATTTTCTTTGTCACCAAAAAAGATGGGAAACCGCTGAATCACGAAGAGGTCAAACTCTTCTCGGAAAAACTGAAAGCTGCATTAGATGAAGCATCTAATCAAATTTGTCAGCACTGAAACTCAACTACTTGGTAACTGTTTAATGAACTCTAGCTTGTCGTTATTACACCCGTATCCATTTGAAAAGTTAAACCAACTTTTTAAGGATATTACCCCAGCGAACCTCCCGTTGATTCCTCTATCAATTGGCGAACCGAAGCATCCAGCACCAGAGTTTGTTAAACAGGCTATTATTGATAACTTTAACCATCTATCCACTTATCCAAACAGCAAAGGCTTACCCGAGCTTCGCCAAAGTATTGCAGATTGGTTAACTAAGCGCTTTAAACTCAACAGTATTAGTGCTGAAAACCACATTTTACCTGTGTCTGGTACACGTGAAGGTATTTTCTCTTTTGTACAGGCATTAATTAATCGTGAAGATGCACCTTATGTGGTAATGCCAAACCCGTTTTATCAAATTTATGAAGGTGCTGCTTTACTTGCAGGTGCAAAGCCATACTTCATTAATTGCACAGAAGAAAATGGTTATTTAGGTGATTTTGATGCTGTACCAGCAGAAGTTTGGGAAAAGACAGCCCTTCTTTTTGTATGTACACCGGGTAACCCAACAGGTACTGTGCTTTCTAAAGAACAATTTAAAAAGCTGATTGCCTTATCTGATCAATATAATTTCGTTATTGCGTCTGATGAATGCTATTCAGAACTTTGGTTTGACCAAGCCCCTACGGGTTTATTAGAAGTATGTGCGGAACTTGGCCGTGATGACTACAAAAACTGTATCGTTTTTCATTCACTTTCAAAACGCTCAAACTTACCAGGTATGCGTTCAGGTTTTGTAGCGGGTGATGCTGCTTTATTAAAGCCATATTTACAATACCGTACCTATCACGGCGCAGCAATGCCAGTACAACATCAGCTTGCCTCAATTGCAGCATGGAATGATGAAAGCCATGTTGAAGAAAACCGTAAGCAATATCGTGCAAAATTTGACTTATTTCAATCTGAGCTAGGTCATTTGCTTCCATTACAAAAACCAGATGCTGGTTTTTACTATTGGTTAAAAGTGGATAATGATGAAACTTTTGCCAAAATGCTGATGGAAAAAGCACATATTAAAGTCTTACCGGGCCGTTATTTATCTCGTGATACCGAACAAGGTAACCCTGGAGCTAACCATGTACGTATGGCGTTAGTGGCAGATTTAGCTCAATGTGAAGAAGTAGTTAAGCGTTTAAAAGCGATTCTGTAAGCCTCTTCTTAGCAGTTGTACAGCCTTTTACTCAGGTTGTACAACTGGGCTATAACACTATTTATATGTAATTAAAAGCACAGCAAAAAGAATAAAAGCTACCGCAGAACAATAATATAAACCTGTTGTAGAGCGCTTAATTTTGACTAAGATTCGTTCATGGGCCAGCAGTTTAACCAATAAGATATTCCAGATTAAAACCACACCGACCATCCATACACTCATAAGCAGTTTTTGAAATAAACTAAATTTATGTTGTATAAGCAGCATTAAGCTACTATAAAACATAATATTTTTTGGATTTAGAAGACTCGATTGTAAACCTAACACCAAGCTTTTAATTTTGTTGTGCTTATCTTCTACCTGATCACTTAAATTATTTACATCGGTTGAGAAATTTAGAACTGTAGATCGGGCTGCATTAACACAAACAAAACTCAAATAAGCCAAATACAAAGCGCCAAGCCATTTAAATATTAAAAGTAAGATACTACTTAGATTTCCAAGCAACATAAAACTAAACAGGCATCCAGCCAGAATTAAAGCATTTCCCAAAGTGATTCCTAGAACAATACCATATGTATAACGGCGTCCTTTTTGTAGAAGACTAGTGAGAATAAGAAAGAAATCTGGACCCGGTGATAAGAGTGCTAAAAAATGAGTAAATGCAATAACTAAAAAAACTTCCATAACAGCTTCATCTGTAAAACAGTCTGGAAAATCTTAGAAATAGAGCTAAACAATTTCTTGTAAATTATTGCGCGGCTGCGAGCTGGAACTGCCGAGGAGTTACCCCTGTATGTGCTTTAAAAGCTTTATGGAAATGACTTTGATCACTAAAACCTAAATTTACAGCCAATTCGGCAAGTGGCACGCCTTGTTTGAGCTGCTCTCGAGCCTGATTAATTTTTAAATTAATTTGAAATGCATGTGGAGTTAAACCTACATTTGTTTTGAATAGACGTATGATTGCATATCTGCTTAAACCTACTCGTTGAGCAAGTTCTTCTAAAGAAATAAAACCCTCTGAGGAAGAAATCACATCGATCAGGTTTAAAAAGTCTTTATATAAATATTGAGGCTTTTGTATTTCTTCTAAAATAAAATGAGGTAATAACAAATGAATCAGGCAATGGAGAAGAGACTGCTCTTTTTCAAAAATTAATTTTTGCGCATCAAATAATGTCTCATTCATTTCAGTAAAAGCTTCATATAAAGACTCGTCTTTTATAATGAGCGGCTTATGCTGAGGTATATGTAAATCAAGACCTTGCTCTTGAAATTCTGAATACAGTTGATTTAACCATGCTAGATCTAAATGAAGCATCTGGTAACTCCATGCCTGATTTGGCATAGGATTACATGAATGCTCAACATGTGCGGGCACAATAACTAATGTACCCGCCGAGATCTTTTGTGCAGTGCCAAAAGAACTTTGAAAAACACTATTCCCCTCATCTATAGCACCAATTGAAAATGTTGGATGGCTATGAGACTTATAACATGTTCTGCCAAAACATGACCTTCGGGTTTCCACATAAGGCATTCGCCGATCTTGCCAAAACTCGAAAGTTTGAGGAATAGCGTTCATTGAACCCATTAACTCGCTAATGCTTTTTCAATATCAGCTTCCAATGCTTCAGGCTTGGTTGTTGGCGCATAACGATTTAAAACCGAACCATCTTTACCAACTAAAAACTTGGTAAAGTTCCATTTAATAGTACTGCTTCCTAAAATTCCTTTTGCTTCACGGGTTAAATATCTAAAGATCACATGAGCTTCAGGACCTTTTACATCTACTTTGGCAAACATAGGGAATTTCACTCCATAGTTACGCTGGCAGAATGTACCTATCTCTTTATTGCTTCCGGGATCTTGCCCACCAAACTGATTGCAGGGAAAACCTAAAACTTCTAAACCTTGGTCTTTATATTTTTCATAAAGTTTTTCGAGGCCCGCAAACTGTGGAGTAAAACCACATTTACTTGCAGTATTTACAATTAATAAAACTTTACCTTTGTAATCAGCGAATTGTTTAATATCTCCCTCTAACAATTCAGCTTCAAACTGATAAATGTTACTCATGGATAGGTTTCCTCATCATTTTTTTCTTGTGTTTTCAGTTGTAATGATGCCGAGTTCACACAGTAGCGCAAACCTGTCGGCTGTGGTCCATCTTCAAAAACATGCCCAAGATGAGCTTCGCAATCATGACAAACAATTTCCGTTCTGACCATACCATGCGTTAAATCTTCATGTTCATCAATAACGCTTCCATTCAGAGGGCGAAAGAAACTTGGCCAACCACAACCGCTATCGTATTTTGCATCTGACGAAAACAATTCCGCGCCACAACAACGACAAACATATGTGCCATGTTGCTTAGTATTCCAGTATTGCCCCGTAAATGCTGGTTCAGTGCCCTTTTGTCGCGTTATCCGATATTCTTCAGGTGATAACTCTCTTTGCCATTCTCGGTCTGTTTTATTAACTTTTCCCATGACCTGCACCTTTTATTCTGATGTAAACATAAATTGATAATCGTATTTTATATTTACGCCATTCATCAAAAAAACACTAGTCTCTGAACGTAAAATTTGTTGGATTTTAAACATCTAAGTAATAGAAAGCAAAAAGTAAGCAAAATACAAAAACAAAAGAAAGCAATTTTTTATTTTATTTCCTTTTAAGGAAGCAAAGATGGTGCTATTCTTGTGTGGCACGGTTGTATAGGACAAAACATGTCTCAGAAAAAAAGTGTGCTTTTCCAGCAACTATTACCAGTTATCAAACAGTATCAGCAATCGGGCTTTACCCATGAAAAAATTGTTGAATTACTTAAAGATCAACATGATCTGAATTTGGTAACAGTCAAAACATTTAAAAGTTATTTATACCGATATGCAAAAGTGAATCCAGCTATGTCTAAAAATACTGCTACTCTCCAATCCATGCCAACTTCCCGAGAAATTAAAAAATCATCGAAGCTTGAGCATGTTTGTTATGACATTCGCGGACCAGTATTACGAGCCGCCAATGAAATGGAAGAGCAAGGACATAAAATCATTAAGCTGAATATCGGCAACCCTGCCCCATTTGGTTTTGAAGCACCGCAAGAAATTATTAATGACGTTGCTTTAAACCTACCAAATGCAATTGGTTATGTAGATTCAAAAGGTATCTTTCCGGCACGTAAAGCAATCTGCCAGTACTACCAGCAAAAAGGCATCTTAAATATGCACGTTAATGACGTGTATATCGGTAATGGTGTATCTGAACTCATTGTCATGGCTATGCAAGGCCTACTCGATGATGGTGATGAAATGCTCATTCCGATGCCGGACTATCCGCTATGGACAGCTGCCGTTAACCTGTCGGGCGGTACAGCGATTCACTATAAGTGTGATGAAGAAAACAGTTGGTATCCTGATATTGCCGATATTGAAAGTAAAATTACTTCAAACACACGTGGTATTGTCATTATCAATCCGAACAACCCAACTGGTTCGGTATATCCACGTCATGTGCTTGAGCAAATTGTGGCACTTGCAAAGAAACATGACCTGATTTTATTTGCTGACGAAATTTACGACAAAATCGTTTACGATGGCATTGAACATGTTGCTGTTGCTTCTTTAGCAGGCGACCAATTATGTATTTCTTTCAATGGGCTATCAAAAGCATATCGTATTGCTGGTTTCCGTTCAGGCTGGATGGCAATCACAGGCGATAAGAGCCGTGCAGCAGACTATATCGAAGGTCTGGATATGTTAGCTTCAATGCGTTTATGTGCAAACGTACAAGCTCAGTATGCAATTCAAACAGCGCTTGGTGGCTATCAGTCTATTAATGACTTGATCCGACCAGGTGGACGTTTATATGAACAGCGTAATATCGCATGGGAAATGTTAAATGAAATTCCTGGGGTAAGCTGTGTTAAACCAGAAGGCGCAATGTATTGTTTCCCGCGTCTTGATCCTAACATTTACCCAATCGAAGATGATGAAAAGTTAATGTTAGATTTACTTCGTGCTGAAAAAGTACTATTAGTTCAAGGAACAGGTTTTAACTGGCCAACACCAGACCATTTCCGTGTTGTTTTCTTACCAGCAGAAAACGAATTACGTGAAGCAATTGGTCGTTTAGGCCGTTTCTTAGCCAATCGCCGTTAAAAAAATGCATAATAAAAAAGGTATCTTAAATTAGGTGCCTTTTTTTATTTTTATATCATTTAAATAATTATTTAATAACTAATATCACCTATTTTAATCAGATCAATAAACCAAATTAATATACTGAATAATATAAACTTTTAAAAATAATATATAAGACTTATTTTCTCAAAAAATCTCATCCATATTTTTTATCAAACGTTTAAATTACTATATTTATCCCCTATTCCTCCTTTCGTTATTATGCAAAAAATGCATAAGTTGATATTTTTTTGCATTTCACACTGCTTCAAAATCGAGCAACAATCCCTTCCCATAACAACATCACCATATTCGATTCGGTTAATACTGATGCAAATTTAGGAAGATGAAATCAGTTACAGGACCGAACTGAACTACAAGGAAAGCTTTCAATCATCGTTATCCCATCTAAAAGATGATTGAACCCAAAGGATAGAGGTTCCTATGAAGCAAAAAAAATTGCTCAAGTATATTGTGGTTGCTATTTTACTAGGAGTATTGACGGGTTGGATCTGTCATCACTTCTTTAATGAAGGCGAGCAACTGAAGCAAATCGCTTCTTATTTCAACATCGTCACAGATATCTTTTTACGTCTCATCAAAATGATTATTGCCCCATTGGTATTTGCTACAATTGTGTGTGGCATTGTGTCAATGGGCAAATCAACTTCAATTGGTAGCATCACACTCAAGTCAATGACTTGGTTTATTACCGCTTCGTTTGTCTCACTTGCCATCGGTATGGGTTTAGCAAACTTTTTCCAACCTGGCGCGGCGCTAGACCTAGCATTACCAACAGCTCAACAACTTAGTAGTTCTTCTCTCCCAACAACTACTGGTTTTACCCTGCAATCATTCTTGAGTCACGTGTTCCCACGCAGCATTGCAGAAGCAATGGCGAACAATGATATTTTACAAGTCCTTGTTTTCTCTATTTTCTTTGGTTCAGCTCTTGCTTTTGTAAATCAGGGCAGAGAAAAAGACTCAGTTATCATTCGCTTAACTGATGAACTCAGTAAAATCATGTTCCGCATTACTGACTACGTAATGATGTTCGCACCTTTTGCAGTATTTGCTGCAATCGCTTCAGCAATTACAGTACAAGGCTTAGGCTTAATTGTTGATTATGGCATTTTAATCGCAGAATTCTACTTCGGTCTGCTATTACTTTGGGTCATTTTGTTCTCTGTTGGCGCAATCGTACTTAAAAAAGATATCTTCCGTTTAGGTAAATTGATTCGTGAACCTGTAACACTTGCTTTTGCTACAGCTTCAAGTGAATCAGCCTATCCTAAAGTTATGGATGCTTTAAATAAGTTCGGCGTGCCTAAAAAAGTAACTAGCTTCGTTTTACCTTTGGGTTATTCATTTAACCTTGATGGTTCGATGATGTACACCACCTTTGCGGTACTCTTTATCGCCCAAGCTTACAATATTGATCTGAGCTTCACTCAACAAATCTTGATTTTGTTAACGCTTATGGTGACAAGTAAAGGTATTGCGGGTGTTTCAAGAGCTTCTATTGTGGTTATTTCGGCAACACTCACAATGTTCCATTTGCCTGAAGCCGGCATTCTATTATTGCTTGGTATTGATCAGTTCCTTGATATGGGCCGTACTGCAACAAACGTAGTAGGTAATAGTATTGCGACTGCAGTTGTTGCCAAACTTGAAGGCGATAAAGTGGCTGATACTGAAGAATTACCAGAGCCTGTATTAATTAAATCAACTCAAGAACAAACAATCGCTTAAGTTTCCTTTTTCTCCCACTCTCCCAACTTAAGAGCAATTTTATACGACCTTATAAAATTGCTCTTTTTTTCTTTCGAACTAAACAATAAAAAGTTATCAGTATTTCTATATTAAATAATAGGCCAAATTATGGATTTTAATTCCTATTAAATTTCTTAAAAGCAAACCTTAAAAACAGAATAAAAAACAATCATTCAAAAATTTATATACTAAAAAATATGCACTAACTGATTATTTTTTAATTCAATTTATGATTAATTCATTATATTAAACAACTAAGATTATTATTCAATTCGGACATGAAAAATTTTATTTTATATTCTTAATAAATATAGTTTTAAAAATCAATTCAATAAATCCACCAAATGTTAAATAAAGACCCAACCCAACCTATTATTTTTTAATTTTATAAAGATTAAAAAATCATTTGCGCGAATTATATTAAAAATTAAATAAATTCAGATAAATTAGAAAAACTTAATAGATTTTTTATTTTTTTCATGATATTTATTAGCGCTGAATAAAAGCAATGTTTAAATGATTGTTGTCGAAACAAAATGATATTCAAGGATGCTTTTATTCAAACAAGTTACGGATATGTTTTACATGGTATGTATTTTGCTTAGGAAAAGCAGGCGTATTCGGCAAACTTTATACTTCGTCACTTCATAAGGATATTTTCGATGTTGACTAAAACTGTTAAATCTTTCGGTTTAGCGATGGGCTTATTAGCCTGCTCTCTCCCACTTTACGCAAAAAACAATGTTGTTGTTGTCGCTACTGGCGGTACCATTGCTGGTGCTGGCGCAAGCTCAGCAAATAGTGCAACTTATACGGCGGCAAAAGTTCCAGTTGATGCTTTAATCAATGCAGTTCCTCAAATTCAAGATTTGGCGAATGTTTCTGGTATCCAAGCATTACAAGTAGCTTCTGAAAGTATTACTGACAAGGAATTATTACAAATTGCTCGTCAAGTAAATGAACTTGTTAAAAAGCCAACTGTAAATGGCGTTGTGATTACACACGGTACAGATACTTTAGAAGAAACAGCATTTTTCTTAAATCTTGTTGTTCATACTGATAAACCAATCGTACTTGTTGGCTCAATGCGCCCATCAACTGCTCTTTCAGCAGATGGTCCACTTAACCTTTATAGTGCTGTTGCATTGGCCGCTTCTGATGATGCAAAAAATAAAGGCGTTATGGTTCTCATGAACGACTCTATTTTTGCTGCTCGTGATGTAACTAAAGGCATTAACATTCATACAAATGCTTTTGTAAGCCAATGGGGTGCTTTGGGTACACTTGTTGAAGGTAAACCATATTGGTTTAGACAATCTGTTAAACGTCATACCAATGCTTCAGAATTTAATATTGAAAATATTAAAGGTGATGCTCTTCCGACAGTGCAAATCGTTTATGGTTCTGATTCTATGCTTCCTGATGCTTATGAAGCATATGCAAAAGCTGGCGCTAAAGCGATTATTCATGCAGGTACAGGTAATGGTTCTGTAGCGAAATATATCGTTCCAACATTACAAAATCTTCATGACAAAAACGGTATTCAAATTATCCGCTCATCGCGCGTTCCACAAGGTTTTGTGTTACGTGATGCAGAACAACCTGACTCTAAATATGGTTGGGTAGCAGCTCATGATTTGAATCCTCAAAAAGCGCGTCTTCTTGCGGCGTTGGCACTTACCAAAACCAACGATGCGAAAGAAATTCAACGCATGTTCTGGCAGTACTAAAATTTCTAACCAGCCCAAATCAATTTGGGCTGGTTCTTTTTATCCGCTTTAATTTTCTCTTTAAAAATAAAAGAACAACTTTGATCAATCCTTCACTTTCGTGTTCTCAACCTTCTGTTTAAATACTAAAATCCATAACAGTTGCCAAAATATTAAGCATTTCGTTTGAACTTTGCGTGTTAAACTATGCTGCGGTCGCATTAAGGATTGGTTTATGCAGTTTGTTCATCTCGGTATTTACACAGAATTTTCGATTACAGAGTCGATTGTGCGCATACCCGACTTGGTCAAGACTGCGGTAAAGGATGAAATGCCTGCGCTGGCACTTACCGACTTATCTAACCTTCATGCTGCTGTAAAATTTTATAACTCTTGCCTTAAGAAAGGCATTAAGCCTATTTTGGGTAGTACAATCCGTCTTAATGATGCCCAACATCGTGCAACTTTGCTTGCAATGAGCGATATTGGATGGAAAGGGCTGACTGAAATTGTTTCACGTGGCTTTATTGAAGGTCAACAACTCAGTATCCCTTGTGTACAAAAAGAATGGGTTCTAGAGCAGCATCAAGATATTATTGTTTTACTTGGCCAACATAGTGATGTTGGGCAAATGCTTTGCTCATCTAACCCGCAAAAAGCAGAACCTTTACTTGAAGAGTGGATCGAAAAGTTTGGTAATCGTGTTTATCTAGCCTTAACACGTACTGATCGTCCTGGCGAAGAAGACTTTATTCAAGAAGCAGCCAAACTTGCAGCCAAATATAATATTGGTGTTGTTGCACACAACGATGTGCACTTTATTGAAAAAGAAGATTTCGAAGCGCACGAAGCTCGTGTATGTATTGCAGATGGTTATGTTTTAGCAGATGATCGACGTCCGCGCTTATATAGCCCAGAGCAATATTTCAAAACTTCTGATGAAATGATTGAGCTGTTCTCAGATATTCCTAGTGCTATTGAAAACACCTATCAAATCGCTAAACGCTGTAATGTCACTTTAAAACTCGGCACTTACTTTTTACCTGAGTACCCAATTCCTGATGGTTTTACCATCGATACCTATTTTGAGCACTTATCAAAAGAAGGTTTGGAAGAGCGCTTAAATTACCTTTACCCTGTCGAAAAGCGTGGTGAAGACTGGCCTGAAATTCGTAAACCATATGATGAACGAATAGATTATGAAGTCGGAATCATCCTGAAAATGGGATTCCCTGGTTACTTCCTGATTGTCATGGACTTCATTCAATGGGCGAAAAACAATGGTGTCCCTGTTGGACCGGGCCGTGGTTCAGGTGCAGGTTCATTAGTAGCTTATAGCTTAAAAATTACAGATCTTGATCCACTTCGTTATGACCTCCTCTTCGAACGTTTCTTAAACCCGGAACGTGTATCGATGCCCGACTTTGACGTCGATTTCTGTATCGCAGGTCGTGACCGTGTGATCGATTATGTATCACGTACTTATGGCCGTGAAGCGGTGTCTCAGATTGCAACGTTCGGTACGATGGCTGCGAAAGGTGCGATTCGTGACGTTGCCCGCGTTTTAGGGAAGTCTTATGGTCTAGCTGACCGTATTTCAAAAATGGTTCCAACTAAGCCACTTGGTGTGGATTTGGCAACTGCGATTGAAATGGAACCTCAGCTTAAAGATATTGTTACCAACCCTTCCAACCCAGACAATGATGATGCCAGCGAAATTTGGGAAATGGCATTAAAGTTAGAAGGTATTACCAGAAATACAGGTAAACATGCCGGTGGTGTTGTTATTGCACCCGGTAAAATTACCGACTTCTCTGCTGTGCTTTGTGACGCAGACGGTACTAACCGCGTAGCACAGTATGATAAAGATGATGTAGAAGCTGCAGGTCTCGTAAAATTCGACTTCTTGGGCTTACGTAACTTAACCGTTATTGAGGATGCTATCCAAAATATTAATAAAAACCGCGATAGCAATGACCCTTTAAACATTTCACACGTCCCTCTTGACGACCCTAAAGCTTATTCTGTCTTTGCTGATGCAAATACAACCGCGGTATTCCAGTTTGAATCCGTCGGTATGAAACGAATGCTGAAAGAAGCACGTCCAAGTAAATTCGAAGAAATTATTGCGTTCGTATCTTTATATCGTCCGGGTCCGATGGATCTGATCCCAGACTTTATTCACCGTATGCATGGTGGAGAATTTGAGTATCTTCATCCATTGCTAGAAGGTGTATTAGAACCAACCTACGGGATTATGGTTTACCAAGAACAGGTAATGCAAACTGCACAGATTTGTGCAGGTTACACACTCGGTGGTGCTGACTTGCTCCGCCGTGCGATGGGTAAAAAGAAACCTGAAGAAATGGTGAAACAGCGCCAAATCTTCCTTGAGGGTGCTGGACAAAAAGGTATTGATGAAAGCACAGCTAACCATATCTTCGACTATATGGAAAAGTTCGCAGGCTATGGTTTTAACAAATCGCACGCCGCAGCCTATGCACTTGTTGCATACCATACAGCATGGTTAAAAGCCCACTATCCTGCCGAATTTATGGCAGCAGTAATGTCATCGGAAATGCAGAACACTGACAGTGTCGTATTTTTGATTGATGACTGCCGAAATAACGGTCTCGAGGTCTTACCGCCATCAGTCAATATGTCGACTTATCATTTCCATGCGAGCGATGATAAAACCATTGTTTATGGTTTAGGGGCAATTAAAGGTGTTGGTGAACAGGCAATGCAGTCTGTTATTGACTCACGTCGCCAACAAGGACCTTATACTGACCTATTCGATTTCTGCCATCGTATTGATTTGAAAAAAATCAATAAACGAACCTTAGAAGCACTTATCCGTGCTGGTGCGCTTGATTGTTTAGGTATTGAACGTTCAAGTCTAATGGCTCAATTGCCAGAAGCTGTCCAAGCTGCCGAACAGGCACGTAGTAACCGTGAAAGCGGTATTATGGACTTATTTGGTGAAGTTGAAGAAGTTCAACGTAAACCAGCTAAACCTGTTAAGCCATGGAGTGATGAAGTTCGTCTCAAAGGCGAAAAAGATACGCTTGGACTATATTTAACAGGTCACCCAATTGATGTTTATCGTCAAGAACTCAAAGCGTTTATTCCTGCAAAACTTAATGAAATTACTGCAACTCGTCGCGGTGTAACGACTGTTTATGCAGGACTTGTCCTTGATGTAGCGAATTTCCCAAACCGTGTTGTTATTGTGCTTGACGACGGAACAGCACGTATTGAAGTCAGCTGTAACCACGAACGTTTCCAACGCTTTAAAGATATTATTCAAGTTGAGCGCGTAGTCGTCTTTGAAGGCGAGATCTATGAGCGTGAAGGTTTTGATCGTCCAATGGGACGCTTGAACAAAGCGTTTAGCTTAAATGAAATCAGACAAAAACGTGCCAATAGTATTCAAATCAAATTAACCCATGATCTATTGCAACCAAGTTTGGCAAAAGATCTACAAAATATATTATTGCCTTATTGTAATGTCGATATGCATCAGCATATTGCAATACAGTTACAGATTGACCAACCATATGCTCAGGCTGAGCTTCAGCTTGGCCCACAATGGAAAGTCGCTCCTTTAGATGAACTTCTTGCCAAACTAAGAGATTACTTTGGTAAGGATAATATTCATATTGAATATCAGGTAAAATCTAAGGCAGCTAAAGCAGCAGAACCTGTTCGTCCACAACCTGTTGCCTCACCTCCTGTGGACATGAGTATTGATGATGCATTGGATTCATACCAAAGCGAAGTTTCTCAATATTCGTAATTTCTGGAAATCTTATGAGTTTGTTTGACGACACCGCCGTGTCAAAACAATTAGCACAAGTGCGTATTGTCATGGTCAATACCACTTTACCAGCTAATATTGGCAGTGCTTTACGCGCAATGAAAACGATGGGCTTGAGTAAGTTGGTTCTGGTTTCACCAAAAACGTATCCACATCCAGATATTCAGGCGCTTGCTGCTGGTGCACAAGATTTATTAGAACAGGTTGAAATTGTTGAAACACTCGAAGAAGCAATTAAAGATTGCCATTTAGTTTTCGGAACAAGTGCAAGAAGCCGTACTATTCCATGGCCTTTGTTAGATGTTCGCCCTGCTTCCAAAGAAGCAATCAAGGCGGCTGCACAAGGACAACAAATTGCGATCGTTTTTGGACGTGAAGATCGCGGTTTAACCAATGAAGAATTGGCTTTGGCAAACTATCACCTTACTATTCCTGTAAACTCGGACTATGGTGTACTTAACGTTGCTCAAGCGATTCAAGTGGTTTGTTATGAACTTCGTATGTCGGTATTAGAGCAAAAAGAAGTTGCTTCTGATGCTGGGCAAATGCCGCTTGCTCAAGGTCAAAGCATGCAATGGGATGAGCCGTTAGTGACTCAGCAGCAAATGGAAGAGTTCTATCCTCATTTGGAAAAAATGCTCACCGAAATTGAATTTTTAGATCCAGAAAATCCACGTTTACTACCTTTACGCTTGCGTCGTTTATTTGGTCGTATACAATTAGATCGTATGGAATATCATTTACTTCGCGGTATTTTTAGTCGAGTCCAAGCCCTCACAAGCGGCAAATGGAAAAAAGCATCATCGGACAAGGAGGATCAATCCAATGCTTAAACAGCTTAAAGAAGATATACAGGCTGTATTCGCGCGAGATCCTGCTGCACGAAATACACTCGAAGTACTTACCACTTACCCAGGTATACACGCTTTACTTTTGCATAGACTTGCACATGAATTGTGGAAAAAAGATTGCAAAGGTACCGCCCGTTTTGTTTCGTCATTTAGTCGTTTTGCAACGGGTATTGAAATTCACCCTGGTGCTAAAATCGGCAAACGCTTCTTTATCGATCATGGCATGGGCGTTGTAATTGGTGAAACTGCTGAAATTGGCGATGATGTAACGCTATACCACGGTGTTACCTTAGGTGGTACGACTTGGAATAAAGGTAAGCGTCACCCAACTTTAGAAGATGGCGTGGTTGTTGGTGCTGGTGCGAAAATCTTAGGTCCATTTACGGTAGGTAAAGGCGCCAAAGTTGGTTCAAATGCTGTAGTCACAAAAGCAGTTCCTGCTGGTGTAACAGCTGTTGGTAACCCTGCACGTTATATCTATAAAGATGCCGACAAAACTAAAGATAAAGATGAAGAACGTCGCCGTGATTATGCACAAAGTATTGGTTTTGCTCCGTATGCGACTACTGCTGATCAATCTGACCCAATTTTAGAAGGAATGCGAGTTTTACTTGACCGTATTCAGCACAATGAAACGCGTATGAATAATTTGTGCCAGCGTTTGTCCGAACTTGACCCAACTTTCAAAAAAGAAAGTCAAGATGAACAGCCTTTTAGTGATGAAGAGCTAAAAATTCTTGAAGAAGTTCGTCGTGAATGCGGTGCGCAGAATAAGACATCAAAAACGTAATATTCTTGATTCATAATGTAACACGCTTACCCTTGCATGTCGGTTTAGGTTTTCCTAGACTTGTTGTACCTTATTTAACTTTATAAAATGAACGGAAGATCCTATGAATTTTAAGCCTTTGGCATATATCCTTCTTGCGACCTCAAGTTTAACAGCGTGTACCATGGCACCTGTAAAAGAACAAAAAATTGAGCCGTTTGTTTTTAAGGAACCAGAGCTTACACCTCCATTTTATGCATTAAACCCATTTAATTATGATGCTCCGCCTGCATTTGAAGTTGCTTTAAAAGAAGCTGCTGCACAGCCTGTAACCAAAATGGTTGTAACTCGTCAGGACGATCCAACCAAAACACTTACATTAGATACGAATAAATTGATCGTACCTACAGTCAACAACTCACAACGTTCAATGAAATACGCAGTTTTAGCGGGCGATAATGAAATTGATGTAACTGAAATTGATGACTTCTTACAACTTGTTGAAGGTAAAGCGCGCCACTATCCGCCTCGTTTTACTGACCGTCAAGAACGTAAAGGCTTTGAAAGCAAACTTAAGGAAGTTACTCAGCGCTTAGATACTTTAGCTGCTAATCCAGATGCTTCATTTGATATTCTTATTCGTGCTTTTAAAGCAAGTGTACTTGCCCGTAACCTTGATTTAGGTACTGCTCATACCACTAAGTCTTTAGAATATGCACAAAGACTTTTAAAAATTAATCCAGATGATGCTGAAGCGAATTTCTGGTTTGGTTTTGGTTTGTCTGAAGGTGGTGGTCAACGTGAGGCTATTCCGTATTTAGATAAAGCTATTAAAGGTAATGTTCAGGAAGCATATTTAGCCGCTGCAAATAACTATATTGCAATGGAACAAAAGAAAAATGCGATTCAGACTCTAAAAAATTACAAGGTTAAATACCCTGATGAAGCAGAAGTAGCAGACCGTTTAATTCAAGAAATTGAAAAACAAGGACGCTGGAATGTATGGCAAGTTTTAACAAACCCTGCTATGTCTTCTGCTACCCCAAGCGCAGCTACAAAAAACTAAGCGCTTAAACCTTATAAAAGGGCTGATTTGACAGCCCTTTTTTTATGTTTGATCAATTGAAAAATACTTTAAAATTTGTATGATCAGCATATTACTGATCCACATATTTGACCATAATGTTTGTTAGAAAAAGAAACTCAGCGCTCTTCACGGTCATACTCCTCGGTTCAATCCTGAGTGGATGTCAGGTCGTCAATGTTAAGCAACAAGCTCTCAACGTTACTATTGCAAATGAGCGTAATAGTATTCTTACCCAAGATAAACTAAGTGAAGCAAGTCTTAACGTTTTGTCTATGTCAGGGCAAGAAGCTAAGGCCTGTACAGACTCCCCTGACACTTGTGTTAATCAACTTAAAAATCTGCCCCAAATTTTAGATGAACAGCTGTTATCGGCTGCGAGTGAAATGTATCTCGCAAAAGCAATGGCTTTGTCAGATTCTTCTGAATGTAAAATTAGTCGTTTCACTAAACATAAGCCAACTGAAGAACAAAAAGTTATTCAAAATAAATATGATGAATGCTTAGATCAACAGTTAAGTCTACTCGATAAGAGTATCCGTTATAGCTATGCTTATCTGTTTTCTACAAAACGTCAGCCAACTGATCGTATTTTTGATAATAGACAAGTTCAAATACGCGACTTTTATAATCAAGCGATTGCCAAAATGGTCAGTGTGTATGATTTAAGGTATCCACAAAAAAATGTGGTAGAACCACAAATCCATATTGGTAAGAGTATATATTCAATTGATTTTGAGTTTCATAGACAATTATCTGGCCAAAAATTAGAAAAATTAATTTCAAGTTATAACTTAAATTTCTCAGGTTTAAGAACAATCAACCGTCGTGATGGTTTCGGTTCCGAATTTGTAGCTGTCTTCCCAAGTTCAGGCAAAGAGGACATTAATGAATACATTTTAGATCCACTTAATTACAGCTATAAAAATGGTGTAAATCCAAATATTCACCATGCACGTTATTTAGCGGCAACTATTGTTGCAGAGCCTAAACATGCTAAAACCATTCAAGAAATTATTAATGACCCAGAATTTGTGATTCGGGTCTATGATCCTTATCGAACTGATAATATTAATGTCGCTGGTAAGCAATATCCTTTAGCTGCAAACTTCTCAGCTCCTTATGGTCTGTGGTTAGCTGAAAACAACCTAGGTGTAGCGGCTTATTTAAGCTTGATTGATCGTGATCAGCACTTAACCATGCCGCATTTATATATGCTTGAACCTTATAATCCAAACAAAAAAATTATTGTGTTGGTCCATGGTTTGGCAAGTAGTCCTGAGGCATGGATTGCACTCACTAACGATGTCATGGGCGATACTGTTTTAAGAGATAACTATCAAGTTTGGCAAGTTTTCTACTCGACCAATATGCCAATTCTGGAAAGCCGGTTCCAGATTTATGCACTCTTGAAACAAGCGTTCGGTTCGTTAAACCCAAGTGATCCTGCCGCGCATGATGCGGTGCTTGTTGGTCATAGTATGGGAGGAATTATTAGCCGTTTACTTGTAAGTGATGCTGATATTACTAAACCTGCCTTGGAGATGATGACGATCCGTCAGCAAAACCGTTTTAAGAAACATCCTATGGTGACTGAACGGCTGCAAATGCATTCAATTAGTAACTTTGATCGTGCAATTTTCTTGGCATCGCCACACCGAGGTACAGATTATGCCGATCGTTGGTTCACATTAGCTGCGCGTAAAATTATCCGCTTACCGGGTGCTTTTTTATCAGCTGTTGCAACTTCGCTCACCACAGAAAATTTAGATATTAAAGATTTCTTGAATAATATTGATAATGGCCTGATTCAAAATGGACCAAGCGACTTAAGCCATCAATCTAAATTTATGGAACTCACTGAGAATATTAATCCACATCAAGGGTTAATCTTCCACTCAATTATGGGCAACATTACCAAAAGTGATGATCCAAATATAATTACCGATGGTATTGTTCCCTATAAAAGTGCTCACTTAGAAGGTGCTAAATCTGAGAAAGTTCTACCGGGTGGACACTCTATTCAGTTAACACCACAAGCCGTATTAGAACTACGTCGTATTTTACGAGAGCATTTAGTTGAACATGGTTTGTATAAACCATAAAAAATAAAAAGAGCCAAAGGATATCCTTTGGCTCTTTTGTTTTAGGTTAGATTTTACTGCCCAGAACGAATGATGTAATCAAACGCAGAGAGTGATGCTTTAGCGCCTTCACCTGTAGCAATAATGATCTGCTTGTACGGTACAGTCGTACAGTCACCTGCAGCAAATACACCTTTTACATTGGTTTCGTTGCGGTCATTGACAATGATCTCACCACGGTTGGTTAACTCAACCTCACTGTCTTTTAAGAAGTCAGTGTTTGGAAGTAAACCAATCTGTACAAAGATCCCTGCAAGCTCTACCACATGCTCTTCATCAGTCGCACGGTCTTTATATTTAAGACCAGTCACTTGTGAACCGTCACCCAATACTTCTGTGCTTAATGCATTCATAATCACAGTGGTGTTTGGCAAGCTGTTTAACTTGTTTTGCAAGACTTGGTCAGCACGAAGTTTAGTGTCAAACTCAACCAGAGTTACATGCTCAACAATACCTGCAAGGTCAATCGCCGCTTCTACACCTGAGTTACCGCCACCAATCACGGCAACACGTTTGCCTTTGAACAATGGGCCATCACAGTGTGGACAGTACGCTACACCACGGGTACGGTATTCAGCTTCACCCGGTACATTCATCTCTCTCCAACGTGCACCTGTTGAAAGGATCACAGTTTTCGATTCAAGTTTTGCACCGTTTTCAAGTTCAACTTCAACCAAACCGTTTGCTGTTTGGTCTGCACCAGTGATTTTGCTGACACGTTGCAGGTTCATGATATCCACATCGTATTCACGAACATGTGCTTCCATCTCAGCAGCAAACTTAGGACCTTGGGTCTTTTGCACAGAAGTGAAGTTTTCAATGTCCATGGTATCCATGACCTGACCACCAAAGCGTTCAGCTACGATACCTGTGTTAATCCCTTTACGTGCAGCATAGATTGCAGCTGTTGCACCCGCAGGTCCACCACCAATCACCAATACATCAAACGCATCTTTGGCATTGAGTGCTGCTGCGTCTTTTTCAGCTGAATTGGTATCAAGTTTTGCTACAATCTCTTCAAGCGTCATACGACCTTGACCAATGTGTTCATTGTCTTGGAATACCATCGGCACAGCCATGATTTTGCGTTGTTCCACTTCGTTCTGGAAGAATGCACCATCAATCATGGTTGCTGTGGTGTTCGGGTTATAAATGGCAATCAGGTTAAGTGCCTGTACCACGTCCGGACAGTTATGACAGCTTAGCGATACAAACACATCAAAGTTAGCTTTGAGGTTTAAGCCTTTAATCTGATTTAAAACTTCATCCGATACTTTAGGTGCATAGCCAGACACTTGTAACAGAGCCAAGATCAAAGACGTAAACTCATGACCCATTGGTAAGCCTGCGAAGAACACACGAGGTTGTTCACCTGCTTTAGCCACACCAAAGCTTGGACGACGTGTATTGTTACCGTCAAAACGGGCTGTTACCTTGTCAGAAAGCTCAGCGATTTCAGTTACTAATTCTTTAATTTGAGCAGCTTTGTCTGATTCATCTAAAGCAGCAACTAATTCGATTGGACTTTCTAAACGTTCTAGGTAAGCTTTTAATTGAGTTTTAATGTTTTGATCTAACATCTGTTTTTACTCCAATGCATCCAAATTCTTTCAATAGATGCATAGTACGTTAAAACAATGAATAGGTAAAACAGTATGTTTTTATATATTTGATCGGTTTTTTAGATTTTATTATTTTTCCAATAAAAAAAGCCAACCTGAACTCATCCCAGCGCAGGTCGGCAAACTGGTTAAACTAGAGTAAGACCACACCAAATACAGCCCCAGCAATCAAAACATGCAAAGGATGAACCTTTTTAATTAAAGATAATAAAGTTGCAATCACCACCATAATGACAAGTAAAGTATTTATTGCCGCTGCCTCAGAGATAATCCAAGCACTGGCAAGTACCGTTCCCACAGTGACAGGTTGTAAAGCAAGCTGTAAAACACGGCGCCATTTCTTATCTTTGAATTTTGACCAGCCTCTCATCACAAATACAGTAATAAGAGATGACGGTAAAAATTTAGCAGTAGACGTCACCAATAGACCAGACAACCCTGCTACATGCCACCCTACCAAAGGTACAATCATCATATTTGGACCAGGTGCAGCTTGTGCCATGGCAAACAACGCACTAAATTCTTGCGCCGTCATCCAATGATGAATATCGACTACTTGGCGTTGCATTTCGGGCAAAATCGTATTTCCACCACCAAATGCGATAAGAGACAACTGAGTAAAAATGATTGCTAAAGTAAGTAGTACGGCACCCATTACACACGTCTCCAAATGATGGCTGAATAAAACGCAAGTAAAATCAGCATAGTCAAAAGTAAAGGAATTTTTAGAAAGGCAATGCTGACAATTGCCGCTACCACAACACAGATTGCTAATGGATTACGTAATAAAGGCTTAAGCATTTTCAGACCTGTGGCAACCAGAAGCCCTGCTGCTGCTGCTCCTAAACCTTCAAAAAGGTGTTTAACCATTAAGTTGTCTTGGAACTGCTCATAGACATAATGTAAAAGTACAACAATTACGGTAGGTGCGAAGATTAAACCAATCAGTGAGCTCACTGCTCCACGGACACCGCGAAACTCCATGCCAATCGCAACCGATAAATTAATAATATTGCCGCCCGGTAAAAATTGGCACAGACCAAGTAACTCAGTGAATTTTTCAGGGCTTAACCAATGCCTTTGCTCTACAATAACTTTACGGGCTAAAGGCAGCACACCACCAAATCCAATTAAACCTAATGTTAAAAAACCTAAAAATAACTCTGTGCAAGTAGGAACAGTATCCTTCTGCACGGCAATCTCAACATGGTTCATTTTCGTTACTTTTCACTTTCTCCGACCAAGATAGAATGATACTTTTATGATATATCTACAAATGCTTTTATTTTCATTAACCATACCCTAAAGGTATTCCTATGCTCGATTTATATAAGCTTCATGCCTTTGTAGTGGTGGTTGAAGAAAGAAATATTACTCATGCAGCAAACCGTTTGTTTATTCAACAGCCACCTTTAACGCGTTTACTTAAAAAACTTGAACAAGAACTCGGTACACAGTTACTTATTCGTCAACCGCGCGGGATTGAACCGACAGAAGCAGGTTTAGCATTATTTAAAGAAGCACAACTTTTATTAGAACATGCCCGCCATATTCCTCAATTGGTCCAAGATGTTAGCCAAGGTAAAACTGGACAACTCAATATTGGCTTTACAAGTTCCGCAGGTTTGCATCCGCTCATTTCACTCGTATTACGTTCATATCGGGAAATGTACCCTGCTGTGCAAACCAAACTTGAAGAAGCAGGCAGTCAAAAGCAACTGGACTGGTTAATTTCAGAAAAACTTGATATTGCCTTTTTAAGAGCGCCGATTAGCCGAGATATTGGTTTGAAGCATCTTCATATATTAGACGAGCCAATGGTGGTGGCCTTACCTATCGGCCATCCGCTTACACAGAAGAAAAAAATTAGTTTAAGTAACTTGTCAGAAGAAAATTTTGTTTTATACCGTCGCTCTTCAGGGCAAGGCTTATATGACAATATTTTATATAGCTGCTATCAGGCAGGTTTTAGTCCGCGTATTATTCAAGAAGCGCCGCGCCCTACTGCGACCCTCAATTTAGTGGCTGCTGGTATTGGAATTAGTATTGTGCCCGCTTCAATGCATAACTTTTGGGATCATGAAATCGTCTATCGCGAGTTTGATGATTCGATAAAACTAAATGCGCCTATTTACTTAATTACACGAGAAAATGAAAACTCAGCTAAAGTGTCAAACTTCATTGAACTCATGCAAAAACTATTACCTACAATGACCTAAGTGTAAAAGCTAGGCAATAAAAAATGCCTATATAAAGGCACTTTTTAAAGTCATTTTTAGCAAAAAATAGTTCAAATAAATTTTACGATTTTAAGAGTAATACTTTTTCTTTAACCAAAGCGAAACCGAAACCAGTAAGATTAACACTGGTACTTCAACCAATGGCCCGATCACTGTAGTAAAAGCAACTGGTGATGCCAAACCAAAAGTTGCAATAGCAACAGCTAAAGCCAACTCAAAGTTATTACCTGCCGCGGTAAATGAAATTGCCGCTGTACGTGGGTAATTATTCCCCATCCGTTTACTCATAAAGAAGCTAATAAAGAACATTACGACAAAGTAAATTGTGAGTGGAATCGCAATACGTAATACATCTAAAGGTAAGCTCACCACATCGCCACCTTTTAAACTAAACATCGCCACGATGGTAAAAAGTAAAGCAATTAAACTAATCGGGCTGATCTTTGGTAAAAATTTAGTTTGATACCATTCCAACCCTTTCGACTTGACTAAAATCAAACGTGTCAAGAAACCCATTAAGAATGGAATACCTAAGTACACCAAAACAGCATGTGTGATGGTCCAGAAATTGACATCAATCACTTGTCCTGCCACACCAAAATATGGCGGCAAGAAAGTTAAGAACAACCATGCATAGGTACTAAAAAATAAAATCTGAAAAATACTGTTAAAGGCGACTAAAGCTGCAACATATTGGTTATCACCACAAGCTAAGCCATTCCAGACCAATACCATTGCAATACAACGTGCCAAGCCTATCAAAATAAGGCCCGTCATATACTCCGGATAGTTATGCAAAAAAACAATCGCAAGGATAAACATTAAAACTGGAGCAATAATCCAGTTTTGTACCAGCGATAAAGTTAAGGTTTTCTTATCCTTAAATACTTCTGGTAAAGCCGCATAGTCCACTTTTGCCAATGGCGGATACATCATTAAAACCAAACCGATTGCGATTGGAATATTAACGTTATCTACACTTAATTCATTTAAAGATACAGATGCCTGAGGAAAGAAAACTCCAATCGCTAAACCTAAAGCCATTGCTATAAAAATCCATAGCGTCAGGTTTCGATCTAAAAAGGAAAGCCCTTGTTTAGTCATGTTCTACTCGAAGAAAGAATTGATTAATTTTGCTCAATACACACAAATGACTTATGCACTTATGCTAAGAAAATCTAAATTTTAAAGACGGAAATCTAGGAAGATTAATCACAACACGTTGTCGTGATGAAAGACTGATCTTGTTGTTTTACTTTTGTCCCACTCTCGTCATTTTCTATCACCTTTAAAATATCTAAAGCCCAAACAGGTAAATCAGGATTTAAGCTGTAATAAACCCACTGTCCTTTTCTTTCATCCAGTAATACGCCATGAGTTCGTAACAAAGCTAAGTGTCTAGAAATTTTGGGTTGGCTCAACTCAAGCTGTTCGGTTAGCTCACAGACACAAATATTTTGTTTATTTAGAACTAATTTAAGAATATTTAACCGAGTTTGGTCAGATAGACATTTAAAGAAATCGACTTGATTGATCATATCTTTAACAGAATATATTCGTTATTGCAAATATACGGATATCCATATATAAATGCAATATCTTAATTCATCGATAAATTTGTCATGACTGAGCTAGTGAAGATTTACCATAACCCTGCTTGCGGAACCTCACGCAATACATTGGCGCTTATTCGTCATGCTGGGTTTGAGCCTATTGTTATTGAATATTTGCAAACACCACCAAGTAAAGATGAGCTAATCCAACTCATTAAGGACTCAAACCTAACTGTACGTGAAGCAATTCGTAAAAATGTTGAACCCTATAAAGATTTAGAGTTAGAACAAAACCATTGGACCGACGAACAGTTAATTGATTTTATGTTGCAATATCCAATTTTAATTAATCGCCCATTTGTTGTTACACCAAAAGGCACGCGACTTTGCCGCCCTTCTGAGATGGTACTGGACATTTTAGATTCACAAAACTTAAGCTATTTTGCAAAAGAAGATGGCGAAGTAATCATTGATGAACAAGGCCGCCGTATAAAGTAATTGAAGATATTTATTAATATAAAAAGCTAAATGGCATGGCACCATTTAGCTTTTTCTGAATGAAACGGATTAAAAATAGGATTTAATAAAAGGAAGCAGTTGCTCTCCTATTACCATGCCTAATAAACCGACTAATGCAACAAGAGGTGGAGCTGGTGACTTAACATTTAAAACATAATATAAGACACCAACAAGCAACCCTACAGCCAAAGATAACAAGTACATTTTCATCGTACATACCTTAAGGAAACAAACTATTTAATGAGGCAGGTTCCCATACTGTTTTATTTAAAATGCAAAACACGAGCACCCGAGTGCGCCCCAGAAAGATTTTTTGTCCTTATCATTTACAGGAACATCAAGCATCCAAGCGTGGCTGTGTCCATGCATTCCACAGCTGCTAGCACATTCACACAATACACTTTGTGACTGTAATGATTGATTGGAAGGCGCATTACGATTCTCGGATAAACGCCACTGACCACCGAAGCATTTTACTGGCGACCATGTTGGAGATGCTGGCGGTAACGGCGGATCGTCTTGCTTAAACTCTGCCCCTGCGTACACCACTTTTCCACCTAAAACAGTGAGTACAGACTCAATCCACTGGATATCTTCTGCTTCAACTTTAAAGTAGTCATCTGACAACACAACTAAGTCGGCAAGTTCCCCTGCTGTGAGTGAACCTTTGATATCTTTTTCACCTGAGAACCAAGCCGAACCTTTCGTCCAGAGTTTGAGGGCGGTTTGACGATCTAATAGATTTTTTTCATCATACAAAGGTAACCCACCTACTGTTTTACCTGTAGTCAGCCAATACAAACACACCCAAGGGTTATAAGATGCAACACGAGTCGCATCTGTTCCCGCACCCACAGGTACACCGAGTTCTAACATTTTCTTGACTGGTGGCGTTGCTTGGGCAGCTTCGGCACCATAGCGTTTTACGAAAATCTCACCTTGATATGCCATACGATGCTGAATCGCGATACCACCACCCAACGCACCAATACGTTCGATATTACGCTCAGATACAGTTTCGGCATGGTCAATAATAAATCGTGTCGCAAATGGCTGTTTTGAATTGACGCGCTCAAATACATTGAGTAACCGACTAATACTTTCATCATAGGTTGCATGAATACGGAATGGCCATTTCTTTTCAGCCAAGTGTTCTACAATGGCTTCGAGTTCGCCTTCCATTTTTTCTGGTAAATCTGGACGTGGCTCATAGAAATCTTCAAAGTCACCCGCTGACCACGTCAGGTTCTCACCTGCTCCATTCATTCTAAATAATTCATCACCATCACCCGGAAATGTCATTTCTGTCCAACGGCGATAATCATCAAGCTCTTGACCTGCCTTTTGAGCAAATAAGTTGTAAGCAATTCGCACTGTCATTTGATTTTGATTGTGCAATTGCTTAATCACATCATAATCTTCAGGATAGTTTTGACCGCCACCACCTGCATCAATTGCTGAAGTAATACCTAATCGGTTTAATTCACGCATGAAATGACGAGTTGAGTTGATTTGGTCTTCAACTGGCAATTTCGGTGCTTTACCTAAGGTCGAATATAAAATCATAGCGGATGGCGTTGCGAGCAACAGTCCTGTTGGCTCACCTTTTTCATCTCTTGCAATCTTGCCACCCGGCGGGTCCGGTGTGTCTTTATTAAAACCTAATACATCAAGGGCAGCTCGGTTGAGCATGGCACTGGCATATAGATGTAAAACGAATACTGGAGTATCTGGCGCAGCTTTATTAATTTCTTCTAAAGTCGGTAAACGCTTTTCGGCAAACTGGAATTCAGTCCAACCGCCTACGACACGAACCCATTGTGGAGCTGGCGTATTATCTGCTTGCTCTTTAAGCAAGCGTAATGCATCTGCAACGGATGGCACACCTTCCCAGCGCAGTTCCATATTGTAATTTAGGCCACCACGAATAATATGCAAATGACTGTCATTTAGACCCGGTATAACGCGACGACCATTTAAGTCTACAACTTTACTTGTTGGAGTTGCGAGTTTCATAACCTCATCAGTTGTACCCGTGCGGACGACTTTACCATCTGCAATCGCAATTGCTTGTACTTCGGGGTTTTGAGGATCTAGTGTTGTGATTTTACCGTTTTTAAGTATGAGGTTTATTTCGGTCATTCTGAACTCCATTCTTGTGAATTATCGTTCTAAAAAAATAAAGATATATCTGTATTAATATCACTTAAATATTGAATACTAGACATACCTTTATCTAAATCAGTACTGTTTTATTTTGCAGGAACGGGTGCAAGTACTTCATGTTTTGATGTTGTACGCTCAGGTGCCTTATGTACCATCGTATAGGCATAGTCCACACCCATACCGTAAGCACCAGAATGCTCACGTACAATCGCCATAACTGCATCGTATGTATCACGGTGTGCCCAGTCACGCTGCCATTCGAGTAATACTTGTTGCCAAGTTACCGGAACAACACCTGCCTGAATCATGCGTTGCATGGCGTAGTCATGTGCTTCTTTCGATGTACCGCCTGAAGCATCTGCGACCATATAAATCTCATAATCGCCTTCAAGCATGGCGCCAAAAGCAAAGGTGTTATTGCACACTTCAGTCCACAAACCTGAAACAATCACTTTTTTACGATTATTTTTTGCAAGCGAATCACGTACTTTTTGGTCATCCCATGAATTCATTGAAGTACGTTCTAGTAAAGGAGCATCTGGAAATACATCTAAAAGTTCTGGGTAGGTATGACCAGAGAAGCTTTCAGTTTCAACTGTCGTAATCGTGACAGGAATATTGAATGTTTTAGCTGCTTTTGCTAACCCTACAGTATTATTCTTTAATACTTGGCGATCTATTGACTGTACCCCAAAAGCCATTTGCGGCTGGTGATCAATAAAAATAACCTGACAATTGGTTGGTGATAGTTGTTCTAAAAGTGATTTATTCACGTCTAAACTCCATTATTCATTATATAAGGCTTTTAAAATTGCCTACTGGTTATTATCAAAACAAATAAAAATGTAAAAACATAGACAGCAAAACAGCTCGAATCTGTATCCTGTATGGATACAATCAAATCAATGATTGCTTTTTAATTTTTATAGTTTAATCATGGATATATATTTTTTAATTTTTAGTTATCCATGGATCGATTAGACTGTATTTCCACTTTTGTAAGTGTCGTAGAACATGGGAATTTTAGTAGCGCAGCTAGAGCACTCGATATTTCTCGTGATTTGGTAGCCAAACGTGTTTGCTACCTCGAAAATGATTTAAAAACAACGCTATTAAATCGAACAACCAGACAAATGAATCTGACCAGTTGTGGGGAAAAATTTTACCAACATTGCAAGGTTATATTGAGTGAATTTGAATGGGCAACTTACGAGATTAGCTATAACCAGCAATATCCCGAAGGCGAACTCAAGCTCAATACGCCCATGTCTTTTAGCAACATTTTCCTTCAACATATCATTTCAGACTTTATTGAGAAATATCCCAGTATTAAAATTGATTTGTTTATGACAGATCAGCTATTAGATGTGAATCAACACAAATTTGATCTGACCATACGCTTAGATGGATCTGCGCCAAGTTTGGCAAATAGTAAAATTTTAAATACCTATCAACGTTATTTATATGCAACACCTGAATATTTCAATCAACATGGATTACCTACTTCTTTAGAAGAACTTAAAGAACATAAGTTTCTAATTTACTATCAAGATAGCCGACATAAAAAATTGATTTTTCAAAAAGATCAGAAAGAAGTGTCTTTTAATTGTTTCCCTGTGATGACGTGTAATAATGGTGAACTATTATTGGATATGTGTTTAAAAGATCACGGTATTGTTTTTCTTCCAGAGTTTATTGCAGAACCTTATTACAAAGAGGGTAAGTTACAGAAATGTTTGGAGGACTACACCAGTCAGCCGCTTCACCTATATGTCACATGGCCAAACCGTAAGATTCTATCGAAGAAAGTAAAACTATTTATTGATTTTTTAACACGTCAAATCATTCCCATAAAATAACCAATCCGGGCCTTTTCCATAGGAATTGGCCCAGATTTTTAATTAGTTTGAGGTGTTTCAATTTTCTTATTTTTAAATAAATTTAATAAATTTTGCTCGGCAGATACTGTACTGTTTTCTTCAATAAATGTGGTTGCGTAGTTTTCTAAATGCTCTTCCATCAATTGAGTTGCTCGTTTTTCATCACCTTGTTCAATGGCATCCAAAATTGCACGGTGTTCATCTGCCGAACAATTATTATGTTTTGGAATTTCATACAAGCCAATTAATAACGAAGTCCTCGCAATAAGTGTCTGCAAATAACTGGTCATGATCGAATTTTGATTAGCTTCAATCAGCTTTAAATGAAATTGCCCTGATAGCTTAATCCACTCGGCCCAATTTCCAGCTAAACGCTCATCCGACTCTTGTTCTACTAAAGTCCGAAGCTCACTAAAATCTAGGTGCTGAGACTTTTGTGCTAGTTTTTTTACAGTGGCGATTTCAAGCATGCTGCGTGCTTCAAAGACTTCTTTTGTTTCATTTGCACTATGTTTTGCGATGAGTGCCCCACGATTGGGCTGAATTTCAATAACCTTATCATGTGCAAGTTTAACGAAAACACGTCTTAACACTCCTCGCGTTACACCAAATGCTTCACATAAAGGTGCTTCAACTAAACGTGCGCCCGGAGCGAGTTGTCGATTTAAAATAGCATCTACAATTGCGTTATATATATGGTCATCAATTTCATCATTGCTCATTTCTACGGCTTTTTTTGGTGCATTCGATGACATTGATTTCTCCATTTTTATTAATGTCTCCTCTTTTTAGAACTTCATCTATTTTGAATAGTGTAAGTTTAACTTAAGCGTTTGGAAATATTTCTCTCATTTTCACACTATCTATGCTGAGCTGAACAATTCAATATTAAATCTCTAAATATCCACTTATACACCTAAATTTATTTGCTTTTTATAAAAATTAGGCACGTCTCAGTTTATAAATCTCTCTCTTTATATTCCAAAATTGTATCAAGCGAAATCACTCATCAATACACCATCTCAAGTTTGGCATAACTTTTGCTCAATAAATTGTGCACAATTTAAATATCACATTGTGCACAATTTTAATTTCATTCTTTTAGTCAGTATTTCAAGCTGCTGAAGAACGTGCCCGCCCAACATAGGGAAGTGAGTGTTCAAGATGAATAATACCGAAGCGATAATTAAACCTTCTTATAATGCAAAACTAACAAATCAAGACTTAGCTCCTTTAAAAAAGCAAACTTGGGGCGCTTATAATATTTTTGCCTTCTGGATGTCGGATGTTCATAGCGTCGGCGGTTATGTCATGGCTGGGAGCCTTTTTGCACTCGGGCTCAATAGCTGGCAGGTACTTCTATCTTTACTGATCGGCATTGCAATTGTTCAGTTTTTTACAAATCTCATTGCCAAGTCTAGCCAACAAACAGGCACGCCCTATCCTGTGATTTGTCGTGCCACTTTCGGTGTGCTTGGTGCAAATATTCCTGCTGTTATCCGTGGTCTTATTGCTGTCGCATGGTATGGCATTCAAACCTATTTGGCCTCCAGTGCCTTTTTATTGGTCATTTTAAAGTTCTTTCCAGAATGGTCAGCCTATGCTGATGTTTCAACTTACGGCTTTCTCGGGCTTTCCTATTTAGGATGGGTTGGCTTCATGCTGCTTTGGCTACTGCAAGCGATTGTTTTCTGGTCTGGCATGGACAGCATTCGTAAGTTTATTGACTGGGCAGGTCCGGCTGTCTACGTTGTGATGTTTGCAATGGCAGTCTGGCTGATCTGGAAAGCTGGCTGGCAGAATATTGATTTAAATTTAAGTGGGGTTCAATACGACGGTTTTGCAGTTGTACCAGTCATGATTGGTGCTATTGCGCTCGTTGTCTCATATTTCTCAGGGCCGATGCTGAATTTTGGCGACTTCTCTCGTTATGGTAAAAGCTTTAACGCGATTAAAATGGGGAATTTTCTTGGCTTACCAATTAACTTCTTAGGCTTTTCTTTACTTACTGTGGTGTGTATTGCGGCAACGCTTCCAGTATATGGAAAACTTATTACAGACCCTGTCGAGATGGTCGGTAAACTTGATAATACTTTTGTGGTGATTTTAGGTAGTTTGACCTTAATGATTGCCACTATCGGAATTAATATTGTCGCTAATTTTGTTTCACCTGCATTTGATTTTTCTAATGTTTCACCGAGCAAAATTAGCTGGCGTATGGGTGGAATGATTGCAGCAGTAGGTTCAATTTTCATTACCCCATGGAACCTGTTTAATAACCCTCAAGTGATCCATTACACCATTGATATTTTAGGCGCATTTATCGGTCCACTTTTTGGTGTATTGCTCGCCGATTTTTACCTCGTTAAAAAACAAAAAATTGTGGTAGATGATTTATATACTTTAGATACTCAAGGCTCGTATTGGTACAAAAATGGTTATAACCACTCTGCCTTTTATGCCTTAATTCCAGCTTCATTAATTCCTATTCTCTGCGTACTTTTACCACAACTGTCTGGGCTGGCTAATTTCACATGGTTTATTGGGATGGGATTCGGTTTTGTCATTTACCGATTTCTTAACCAACCGCTTGCCCATGCTAAATCGGCAATGACTAAGGTAAAAGTACAATGAAAATTAAAATTATTAATCCTAATACCACCCAAAGCATGACTGACAAAATTGCTGCATCAGCAAAGATAGTCGCAAATTCTGATACTCAAATTATTGCTGTAAGTCCTCAAATGGGCCCTGCAACAATTGAAAGTTATTATGATGAAGCTCTAAGTGCAGTAGGTGTGTTAGAAGAAATACGCCAGGGTGAACAGCTAAATGTAGATGCCTATATTATTGCCTGTTTTGGTGATCCTGCGCTTTATGCTGCCCGTGAAATGACTTCAGCTCCTGTGATTGGGATCGCAGAAGCAGCTATGCGAACTGCAAGTTATGTCAGTACTGGTTTTAGTGTGGTCACAACCTTACAACGCACAGTAAATATGAGCTGGCATCTGGCTCATCGCTATGGTGCTACACCATTTTGCAAAAATGTTCGAGCTTGTGACATTGCAGTTGAAGAGTTAGAGCTTCCTGACTCAGATGCTTATCGAAAAATACGAGATGAGTGCAAAAAAGCACTCGCAGAAGATAAAAGCGATGCAATTGTTTTAGGCTGTGCAGGTATGAGTGATTTATGCCTAAAACTACAAAACGAATTGGAAGTGATTGTTATTGACGGCGTTGCAGCAGCAGTTAAACAAGCTGAAATGTTAGTTCAGTTAAATTTAAAAACCAGCAAAGTTGGTGATTGGGCCTCACCTCCTGTAAAGAACTACACAGGCATATTGTCAGGATTTGGAATGCGCTAAAGAGTTAATATTTCAATTCCAGCTCAAAACTCAGAGTTGGAATTGAAATAAAGAATAATTAAAGGAATTAAGCCTCTGCTAACTCTGGTTGTTGTTCTTCTTTATAAAATGGCACATCACCATTAATAGTTGCGCGGTGCATGATGCGATGAGCATCGCCATAATCAAATAATGCTTTATGTTGTGTGCAACGGTTATCCCAAATCGCGACGTCACCGTCTTGCCATTTCCAGCGTAAATGAAATTGTTCTTGGGTCGCATGTTCAAACAAGAAATTAAGTAATTGCTCACTTTCTTGTTCGGATAACTCATTAATGTGTGTGGTAAAACCCTCACTTACGAACAACAAAGGCTCACCTGTAACCGGATGAGTACGCACCACTGGGTGAACCACTGGTGGGTTACGCTTAAAGGTTTGCAAAAGCTTTTCACGCTCTTTTTCGTTATGGGCAAAACGCTCAAGCGGAAAAGACTTACGAATATCGTGCGTTGCAGTTAAGCCACGCAATTTTTGCTGTAACTCAAGCGGAAGCCCTTTAAAAGCTGCTGTGTTGCTCGACCACAACGTGTCACCGCCTACAGGTGGAATTTTAATAGCTTGCAACACACAACCTAAAGGTGGAGTTTTACTAAAAGTCACATCTGTATGCCAAAGTTCATTGTCACGCAAATCTTGTTTCCAACTGTCGAGCACCATCACCTCAGGTACATCTTCAATTGAAGGATAAATCGGGTGCACATGTAAGGTGCCAAAACTACGTGCCAAGTCTGCTTGTGCTTGTGGTGCTAATTGTTGCTTTCGAAAAAAAATGACCTGATGATCAAGCAAAGCCTGCTGGATTTGTTGCGTTGTCTGTTCATTTAACGCATTCAAATCAATATCGTGAATAATTGCGCCAATGGTAGGCTTGATCAATTCTATATTTAAGTTTGCTACTACTGTATTCATCTTCTTTACTACAACTGCTGACCATACCAAGGAGAAAACTGTTTTTGTAACCAACGTAAAAACAGCTCAAAACTAACTGCGACAATCGCAATCACAATAATGCCCAGAATCACCGTATCGGTAATTAAGAACTGTGCTGCCGATTGCACCATAAAACCAATACCACGGTCCGCTGCAACCAACTCAGCTGCAACTAATGTTGACCAGCCCACCCCAAGACCAATACGAATACCGGTAATAATATGAGGCAAAGCCGTTGGTAAAATGACATGCCAAAAGACTTGTGACTGGCTTGCCCCTAATGACAATGCCGCACGTTCACGATTAAGCTGATGGCTTAACACACCATGCGCACTACTAATAATGACTGGCGCCAAAATCGAGAAGAAAATCAAAAGTACTTTTGTGGTTTCACCAATACCGAACCAAATAACAAGTAATGGCAAATAAGCTAACGGTGGAATTGGACGTAATAATTCAACCAAAGGATCTAGAACAGCACGAACCCATTTGTTCAGCCCCATCCACAAACCCAGCGGAACACCAATCACCACGGCAGCAATCAAAGCTAAAAATACACGAGAAATGCTGGCTGCCAAATGTTGCCACAAAGTTGCTTTCATAAAGCCTTCTTGGCTGACCGATATAAATTTTTGCCAGACTGCCTGTGGACTCGGTAAAAACAGTTCAGGTACAACATGCAAAGCAGTAATGAGGAACCAGAGTGCAACTACACTTCCCACACTGATTATGCTGACCACCAAAGTACGATGCTTCTCAAAAAATGATGATAGAAATGAAGCATTTTCTGTTTGCACATTTAACTCAGGTTTAAGCTCTGCTTTGTCATATTCATAGACGTTATCTTTAGTGTTCATGTAGGTAACGCCTCCTTACCGCTTTGTTTTTGTGCCCTTAAACTTTCAAATAGCTGTTCTCTGAGCTGAATAAATTGAGAATCCGATTTAATTGAGCGAATAGACTCACCCTGACGGTACCGTTGGGCAAAATCGAGGTGTAGAGTTTCTACAATTTTGCCTGGATGCGCTGTCATTAGTACCAGCTGATTGCTGAGTAATAATGCTTCTTCAATGTCATGAGTAATCAAAAAGAAGCTTTTATTTTGTTGAATCCATAAATCGAGCACTAACTGCTGCATGTTTTCACGCGTAAAAGCATCTAATGCGGCAAAAGGTTCATCTAATAAAATAAACGGCGCGTGACTGACCAAAGCTCTGGCAATACCAACACGTTGTTTCATACCACCGGAAAGTTCCCAGATATTGGCTTTTTCAACGTGACTTAAACCCACAATTTTTAAAATTGCACTCACTTGTTTCTCAATCTCTGCACGCTTTAAACCTTTTAACTGCAAAGCGAAGCCAACATTATCTGCAACATTCAACCAAGGAAGTAAGGCGTGATCTTGAAATACAACAGCACGAGTTACATCTGGTCCAGTTACGACTTCATGATTTACAAGCACATCACCAGAACTCGGCTTTTGAAACCCTGCCAAGATATTAAGCAAAGTTGTTTTGCCACAACCCGACTCACCTAAAATCACGGTTAAAGAACCTTCTTCAATGGTTAGGTTAATGTCTTGTAAAACTGGCTTTTGCTGTTTAGGAAAAGTCAGATGAATATGTTTGGCTTCAAGTACACTCATGACAACTCCTTAAGGCTGCAAAAATGAAGAATTCACATTGCCTTTATAATCGGCTTTAAGTTGATCGACTTTGCCCTGACCTTTTAAGAACTTCGCTGTATCAAAAATATTTTGCGCAAATTCACCATCTAACGTTTGTTTTTGCTGAGCATGGTCAAGGTAAATATTTCCACTTAATAAAAGCGGGATATCTTTTGCATCAGAACCTGTGAGCTGCGCAATTTTTTGCACGTTATCAGCATCTTTAACGTAAGCGGCTGGCTCTTGGTTATATTTTTCGAGTTGCTCAAGTGTGATTTGGACAAAAGCTTTTAAAAAGTCAGGATTTTTTTCTGCAAAATCTTTACGCACAACCCATAAGTCATAAGTTGGAGCGCCCCATTCACCCACTTGTTTTGAGTCTGTTAAAACCGTACCAGATGCTTTGGCTTTACTTAAAGCAGGTTCCCACACATAGGCAGCATCAATATCACCACGTTCCCAAGCAGCTGAAATTTCAGGTGGACGCAAGTTAATAATTTTTACTTTGTCTTCTGGAATATTCCAATGTTTAAGTGCAGACAAAAGGCTGTAATGGGTTGTCGAAACAAACGGTACAGCAATAGTTTTGCCAATTAAATCTTGAGGAGTTTTAATGCCTGATTTATTACTCACCACGAGTGCTTCAGATGCACCAAGTTTTGAAGTAATTAAGAACACCTCAATCGGTAAATTACGGCTTGCCGCGGCAGCAAGTGGGCTTGAACCAATATTACCAAGTACGACATCACCTGAAGCAAGTGCATTAACTACATCTGAACCCGCATCAAATTTTTTCCATTGAATAGTACGTTGACTATGTTTTTCATAGTCTCCATTCGCCTGTGCAACTTTGCTTGGGTCAACCCCAGTTTGATAAGCAATCACGACAGGTTTATTGTCACGAACTGAAGCACTTGTATTATTGTCTTTTTTATTTTGCCATACGATAAATGCAACAATAGCGACTATAACAATTGCCGTGATAATCAACGGTTTGGTCTTCGTGCTCATAATTTCATGATCTTTCAATAATATAAGCTCATGGTATGCAGCTGGCCTTATAATGAAAAATAAAAAAATATGAGTTGCTTATCTGGTTTTTATAAATAACTTTTCTTCATAAGTTTTTATCTTTTGGTAAAAAGCAAATTTCAAGCAAACTTACAGATTAGTGGTAAAATTAAATTACTTATATATCAATAATTAAAAACGATATTCACAAAAGATAAGATGTGAAAAGGCTGACACACATCTTCTAAGTATTTTATCCTACTCATTTCATCATTTTTATTTTTGTCTTTATATCCAGAGTTTTGCATCTCATTAATTTTCATTCTTTTATATAAAGTACAGATTTTATTATCTTTTTATCTTGAATCTTCTGCAAATATTAAGATTTGGACAAATCTTTTCCTGGTTTATACATGAGGCAAATTTAATTTTTATTTTTAAGAGGAGAAAAATTCTTTTGTTTAAACATTCTCAAATTTTGACAAAAACATTAATTACAACGTCTTTGCTTACATTCAGCCTCTCAAGTCATGCAGCCCTTACCTTTGGCAATGCTGAAGAAGGTCAACTTAAAGTAAGCGGTACTGTTCGAGCCAAATATGTTTATGATTTTGACTCTGATCCCACTACCAGTAAATTTTCTTTTAATGACGCAGTATTATGGTTAGATTACAACTCTCCGAAATGGATTGGTCGTTTAGATTATCGGGTTTATGAGTATTATGGACGTTTAGGCGATGCCAACTGGCTTACCGATGCGTGGTTGGGTTATAAAATTAATGACAACAGTAAAATTATTGCTGGCTTAAACCCAGTTCCTTTTGGCTTGGGCCGCTTTTGGGGAAATACTTATTATTTAGGCATTGCCAATAGTGCAGGTTGGGAAGATGTACATAACCTTGGGGTGAAATATGATTTCAATGATGGAACCAATGAAGCACAACTCGCCTTTTATCCTACCGATGGTGGCACTTATAGAGGTAAAAGCAAAGACTCGAGTCGATTTAGTATCAACCCTGTCAATGCAGATGACACTGTACCGCAAGGCACTAATACCCAAGAAAAGAACTCCATTGTTATTCGCGGTGCTCATACCTTTAAGAATATCTTAGGCCAAGAAAATTTCTCTACTCAACTTGGCGCCTCCGCATGGTATTCCACCATTGAAAATAAGCGTTCAGGGCAAGATGGCGATCGCCAAGTTTATTCGGTTTTTAGCAATACCAATTACAACCAATGGAATTTACAGCTTTTGGCTGGTTATCAAGACATTGATAATGCCGACACCCAATATAAAGATCATCTGACTTTGGGCGGTTTCGATTATTCATTTAACTCGGCAACCAAAGGTCAGATTTATTCAGCCGAACTGAGCTATTTATTTCCTCAGCAGTTTGGCCCAATTACCTCTGTTCGCCCATACTTGAACTATAGTTCTTATCGAAAAGAGCAAGATGGCTTTAAAGACTCCACCCGTTTTATTCCCGGCATTGCGTTTAACTATCAAAAATTGACAGTACAAGCCGAGTTGCTGATGGGTAAACACGATCCATATCTAGGAGACAGTGAAGGCCTTGCGGCTGGTGGAAGCAATGATAAATGGAATAAAAAAGCATTTGTGATTTTTGCTTATTACTTCTAATTCTAAAAATAAAGGCCAACAGATGTTGGCCTTTGTTTTTATCTAGATATTTATTTTTACTCTAATCGATTACTGGTGAATTATTGAGAGGAAGTTCTGTTTTATCTTCATCAATCACATCGACATCTTGGGCGGTAGGCTCAAACTTAATCAGTAGCCCAATCACAATTAAAGGAATAAACGCAAAAATAGAAATAATCAGGTAAACATCAGTTTTATATCCCGCCATCCAGATTGGTAAAACAAACAAGGCAATTGCTTGAGCAACACCCGTTACTGCACGGTTAAAGCCAACACCAACACCACGAATCGAAGCTGGATAAGCCATAGTTGGATAAACCATCATTTGTGCACCTGGCCCAAAACCTTCAGCAAAAAGCCACAAACCGAGCATGCCAATTGCGGTGTAGAGTAAAAAGCTATTACCGGGTTCACCAATTAATGCCAAGGCAATGAGAGCTATAAACTGGAGTAAAAAGCCTGTAAGTAGAACATGACGAGATTTAAATCTGCTGGCAACAAATACACCTAACAGCCCGCCCGTAAATGCAAATAGTAAATTAAGTCCAAGTGTGGTGGTAATGGTCGTCAAGACATCTGTATGAAAGAATCGCGTTAAAATAGAAGGTAAAAAGAAGGCAATGGTCGTGTACTGAAATGCCACCGAAATGTGAATCACAATGGCCACAATAGTTCTTGGCAAATAGGTTTTATTAAATAAAATCGCAAACCCCTCGCGCTTTTTCTTTTCAGCAGTTCTTTCTACTTTTTCAACTGTAGCGACTGCATTAATTGCATAGGATTCTTGTAGAACTTGAGCTGCCCCCTTTAAATCGCCTTGGTTTGCAAGCCAAATGGGTGATTCAGTTAAATATTTACCGCGAATAAAAATAATGAGTAACGCTGGCACTGCTCCGAAAATTAAAGATGCTCGCCATAACCAGTTGCTATGCTCAGGGGGTAAAAGAAAATAAAGCGCCAGAACTAGGCCAAAACACACCGAAGAAGCGGCATACCACATTGGGCACCATGCGGCTAAACGCGCTGCCTTATTGCTACTACCATTAAATTTGGAAAACTCAGATAAGTATGACATTGCAACGGGTAAATCAATACCAACACTAATTCCCATAATAAATCGGGCTAAAATCAAAACCCATACATTCGGTGCAAAACCAGCAACAATTGCCGCAATGACAAAGAGCACCATATCCGCCATGAAGACTCGATAACGGCCGATTTTATCTGTCAGCCAACCACCAATCAGGTTACCCACAATGGTTCCGCAGACAATTGCTGAAGCCACCACACCTGTCATGACAGGGCTTAAGGAAAACTCTGTGATGACTTGCTCAATACCGAAAGAGAGCGTTGTTAGATCATAGGCATCAATAAACACCCCAATCAGTGCCAACCAAATCACTTTATTCGATTTACCCTTCCCTGCAAATTTGGAAATTAATTGTGAAACATCATCGGGAGATTTAATTTCATAACGGTGGTTATAATCGAGTTCTTTTGTGCTCACTTAATAATTCCTGTATTTTAATCACAGGAACAAAATAATGATTATTCACACCATACAAAAACAAATTAATCTGATGTTTTAATCTAAATTATAGAATTATCATTTCATTATTAACTCAGCAGTAAAATCGATATAAAAAGACAAAATAAAAGCTGGTATTTAACCAGCTATTTATTTAAAGGTTTTCTAAAATATTAACTCGCCTCAGCAAGTTTTAACTCTTTTAGATTACGATATTTTGCACCGCGGTGATTTTCGGGTAAATATGGCCCAGCACCAAATAATTTTTCTCTTAATGTTCCTTGTGCATATGAGGTTTGATACACCCCACGTTTTTGCAACTCCGGCACAATAAATTCGACCACATCGGCAAATGTTTGATGCGCCAAAATATAGGCAAGGTTAAAGCCATCGACATCTGTATCTTCAACCCATTGCTGTAGAGCATCTGAAACTGTTTCTGCCGAACCCACTAACACAGGTCCATTACCACCTAAACTATTCCAGTTTGCAATTTCTTCAATGGTCCAGACACGTTCCGGATCTGCATTTACATAAGAATCTAATAAAGATTGAATCGCGTTGGTTTGAATATATTCAACTTTATCGGTGGGTTGATATTGTGAAAAATCCACACCTGACCAGCCTGACAATAATGTTAAAGCCCCATCATAGCTTCCATAGCTTTGATATTCTTTAAACTTAGCCTGTGCTTTTGCATCGGTTTCATCAGTGACAATCGACAAAAGTGCATAAATTTTAACTGAGTACGGGTCACGGCCTTCTTGGACCAATTTTTGGCGAATGCCTTGTACCACTTTTTTAGTGGCAATTTTAGACGGCGCTGCGATAAATACACACTCGGCATTTTGACTGGCAAACTTCTGCCCTCGTGATGACGCACCTGCTTGGTAGAGTACTGGTGTGCGCTGTGGTGATGGTTCACAAATATGGATGCCCGGTACAGTAAAGTATTTACCCTCGTGCTGAATTGGATGCACTTTTTTATGGTCAGCAAAGATACCACTTTCACGGTCACGAAGTACCGAACCTTCTTCCCAAGACCCTTCCCAAAGTTTGTAAAGAACTTCTAAGTATTCATCAGCAATATCATAACGATTGTCATGATTAACCTGAGTTTTTAGGCCCAAGTTTTTCGAACCACTTTCCAAATAAGACGTCACGATATTCCAACCCACTCGCCCTTTGGTTAAATGGTCTAGCGTGCTAATACGCCTAGCAAAAGGATAAGGATGTTCAAAGGAAATCGAAGTCGTGACACCAAAACCCAAGTGCTTTGTGACGGCTGCCATCGCTGGCACAATCTGTAGCGGATCATTGACTGGAACTTGTACTGCACCTGTTAAAGCATGTTCAGCACTTTGATGATAAACGTCATAAATACCAAGCACATCTGCAATAAAAATACCGTCAAAAAAACCACGCTCAAGAATTTGCGCTAAATCTGTCCAATATTCTAAATCTTTATATTCAACAGATCGATCTTGAGGATGCCGCCATAATCCAGGAGATTGGTGGGCAATACAATTCATTTCAAAAGCATTAAAACTAATTTTCTTAGTCATAAAATATCAACCAGCATTTTATTTAATTTTATACTAAAGCAATTTTTATATTTTCTTTATAATATATACCCCAAACAAAATATGATTTTATTCTAATAGTTTTTTATAATTTATTTTAAAAAATATAAACAACATTAAGCCGCTAAAAATAGCAGCTTAATATCTAAAACTATAATTTATTGTTTAGAAACTTCACCAATTCGCCATTGATATGGTGGTAATGTGCCGTTCACACTAAAATCACCTACAATTCGATTTTTAAATACTCTTGGGTTATGTGAAGATAAAGTTCTTACATTACGCCAATATCGATCTAGACCTAAATCTTTGTCTGTTGCAGAAGCACCTAAAGCGTCAAATAAAATCGTGGAAGTATTTAAAATTAGATCGGTAATGACCGTTTGAGACTGCGCACTTTCAAGCTCGGCAAGTGCATTTTGTTCTTCTTCAAGCTGCTCATTATTTTGAAATGCAGCCAAGTAAGCACGCTGTAAGCTTTGTGCAACTTTTTCAACAATCGCTCCTGCACTATAAGCCGCGCCACGAATTTGTCCTACTACTTGTAAAATTTGCGGATCCTGTTTTACAAACAGAGAATTCGCATGCGTGTAGTTTCGGGTACGTTTAGCAACAGCTTGAGAAACATCATAGGTTGCAGCACGCCCTAGACCTGTAATGATTGCCAGTTGAACCAGTTGATAGTAAGCCGCCGAATATTTAAAACGGTCATCGTCAGGTAAAATTTCAGCTTCATCGGCCAATACATCGTGGAAATATGCCGTACCACTTGCAGTAAGCTGCTGTCCAAAGCCATTCCAGTCATCAACAATTTCTACACCTTCATCTTCACGGCGAACAACGACCGAGCCAGATTCACCCTTTAAATCTGTTACACCAACATCCACCCAGTCTGCATATAGGCTACCAGTGGTGTAATATTTTTTGCCTTTAACGCGAATTTTTCCGTCACTATCTCGATATAAGTGAGTTTCAAACTGATCGATTGACTCTTTCCCGCCTTCAGACCATGCACTACCCACTGTTTCGCCATTGGCAATTCGGTTAAGCCAACGCTGTTGAAACGTTTTGTCTTTACTTACCAACACATCTTCAGTAAAACCAAAATGCACACGCAAAGCTTGCGGTAAGTTTGAGTCGGCCTCTGCAAGTTCAATGAGCAATGCAAATAGTTCAGGAATAGTTGCATCAAAGCCCCCATGAGTTTTTGGAAGTCTTAACCGTGTAAAACCAATATCCTTAAGCCATTGAAGTTGTTCATAGGGCAAAATATGCTGCTGCTCACGGATTAAAGCCCCTTCTTTAATACGGGCAAAAGTCGGTCTGAAGTTACTTGCCAATTCATCATACCGTTCAGAAGGTCCTTCACCCCATACCCGCGAAATGATTGAAGCCTGACTCAGTGCAGCGTGAGTTAATGAACCGAGATGATGTTCAAAATTTAAATTTGTCATGTAAGTAAAACCAATATTGCTTTGCTTTTACCATAAAATATTTATTTCACATGAAAACGATTATTTTTTTATAACAGTATTCAATCTTGATATAACACCAATCAAAAGCATGGCATTGCTAAGCAATTTGTTTTTTGTGAAGACTATGCTGACTTTGCAATAAGGTTTGCATATATTCTGAATAGACAGAAAGTTTTTCGAAAATATGCTCTGAGTAAAACATGTCATCAATTAAGTGTGTCATTTGACTGGCAGTAAAGGTATCGCATAGGCCGACTAGTGCTGCATTCATTTGAGCAAAAAGAGCGCATAATTGAACATACGTTTCATCTTTATTTTTAAATAATAATTTACGCATATCCAACTGACCCAAGCCTTTTAGACCCTCATCTTTTACGACTTTTACCCAATGAATTTTTATTTTTAAGAACTGTTCAAGTTGCTTTAAAGCCTCTAAATCAAGCTCTAAATGGGTGATTAAAAAAACTGTAGAGATATCACTTCGACATAATGCTTTAATTAAATTTAAATAAATAAATTCAGCTTCTCCCATCTCTATTAGTTCTAAATCTAGATATATTTTTAGGCTTTCTAAAACTTCGTCTACCTTAAATACGACCTTCTTGTCAGCTTGATAGTATTTATTAAGGATAGTTAGCACAGGTGGAGTCGCCAGTGTTGTATAAATGGCTGCTTTGTTTAAGTTTGCAAAAATAAATGGCGAGAATAGATAAGCCAAACTACTTTGCTGTGGCTCAATGTGAGACTGAATTAAATACACGGTTTGAGTTTTAGAAAAATCCCTAAGTACTTTCGCTCTAAGTAAGGTTCCTTCAAGGTTCACATAAATCTGTTCCAACTGATCTATTACCAAGGTGGAAATAGTCTGATTTTTAATAATTTTATGAATAATGTTCAGTTGAGAAGTGATAAACATTTTTTAACATCCAAGCTATTTTAGAAGCGTTACACTTACACTTAGGTCTTTAAGAAACACGCAACAACCAGACCCTACACAAAACAACAATGGAATAGAAAAGAAGAACACTATCATGTACTTATATAAAATCTAAAACAGCGTTCACATTATGTCTTGAAAGTTGATTTAGGTTGGCGGTAAATCCTGTTCATTTTTATTTTGAACTTTAGAGGACTGGATATATAGCTACAGATGATTGAAAAAAAACTATAGCACGCCATCAAAACACAGTTTAACTGTTATAGTTTTATAAAAAATTTCTGTATCTACATATACAAATACAGTGAGTGCATGATTAAGAAAACTTCTTAAGGTAGGTAGTTTTCATGAAACGATCTATTGCATATCGCCAGATATTTCATCAATGTTTCAATGCAACATGTATTTTTACAAATGCAACATCAAGCCTAAACTTTGTTAACAGATTGAGAACAATCAATCGTTCTATTCTCTTGAAATATCAAGCAATTATGTTGCTTTACCCTGTTGGCACTTTACTTGCTAAGAACATTTATCACAGAAGTAAGCCTAATTGCCAAAGTACTTTTTTGCCTGAAATTAAGTATTTAAATCATTTAATCATCATCAGCTAGTTCACAGGGGGAAAGTTTATGAGCCTCGGTCTAACCGCTTTAGAATTAGCACGAATACAATTTGCTTTTACAGTATCCTTCCATATTATTTTTCCGGCCACCTCTATTGGACTTGCCTGTTTTTTGGCAGTTTTGGAATGGAAATGGTTAAGAACGCAAAACCCTATCTATAAAGATCTATTTAAATACTGGATTAAGATCTTTGCCGTTGCGTTTGGTATGGGAGTGGTTTCTGGTGTCGTGATGAGCTATCAGTTTGGTACCAACTGGAGTGAGTTTTCACGAGTAGCAGGAAGCATTACTGGTCCTTTACTTACCTATGAAGTCTTGAGTGCCTTCTTCTTAGAAGCGGGTTTCTTAGGAATCATGCTATTTGGTTGGGGCCGTGTTGGTCCTAGAGCCCATTTCTTTGCAACGCTTATGGTTGCCATCGGAACATGTATTTCGATGTTCTGGATTTTATCGTCCAATAGCTGGATGCAAACACCGCAAGGTTTTGCCATCGAAAATGGCATTATTGTGCCAAAAGACTGGCTAGCTATTGTCTTCAACCCGTCCTTCCCTTACCGCTTTGCGCATATGGGTGCTGCTGCCTTCTTGGTTTCATCTTTATTGGTAGTGGGAACATCTGCTTGGCACTTGGTAAAAGGCCGTCGTGATGAATTGGTGAAAAAATCATTCTCGATGGGTCTTTGGATGGTGCTTGTGACTTCTTGTTTACAAGTGGTGATCGGCGATAACCACGGTTTAAATACTCGTGAGCATCAGCCTGCCAAACTTGCTGCTATGGAAGGCCACTGGGAAACTAATCATAACGAGCCTATGCCATTACTGTTATTTGCCATTCCGGATATGAAAGAAGAACGAAATCACTTTGAAGTGGGCGTTCCATATTTGGGTAGCTTAATTTTGACTCACAGTTTAGATGGACAAGTGACTGGCTTAAAAGAATTCGCACCTGAAGACCGTCCAAACTCGACCATTATTTTCTGGAGTTTCCGTGTCATGGTGGGTCTTGGCGTCCTTATGGTCACCTTATCACTCATTGCTCTTTGGTTACGTAAAAGAGGAAAACTCTATGAAACATCATGGTTTCATAAATTTGCTGTAGTGATGGGACCTGCAGGTTATGTGGCAATGCTGGCTGGGTGGATTACTACCGAAGTAGGCCGTCAACCTTGGGTGGTCTATGGCATTATGCGGACCAAAGATGGTTTATCGCATACTGTTTCAGCAGATCAGGTGGGTCTAAGTCTCTTTATTTTTGTGGTGGTGTATACAATCGTTTTTGGTAGCGGTATCTACTACACCTTAAAACTCATTAATAAAGGCCCTGTATTTATCGACACGCCAAATATGGAAGCAGGCGGCGTAGGACACTTTAAAACACCGATGCGTCCACTTAGTGCAGTTGATGAAAATATTGACAGCAAACAAAACTCTGGGGAGAACCGTCATGATTGATCTTTCTTTAATATGGGTCGGTATTATCGGTTTAGGTGTTTTAATTTACGTGGTCATGGATGGCTTTGACTTAGGAATCGGGATTATGTTCCCATTCATTAAGAATAGCCAAGAACGTGACGTGATGATGAATACCGTCGCTCCTGTCTGGGATGGTAATGAAACCTGGATGGTACTTGGGGGTGCTGGCCTGTATGCAGCCTTCCCGCTGGTCTATTCAACGGTTTTATCTGCGCTCTACCTGCCTATTATTTTCATGGTCATTGCCTTGATTTTCCGTGGAGTTGCTTTTGAATTCCGTTTTAAAGCTCATCGGACCAAACACCTTTGGGACTTAGCTTTTATTTGGGGTTCGGTTTTAACGAGCTTCCTCCAAGGGATTATTTTAGGGGCCTATATTCAAGGGATTAAAACCGAAAACGGTATTTTTGCCGGTGGCCCTTTTGACTGGCTTACTGCATTCTCCATTTTCACAGGTATTGGTGTAGTTGCCATGTATGCCACTTTAGGCTGTGGTTGGCTCATTTTAAAAACTGAAAAAGGCTTGCAGCAACGTATGTATGAACTGATGCCAAAGTTAATTATTGCGCTGCTCATTATCTTTGGTGCCGTCAGCTTATATACGCCGTTAACACACCCCGAAATTGCAGATCGTTGGTTCTCTTTACCAAATCTGTTTTATTTTAGTCCAGTGCCTATTTTGGTCTTATTGTTTGTTGGCCTGATTTTATCGGCATGTAAAAAACAGCAAGATCACAAACCATTTATATATACCTTGGCATTGGTCTTCCTTGCCTTTACTGGTTTTGTAATTAGTTTGTGGCCAAATATCATTCCACCATCAGTTACGATTTGGCAAGCGGCAGCGCCTCATTCCAGTCAAATGTTTGCTTTAGTGGGTGCGCTTATTCTGATTCCAATCATTATTACTTACACCATTGTGTCTTACTGGGTATTTAGAGACAAAGTTCGTGTAGGTGATGAAGGTTATCATTAAGGTACGGGGGTGTTATGAAAAAGTCGTCAGTTAAACTCAGTCAAACCCAATGGTTTATTCTGTTATGGCTTGGTGGTTTTTTAGCCTTAGCTGTGATTGCGGGTTTGTTTAAAGTGATATTGATTTATGCTGCCCCTTACTTAAAGTAAAACCATCCTTATAAACAAATGCCGTTTGTAGATTCTGCAAGCGGCATTTATTATTGGTTCAGTGCATCTTTTATTTTGTTATTTCGTGCAGCCCATACATGTATAAATCAGAACAACTCGCCCATAGCATTCGCCAACTTATTGAAAGCGGCACTTTAAATGCACATGAGAAATTACCTTCATTAAGAGATCAGGTCCAACGTTCTGGTTTTAGTTTAATGACTGTGATGAATGCTTATCAGGAGCTTGAATCACAAGGTCTGATCTATTCAAAGGAAAAGTCTGGCTATTTTGTTGCGGAGCAAATTGCACTAAAGCCACTGGAACAATATTCGGTCGTTTCACTCAATTCTAAAATTGAAATTAATTCTTTAGTTTTTAAATACCTTAAATCGATTCAACATGAGTCTGTGGTGCCTTTTGGTTCAGCTTTCCCTGATAGTCAACTTTTAGCTGCTCCCAAACTTATTCAAATTATGGGGCAACTTGCACGGCAAAGGCAAAGCTATGACCAGACAGCAAGCCTACCTCCCGGTAATTTAGCGTTAAGAAAACTAATTGCTCAGCGCTACTGTATGCAAGGCATACAGACCGATCCAGATGACATTGTCATTACATCTGGAGGATTAGATGCACTCAATCTTTCTTTACAAGCAGTAGCCAAACCGGGTGACTATATTCTATTGCAACAAACCGTGTTTTACGGTGCTTGGCAGGCTGCTGAACGTTTAGGACTTAAGGTCATTACCATTCCCGAACATCCACAACATGGTTTTGACCTAGAGGCTTTTGAACAGGTTATTCATACATATCCAATTAAAGTATGTTGGCTCATGTTAAATAGCCACAACCCGATCGGGTTTACGGTCAGTGATGAGATTAAATATAAAATTGCCAAACTGCTTCATGAACACCAAATTTACTTAATTGAAGATGATGTGTATGAAGAGCTTTATTATGGCGGGCAAAAACCACTTTCGATGAAATACTTTGACCAACAAAATCTGGTACTGCACTGCTCTTCATTTTCTAAAACTTTAGGGGCAGGTTTTCGGGTTGGTTGGGTCTATGCGGGTAAATTTTCGGACCATATCCAACACTTGCAGCTCATGAGTACTATTTCAGTGAATGCACTCATCCAAAATGCATTGGTTGAGTTCTTGTCTCATCATCATTATGAAAAGCATTTGCGCACACTTAGACTTTCACTTGAACGTTATAAAAAGCTGTTTTACCACTATTTGAAGCAACATCTGCCCGCGACCTGCGAGATTTATTATTACCCAAGCGGTTATTTTCTATGGGTTAAATTGCCTCATAAACTCGATAGCATGCAAATTTATGAGGAACTCATCCAACAAGATATTGGTGTTGCGCCAAGCCCACTCTTTAGTGTTTTACCCGCACAGCAGCATTATTTAAGAATCAATTGTTCTTTTGAGTGGAACGAAAAAATTCAAGCTGCTTTAGATCAAGTGATTAAAACTATTCAACAAAGAGTTGAAGTAAGTCTGTAAAGTGATGCTTCGACCTAAGCACAATTTTAAAGTATTTAATTTATGATAGTTTCATCTTAAAGCGCGATTTTAAGGGTAAGAATATCTGGATGTTAATATGGAAATAGATGAAGAACTGACTCTTAAAAAAATACAGATTTTTTTGGCCTTTATGCGCTGTGGCAATTTGTCTAAAACCGCGGCAGAAATGCAACTGAGTAATGTCAGCGTTCATAAAGCACTACACTCATTAGAAAGCGCTTTACGTTGCCCTCTTTTTAAAAATGAAGGCCGTAACCTCATTCCTTTAAAAAGTGCTTATGTGTTTGAAGAACGGACGCAAAAAATCGTACAAGACATTTTTATCACCGTAAATAAAACCAGAGAAGCCGCTGGCTTTGCAGCCAAGGTTTTACATTTAGGGTCTCTTTATTCTTTGACGGTAAATACAATTCCAAATGTGATTAGCGGTCTCAAACTCAGACGTAGTGAGCTTGATATTCAACTGTTGCTGAGTTCAAATCAGGATTTGGTGAAAAAGCTCAAAGCAACTGAGCTGGATGCAATCATTGTAGCTTTAAATGAAACCACTCAAGATGATGACTTTGAAATTTTGCCGATGTTTTCAGATGACATTTTTTTGGCCGTCAATAAAGATTCAAAATATGCTGAGTTTAAAGATATTGATTTAAGCCTTTTAAAAGAAGAAACTTTTTTAACTTTAACCAAGGGTTTTGCAACTCATAACAACAGCGACATCATTTTTAAAAAAGCCGGTTTTTCACCTAAAGTTGCTTTGCAGGTCAATGATATTTTTACCTTAATTAGTATGGTTAGCTCAGGTGTAGGTTTCGCACTATTACCTGGCCGTATTTCTGCGGTTTATGAAAGTTCGGTAAAACTTATTCCTCTAAAACAGCAATACCACATGCAACAAGAAATTGGTCTGGTCTTTTTAAAAAGTAAAGAACGTGACCCAAACTTACTTGCTCTCATTGCTGAATGTCGAATGTTTGCCTCTAATTTTAAAAGATAGAAGCTGCTGCGAATAACAACAGCTCTTTTGCCTGATTATAAAATACGTATTAACCCACCAAAGCTTTAACCGCAAAGAACAGAATAGTTGGACCCATTAAGCAACCAAGGCCCGTGTGAAAAGTTGCTGTAAGTGCACCGTAAGGCACTAAACGGCGGTCTGTAGCAGCTAAACCAGCTGACACGCCACTTACCGTTCCTGCCAAACCACCAAAAATCATCGCAGAACGTGGATTGTCTAATCCCATAAATTTCGCAGTGAGTGGTGTTGAAACCATTACACAGATTGCTTTCACCAAGCCAGTTGCAATTGATAACGCCATGACCTCAGAACTCGCACCAATGGCCGCACCCGTAACTGGCCCAACAATGTAAGTCACTGCACCTGCGCCAATTGTGGTAATACTTACCGCATCGCGATAGCCAAAAATCCACGCAAACATACAACCGACAATAAATGGCAAAATGGTCCCGAGAAATAAAGAGAAGGCACCAATAAATCCAGCTTTTTTGGCCTCAGTCGCTTGTACTTCAAATGCTGTGGCTACAATAGTAAAGTCACGAAGCATTGCACCGCCCATGAGTCCTACACCTGTAAAAAGTGCAAGGTCAGTCAAGCCTTTTTCACCACCTGTCATTTTTCCGCCAAACCATGCCAAAATCAAACCAATTACAATCGCAATTGCTGAAGCATGCACACGTCCATTGGTTAAATATTTAGAGAGCTTGGTCGACAGCCACATAATTAAGGCAATTAAAGCAAAAGCTGTAATTAAACCTAAATGTGTTAAGTCTTTTAATAATAATTCAACCATGAACTTTACCTCCGATTCGGTTTAAGGCTGTGTCCTCTTCTTCTTTAGGTAAAGGGCTGGCTTTGTTATATCGACTTAGACCAGCAATAGTGAGCGTACAAACTGCAACTGAGACTACAGCCGCAAAGAGTGCCATATGGCCACTCGATAATGCTGCCACTACATTTTGTTGGGCTGCCATAGCAACAACAACCGGGATATACATGGTGCCCCAGAATGAAACTCCTTTTTCAGTTTCAACTGTCATCATTCCACGTTTTTCCATCCATAACCGTATACAAATGAGTAAAATCATGGCGATACCCACGCCACCAACATTGGACTTTACACCCAATAAAACGCCTAATAGATCACCAGCAATTACACCAACCAAGGTGCAAAGTGCGAGTAAACCAACTCCATATATAATCATGACAATCCCTCATATCCTTGGATCATTTATGCTTTTGTAAAATCTGACTCAAAAAGAAAAACTATTTGCCTGTTCTTTTTGCATTGCCAATTGAATGCTGTCTAAACGTGTTCCCTGAAATGACAATACTGTTCCTTCTTTAAATGTTCGACGTGCAAGTGTAGTAAGCACCGTTCCCGGCAAAGCTTCGATCTGTAACCTCACACCTCGCTCCCATGCAGCTTGGATGGTACTTTCCCAATCTACAGTTCGACTCATATTAAAAGCCAAGTCATCACCAATCTGTTCTGGCCTGCTAAGCGTACGAGCCGTTGTACCACTTAAATAACGTATTTTAGGCTGCTTTAAAGTCATTCCCTCCATAGACGCTGCAAGTTGCTTTGCTTGCTGACTTAATAATTCACAGTGCGATGGCACCGATACATCTAATTTTTTTGCCACCACGCCTTGTTGCTTTGCTAAAACAGCAACTTGGTTCATGGCTTCAAAACTTCCTGAAATAACAATCTGGTTATGTGCATTAATATTTGCGACAAACACCTCTGGCTTTATTTCATAAATCTGTTTGACCCATGTTTCAACAGCTGCACGGTCTGTACCAATCAGAGCTGTCATGCCATATCCAGTGGGGTAAGCGTTTTGCATGAGTTCACCTCTGTAGGCAACCAAACGAACGGCATCCTCAAAGGCTAAAACTCCCGCTACAACCGCAGCCGACCATGCACCAATTGATAAACCTGCTACATAATCTGGTGTTAAGTTTTCCGCTGTTAATAAGGCTGAACTCACCACACCTAAAATCAGTAAGCAAAGCTGTACTGAACGTGTTGACTGTAATGCTGTCGAACTGTCCAGCATCAAGACATCTTCATTGAGTGCATCCGATGCACGCTCAAGGTATTCTTTAACCAGAGCGGTTTGAGGTAAGTCGTGCAACATATTGCTTCGTTGCACACCTTGTCCTGGATATACCCAAATTGAAGCCATCATATCTATTCCCTAATTCCATGGGTTTTCTAATAAGACAGCACCATCGGAACGTTTCAATAGAACTTTTCCGCTATCCCTAGCCCATTCTTTTAACGCCAAACCACCTTGTGGAAGTTGAAGCTGTATATCCACATTGAGTCCAGCTTGGTGAAAATTTTCGAGTAGCTCAATCGCCTGCTTTTTAACAAAAGGTTGTTCAGCTCGAATCAACAAATCTATGTCACTTTGCTGAGTTACTGTTTTAATGCCCGTTGCCAGTTCAAACCCGAAACTTCCTGTATATCCCCAACATCCTGAAAAGTTTTTCATAATGCTAGAAATGCTCTTTAAACGTTCTGCCAAGTGCTCAAACTGTTGCGTATCTATGCGAGTCAGCGCTTCTGGCTTGAGCTGTCTGCTAATCGCTGATCGTGGCATTTGAGCTGCATATCGTTGATGACGAAATTGCCCTCTTACCCCCACAGCCACCTGATCTACAGGAGTAATTGCCCGTCGAACTACAACAGGATCACCTCGTTGCAATACCTCTCTCACCCAATGCGGAGCATCATCGGCTATGCAATCGACCGTCATGCCCCACAACAAATCATGGGCTTCAAGCTTAAGTTTCATGACCATTGCTCACGCAATAATTCACGGACTTTTTTAGACATTTGACGGTTTTGGCCATGAAATCTTTGTTCAAGTCCTCTCGATTGATCAGCATTAATTTCTTTAAACGCTTGAGCAATTGCCTGTTTCGCTAATAACAGATCATGGTTTGTCGGTTGTTCAGGGTTTTCAACAGATAACAGTTCAGATAACAAACCAAGCGTGGCATAACTTTCAATGTCATAGGCCATTGGAGGAATGCTTGATGCCAATTGCTCTAACTCATCAACTGATCGTAAGGTAACGCGTGCAGCAGATTCCTTACCCATTGCATGCACCATAACACCTGAATCTTTTAAGGCAATAATACGATTGGCTTGGTATCCATGCGCCAAGAAAGCACCCGACATCGACTTACCAACCAATAAACTGACAACAGGATGGCCTGCTAATCTAGCTCTAGCATAGCTATCTACTGCACCCGCTAAAGCTTGATGAATACCTAATAATTCTTCACGGCGCCCATAGGCCTGACTCGGGACATCAACCAAGCATAAAATGCCGCGTTTAGTTTCAGCCCGTGCATCGGCTTGGATCACATCATCGACTGCTTTTGCCAAGCTCCAGCCTTCCAAGAGTCCAACTTCACCTTGTCTCGCGCGTGGGAACAAATTATTACTGTCTTGGACAACTGCAATCACACGTACCGCTTGCTGATCAATCTGACCATCAGCCACCCAAACCGAAGCTGGAAAACCTTCAACTGTCTTAAAGCCTTGCGTAAGTGCTTTAAACCAATGTGCACCACGAATAGATGCTTTTAATGTATCAACGGCGATATTCATGCTTGCTCTCCTTGATACAAAGCTTGAACCTGTGCTGGGGTAATCTGCTCAGCAGTATCGACTTGTTGTAGCTTCGCTAAATAGAATGAGTAGTTTGAACTACGATGCTGCTGAGGCACGCCTTGAGTTAAATAATCGATGACTTGCTCACGAATTTTCTGGCGATCATCATCAACATAAGCATCTGCCAAACCACTAGCGAAGCGCTGATTACCACCAGTAATACTCCATATAAATGGACGATCTTTGGCGTTATATTCTTGTACACCAGCTTCTTGTTCAATCACTTGTGGGCCATTTAAACCTAAACGTCCTTCTTGTGTCATTACAATATAGCTACATAGACCAACCGCAATTGACATACCGCCGAAGCACCCTACACTGCCTGCAACCACAGCAATCACAGGTTGGTACTGACGTAAGTTCACAATTGCAGCTTGAATCTCAGCAATTGCAGCCAAGCCCAGATTTGCTTCTTGTAAACGAACGCCACCCGTTTCCAACAATAAAATTGCCGCTGTTGGAATACCTTTCAGATTGTCTTCAACCGCAAGTTTTAAGGCACCTGCAATTTTGGCACCACCCACCTCACCTAAACTGCCACCTTGAAATAAACCTTCAATAGAAATTAAAACTACTGGCTGTTCTTGAATAGTTCCCTTTGCAATCACCACGCCATCATCGGCTTGCGGGACAATATTTTGCTTAATGAGCCAAGGCGACATAACACGTGCAAATGGGTCGAGCAACTCTCGAAAAGTCCCTTTATCTAATAGCGCTTTGGCACGCTCTCTTGCGCTGAGTTCAATAAAATCTTGTTTATTTAACAAACTTTGGATATCAGTCATGAGCAATCTCCTCCAATGCTTGTTCTAGACGTAAGCGAACGACACCGGGAGTTGCACCAAAGTCATGAATATCAATATTGACCGCTGGTGGTATTTGAGCGGTAAAAATCCGTTCAAAAAGATTGTGCCAACGTGCTGCACTGCCATCTACCGAAGTCACTACCTGAATAGAGGTTTTTCCTTTTTCACCAGGTTCTATCAAAATTTCTAAATCGCCAGAGCCTACACATCCTACTAGTGCTTTTTTTACAGGTGGCTCTGTGGCCACAAATTCAAAATGAAGTGTTTCCATAATTAAAATCCCTTTTTATTTTTTAAAGATGAATGCTCAGCACGGTCTATAAACAATGTTGCTGCCAACAAATCTGCGGCTCCACCAGCTGAAGCTTTCATCCGAAGCAGGTCAATCTCTAAAAGATGCAAGGCACGTCGACCTTCTAAACTTGAGCTACCGCCCAAATCCAATACTTGCTGAGCACCTTGTTGCATACGCTTTAAACCATTTGTGCCAGAGCGATAAAGCACACAGGTATCGGTCAAATCTGTCATCATGGCAAGTAAGGCATCTAAGCGTGCGAACTCTTCTTTCATAGGTTTACTACGACTTTGATAAAGTTGCTTTAACCCAAAATTCACAATAGTTGGAAAGCCTTGTTGTGCCTGTTCTTTCGCACCTAAGATGCCTAATTTCTTTTGTACTTGCTGACCATGACTCAAAGCCTGCTTTGGAATAAAGCGATCTTCAAACTGGGCAATCTGGCCTGCTAACTGGCATAGCTCAACAGCCGATAAATACTGTTGATTCGTGCGCGCCAATGCTGCTGCCGTAACCATTAACCCTAATGCCCAAATTGCGCCACGGTGTGTGTTGACACCATCTGTCGCCAACATCATGGTCTTTTCACCTTGACGGCCAATTTCTCCAATGTCTTCACGCAAAGCTAAACAGACTTTTCCATGATGCTTTGCAGCTTGGGCCATTGCCTCAAACATGGGTCCTAAACTTTTCGCAGAGCGCTCCATTAACTCCAAAGTCAGGTCATTGTGTGCACCACTGCCACGACGATCAACCAATGCTGGTTTCGGTGTCAGATTAACTTCATCAATTAACGCTTCGACTGCCATATCTGCCAAAAGCTGACTACCGCTGAACGTTTGATATTGAACTTGTGCCATCATTACCAACTCCTAAACTTTGCAGGGGGTTGATATAGACCATCTGACCATGTCACCAAGTCGGCAATATTTTTTGCAGCTAAAAGTTCACGTGTTGCATCGGTGCGACGAATACCTAAATCTTCAGGGAATACCACCAGACCTTCACGTCTTAAACGTGCTGTTGTTTTCGGGTCTTGGGTTAAACCAATACTGGTCACACCTGCCACCGCAGCAATCATGGCTTGACGTTCTTCTTGGCTGCTTGCTTTATATAGATAAGCAATACCTTCTTCAGTCAGTAAATGGGTGACATCATCGCCATAAATCATGATCGGCGCTAAAGGTAAGCCTGCCGTTTTAGCAACATCAATCGCATCAAGACGATCTACAAAAGTTGGCTTGCCACCCTCTTGGAAGGTTTCCACCATTTGAACAACTAACTTTTTACCACGTGCCAAATAGGTTTCTGTTTCATTGGCACCTTGCAAACGCATATCCAGCCATGCTGGCGTATCGTGACGACGTCCACGTGGATCATGCCCCATGTTTGGTGCACCACCGAAACCAGCCAAACGACCTTTGGTAACGGTCGAAGAATGCCCCATGCCATCAACTTGCAAAGTTGCACCAATAAATAGATCAACGGCGTACTGACCTGCGAGCTGACACATCATGCGGTTGGAACGTAAAGCGCCATCACGACCTGTAAAGAAAACATCGGGACGAGCAGCAACATATTTTTCCATACCGAGTTCAGTACCAAAACAATGCACGCTTTCAACCCATCCCGTTTCAATCGCTGGAATTAAGGTTGGATGTGGATTCAGAGTCCAGTTTCGGCAGATTTTTCCTTTTAAACCTAAAGACTCACCATAGGTCGGTAAAATCAGTTCAATTGCCGCAGTGTTAAAACCAATACCATGGTTTAACGATTGCACATTATGCTTTTCATAAATTCCGCGAATTGCCATCATCGCCATGAGCACATGCACTGGCTTGATATGTTTCGGGTCTCGAGTAAATAACGGTTCGATATAAAATGGCTGATCTGCGACCACCACATAATCCACCCAAGAGGCAGGAATATCGACACGGGGTAACTCTGAGACGTCATCGACCAGTTCATTGACCTGAACAATCACGATACCGTCACTAAAAGCAGCAGGTTCAATAAGTGCTGGAGAGTCTTCGGTACTTGGACCTGTATAGATATTGCCTTGACGGTCTGCCATAAAGCCCGCTGAGAGCACCACATTTGGAATGAGGTCGACTACCAAACGTGAATATAGTTCGATATAGGTATGAATCGCACCAATCTCTAGTAAACCATCTTCAATTAACTGACTAATACGCAAACTTTGTGGGCCAGCAAAAGAAAAATCGAGTTTACGCGCAATGCCTTTTTCAAACAGATCAAGATGTTCTGAACGCCCTACGCTTGGCATGATCATATGCAAATCATGCAAAATATCTGGATTGGTTTGAGCCAAAGAGCGCGATAAAAAATCAGCCTGCTTTTGGTTATTCCCTTCGAGTACAACTTTGTCACCCGGTGTAATTAAGGTTTCCAAAACTTTAATAATGTCTTGAGTTGGAATCACCACACCATCGGTATATTGGTTTGCCATCTCTAGTTTTAGTTGTTTGGCATGACGCCGCTTTGTCCATAATCGTTCTTTATTCTGAACTGATCCTTCCATGTACTTACCTATAGATCGCAGTTTTGTTCTGAATCTATAAAAACGCTTTATGGAATTTCGATCAATCAACCTACTTCGTTAGTTATTAACTTCAGGTTAATGATTAATTTTATATTCGATGAATTTCTTCAAAAAACCAATCTAGACAGATTTTGACTTTGGGTAAATTTGCGTATTGTGGTCGGTACACCAAATAATAAGAAAAGGGCGATGAGAAGTGAATTTGAGGAAATAATCGTATCAAACGCCCGGTTTGTATATCTTTTTGCACCATAACACTACGCGCTAATGCAACACCATGTCCTTCCATTGCAGCCTGTAAAACTGCAGATGAACTGTTGATTTGCATACCACGGCTAATATTGATGTCATTCAAACCTACACTTTTTAGCCAAGATTGCCACCCCGGAAATTGTTGATGTTTTTCCATAGAAAGATCATGAATTAAAGTGATATTTTTCAGATCATTTGGGGTTAAGAGAAATGAATGTTCATTTAAAAATGTGGGCGAACATACGGGATAAACCTCTTCATCCATAAGTTTAACGGCTTCTAAACCTTGCCATTGTCCTTGACCATATCTGACACCCACATCGACTTTTTGTTCTAAAAAATCTACGGTTTTCAAGTTAATGTCTAAACGAATATCAATATCTGGATATTGTTTTTGAAAATGATCAATTCTTGGTAATAGCCATTTTTCGGCAAATGCTGGACTGACCGCAATATTAAGCACACCTGATAGAGAATCTTGTTTTAATTTCTCCAAAGCCAAAGTGAGCTTATCAAAACCCGCCCGAATATCCGGTAAAACTGACTCGGCCAGTTCGGTAGCAACCAGCCGATTTTTGCCATTCGTTTGCCGATGAAATAAAGGGAAACCCAGCCAATCTTCAAGTGTACGTACCAATTGCCCCACTGCGGCGGGAGTCACATTCAACTCTTTTGCCGCAGCAGAAAAACTTTTGTGTCGTGCACTGGCTTCAAAAGCACGGAGTGCATTCAAATAAACTGGTGAATTCATAACGCTAAAGATTTTCTTTATTGGCTAAGTAGATTATCTCATTTGTACTTATAAATCTTTATTTCTAAAATACTCTGTAATCTCTTCATAACGATTAAATTTTTACATCTTGAGTAGGCTTGCTCACTCACTTTATTTATTTTGTTATTGAATAAAGAGAATTGCCTTTAGGAGGAGAGTATTCATGTTGATCCATGCCGATTTTTCACAGGCGGTGATTATCAAACCTGAAGACTATCATTGGGTGAAATCTCCCCGTGGGGAAGTTGATCGAGTCATGCTTGATCGTATTGGCGATGAAATAGCTCGTGCGACCAGTTTGGTGAAATATGCGCCCCATACAACGTTCCCTGAACATCGACATCATCATGGTGAAGAAATCCTCGTACTTTCAGGCGTATTTACTGAAAATCAAAATCTGCACTACTCCGCTGGATGGTATTTACGGAGTCCCCATCAGTCAGTACACCAACCATCGAGTGAAGAAGGTACATTGATTTTTGTCAAACTTATGCTAATTCCTATGTCAGAAACTCAAGCTTTACGAATCAATACCAACGACCCAGCACAATGGCAAAAAATAGATTCGCGTTTAATTTGCACATTAATTGATGCAAGTTATGAACACACTTATTTAGAAAAACTCAAGCCGCAGCAACTTTTTATTGAAGAAGCTGAGGGTGGAATCGAAATTTTGATTACCCAAGGTCAGTTGATTGATAAAGAAATGGTTTTTGACGCTGGAACATGGATACGCCTACCTCCAAAAACACTTGCCTATTTTCAAGCTGGTTTGTCTGGCGCTTCTCTTTATGTAAAAACTGGACACCTAGCCTCAGCCATTGCGGAATATAATTAAAGGCTCTTTATGCTTCAAAATACCATGCACCGCCAAGTATTAATTTTGGCGAGTTCCCAATCCCTTTTCCAAACCGTTTCTGTCATGGTCATGACCATTGGTGGCTTGGCTGGGGCAAATATTGCAAATACCCCAACACTTGCAACGCTGCCCATCGCATCTATGTTTTTGGGTACGGCTTTAATGATGTTCCCTGCCTCAATATTAATGGCACATATTGGACGGCGTAACGGTTTTCTATTCGGTGCTTTTTTAGGTGTGCTCGGCGGCATTATCGCATCAATTGGTATTTTTTATAGTTCACTCATGCTTCTGGCTCTGGGTACGCTATGTGTCGGGGCCTATCAATCCTTTGCTCAGTTTTACCGTTTTGCTGCCAGTGAAGTGGCAAATGATGCGTTCCGCTCACGCGCTATTTCTTGGGTGATGGCAGGTGGAATTGTTGCAGCACTGATTGGTCCGACTTTAGCCCGTTTTGGTGGACCCTTATTCCAGCATTTAGAATATATCGGTTCATTTTTAATTATTAGTATCATCTCACTTGTGGCAATGGGCATTTTATCTAGCTTACATATAGCTGATACAGTTGAGCAAAAGTCTGACTTTACTGCTGGTCGTCCATGGCAACAGATTGTCTTTCAAGCGACCTATTTAGTTGCTCTGTTTGGTGCCGTCACAGGTTATGGCATTATGATTTTAGGTATGACCGCAACACCAATTGCTATGCGGCATTCACACCATGAACTTGGGTCAATTACGACAGTCATTCAACTACATGTACTTGGTATGTTTTTACCCTCATTCTTTACTGGAAACTTAATTGCTCGCTTTGGTGTGCTTAAAATCATGTTTGCAGGTCTTTTATTATTTGCTTGCTATATCGGATTTGCTCTCTCAGGTATTCAGTTCACATCTTTTGCAATATCTTTAATTTTATTGGGTGTGGGATGGAACTTTTTATTTATTGGCAGTACTTCTTTACTCACAGGAACTTATTCTGTGGCTGAAAAAGCCAAGGCCCAAGCCATTAACGATATGACCGTTTTTGTTGTCGGTTTGATTTGTTCGTTTAGTGCAGGTGCCTTACTGGATTTATTCGGCTGGAAAGCAATGAATATAGCGTTAATACCATGGTTGGTGATTGCCGCAGCTTCTCTCTTCTGGCTAAGCCAAAAAAGAGAAAAGCAGTTTGTTTAAATTCTTTTTAACGCGGTTTGCTCAATAGCCATTCTAGATTTTGACGGACCGCAGGCCACTCATGTTTTAAAATACTGTAAACATGAGTGTCCCGCAAAATATCATCTTTCACAATTTGATGACTTCTTAGCACACCATCGAGCTTTGCACCCAAGCGTACAATCGCGGCTTGGCTTTGAACATTTAATGAAGATGTGCGTAACTCAACCGCAATACAGTTTAAAGTCTCAAATGCATGAGCTAGCAATAGTTTTTTACATTCAGTATTTACAGGCGTACGCTGTGCAGACTTTCGGTACCATGTCGAACCAATTTCTACACGGCGATGCGCTTCTTCAATATGCATGAGTGTTGTCATGCCCAGCGCTCGTCCCGTTTTTCGGTCTTCAATATAAAAAGGCAACATAGAGCCGGATTTTTGTAAACCGAGACGTCTTTCAATTTCAGCAGTCATCTGTTCAGGTCTTGGCACACGGGTATACCAAAGATTATAGAGTTCCCCATCGCAAACGGCCTCTTTGAGCGCTTCAGCTTGAGTTACATCTAGCGGCTTTAAAATAACGTGCTCACCTACCAACTCAACAGGTGTAGTAAAAGACATCTTTGCCTCCTCAAATGATATTAAAGTTGTATATTTTCGAAATTATTTATTTAACTCAGCCACACTGTACATGGCATTCGCTATAGTTTGATGACCAGCTTTCGATAGGCCATCTGCCGCGCCTAAAATGGCTCGGCGTTCTTTGTTTTGCCCAATTTTTGATTTTCCTTGCAGCTTGGTAATTTCAATCTCAATACCTACAATGGCTTTTAACATCGGTTCAAGATAATCCTTTGGTGCATCGGACATTTTCCATGGTTCAGGTTGAGATGCTTCATGAGTACGGGTTAAACGAGCCACAACACCGCGAACGTAACGTTCGTCATCTCGAATCGTCACTTTGCCATAAGCATGCACAACCCTATAGTTCCATGTGGGTACTTGTCTGTGCTGTTCATGTTTGGATGGGTACCAGTTTGGTGAAATATACGCATCGCCTGCTTGAAAAACGACCAATACCTCATCTCCATTTTTAATGTCCTGCCAAACAGAATTATTTCGTGACACATGGGCATGTAGCATGCCAAATTTCCCTTCATTTGCTTGTAAATCGAATGGAAGATGATTTGCATCTAAGCCATTACTTCCATGCGTAAAAAGCACCCCAAATGGATAGTCTGCAATAAGAGAATGCAATACATCCAAACGGTTTTCTGCAAAATCATCAGGGATATACATGGCTAAAAACCTCGCTGTAAATATCAGGGCTATTTATATTTTGTGTTGTAAATTTTCTGGTTTATGTGGTTTATTAAAAAGAACCACTTTGTATTTTTTTAAGTAGACCAGAATTATGGCAAGAATGGCAAAAGTTGTGGAACTTCCGTCTATTGCAAAGATTGATAAAAGCAAAGGAAAGATAAGTGCTCAACTGACTCAAGCTTTACGTGAAGCTGTACAAAGTGGTGATTTACAACCCGGCGATCCATTGCCTTCTTCTCGTGAACTAGCTTTAACCCTAGGTGTCGCTCGCGGAACCATTATTGAAGCTTATGATCAGCTTTTAGCTGAAGGTGTGTTTGACTCTCAACCACGAACTGGCACTTATGTGTCTCATGCTTTGATTAAAACATCTGTAATACAACACTCATCAAAAGAAAATAAACCTAACTCGATATCTTTGACCAAATCGGCACGTTCTTATGCCAAAGTGCTTGATGAATTTAAGCCACTTCCCCATGTTCCTTTTGCGGTATCTGTCCCCGTCGGTCGTACTCAACCAAGTGATATCTGGCGTAAATTTGGTAATAAATATAGATCACGGGGTGCAGGTGTTCCTTCAGGATATGGTGAACCTCAAGGTGTATTATCACTAAGAATTGCTATAGCAGACTATGTACGACGGTCACGTTCTGTCCACTGCGAACCTGAACAAATTGTGATTACGCCCGGCATTCAACAATCACTTTATATTTGCAGCCAAATTTTATTTGAGGCGAAAGATGAAGTTTGGGTTGAAGATCCTGCTTATCGCGGTACAACAGCCATTTTTGAGCATACTGTACAAAACATTCGAATGGTGCGTGTTCCTGTTGATGAAGAAGGCATTCAGGTTGAAACCGGAATTAAACTTTCTAAACATGCGCGTGCTGCTTTTGTAACACCCTCTCACCAATATCCACTTGGCATGCCGATGAGTCTAGCAAGACGTACAGCTTTATTAGCTTGGGCAAAACAACAAAATGCATGGATCATTGAAGATGACTATGACAGTGAACTTCGCTATAACGGACAGCCCTTCCCATCATTACAAGGCATGGCACCCGACCAAGTGATTTATCTTGGGACTTTCAGCAAAGTCTTATTTCCATCGCTTAGGCTTGGCTATGCAGTGTTGCCTAAAGAACTGGTAGCTCCTTTTTGTGGGCTTAGAGTCTTAATTGATAGACACCCGCCTGCTGCCGACCAACACGTTTTGGCTGCTTTTATTCAAGAGGGTTATTTAGAGCGGCATATACGACGTACTCGAAATGTCTATGCAGAAGTTCGAGAATACATTATTGGCTTGATTGAAAAATACATACCTCAAGAACTGGCTTGGTTACAGCCAGGCGATCAAGGCATGCATATGGTGTTATGGCTTGCTCAACATATTAATGATATTGACGTTGCAAGCTCGGCAGTCGATGCAGGTATTGCCATCAAAGCAATTTCACCGACATTTTCAAAAGAGCGGCGACGTTCGGGTTTAATTGTCGGCTTAGGCGATTTTGAACCCGAACTAATGCAACAAGCTATCAAAAAATTATCAAAGATTATTCAACAGTACGCCAAGTCAATGTAGGTAAACCTTACAACAGCAACCATAGATGAATCGCAAATGGTCCAATGAGTACCATTAAAATACCAGCAATAACCATGGTTAAACTGGCAATCACCCCTTCTTCACTATTTCTTTGCTGTGCTCTGACTGTACCAAAACCATGCGCTGCGTTACCCAAGGCGGCACCATTTGCCACATTAGAACGGATTTTAGTAATTGCCAAAATTGCATCGCCACAAATCATACCGACCAAACCAGTAATAACGGTAAATAGTGAAACCAATGCTGCCGAACCATGAATATCTTCAGCTAAAATCATGGCAAAAGGTGTTGAAATAGAACGTGCCATCAAACTGTTGGTGACTTCAGGGCTAAAGTGGAACCACTGCGCCATTTTATAAGCAGTCATCACACCTACACTCATGCCCACAATAATCGCAATCGTAAGAACTCCGAGGTTTTTACGAATCGTTTCCCGATAGCGATAAATCGGTATAGCGAAAGCTACCGTTGCAGGACCTAATAAATTAACAATCCACTGGGTATCTTCTGAATAAGTTTGGTATGAAATTCCAAAAATCATCATCAAAATGATGGTAAGTACAGGCACGCTAATTGCGGGTGATAACCAAAGTTTTGGATGTTTTTGATAGATTCGCTTTGCCACAACATAAGCGACCAAAGTCCAGATGAGACAAAGAATTGACCAGATATTCATGTCATTATGCTCTTTAGATATGCTTATGTTGAAGACGTTTTCTAGCCTGTAAGTAAGCCTTCAAACGATTGTAATAATGAATAGTCAGTGAAGTGCTTAACATGACTAAAATGGTTCCAACCGCAATGCTTAAGACGATTTGCCATCCTTCGGTCATAAACAGGGTTTTATACTGGACAACGGCAACGACTACAGGCACAAAAAATAGTAATAGCTCACCTAAAACCACAGTTGCTCCCATTGCTACCTGATCCATTTTGATAATTTTAAAGAACAGACATAAAAGCAATAAAAACATACCTAAAATACCTGCCGAGACAGGTACACCGAGTTTTTGGTGTATGAGATATCCAATCCACCAAAATCCAGCCAAAATGAGAATTTGTTTAACTAACACGAACAGTGATGGTTGTGAGGGTGTTCCAGAAGCAGATTCAGTACTCATTTTTCGAAATTAAATGGTTAACTACACTATTATGCTATCTTGGTTAAACCTGCTAAATATGAATTATTCATGTTAATATTATTCCAAAATGGAATAATCTATTCTTTATTATGCTTTCTCTAAAATCATTACAGTGCTTTGTTACTCTGGTTAAAACTAAAAGTTTTACCCGTACTGCTGAAGAGTTATATCTGACTCAGCCCACCATTAGTAAAATATTACAACAACTCGAAGAGCAGCTTCAGGTACAGCTTTTGGTTAAACCCGATCATGGACGAAAAAGACAAATTGAATTAACTGAAATTGGAGAGCGTATTTATCAACATGCAGTCGAGCTTCTTCAAGCAGAGCAAAACATCTTTCTTGAAATAGAAAACTATCAACAATTAAAAACAGGTACTTTAAAACTTGGCGTTCCACCTTTAGGTTCGCAGCTCCTAACGACTGCCCTATTTGACTTTCATCGTCAATGGCCAGATATTGAATTGGCTTTTATGGAAGTGGGTTCACGCGGTATTGAACAAGCTTTGCTTAACAATGAGTTAGACGTTGGCGTTTTATTGCAGCCTTTTGATGAACAAACTTTTAATAGCATCGAGTTATGTAACTACCCTTTAATGGTTCTTTTACGTCGGGATGCGACTTGGGCAACACGTAAAAAAATAAATCTAGAAGAGCTACAACATCAATCGTTTTTAATGTTTCCTGAAAATTTCTCTTTAAACAGTATTATTCTCGATGCATGTAAGCAGCATGGTTTCTACCCTACCATTGCTTGCCGGACCAGCCAATGGCATCTCTTGGCAGACATGGTGTTACAACGTATGGGAATTGCGCTTCTCCCTCAATATTATACCGACATGCTTGACCCGACTTTATTTGCAGCAGTGCCACTCGAAAAACCAAATATTCAGTGGCACTTAGTCATGGCTTGGAAAAAGAATCTTCCTGTTTCACCAGCAGTACAAGCTTGGCTTAGCATTGTTCGTCAACATTTTCAGCACATTAAACCCTAACGTTGACCACCGAAATAGCTTAGTTCAAAAACCGATAAAGCTTTTCCACAAAAAAGCTACCCAATCTTGGCTTAGCTCACTTAGACTAGACCCATCTGTTTATCACACGGACAATAACAATGAATAACGAGCATTTTAAGCTGTATACAGATTCACAATTTCTAAGTCCCTATGCATTTACAGTTTTTGTAGGACTACACGAAAAACAAATTCCATTTGAAATAGCAACCATCGACTTAGGTCAGCAAGGCCAGTTTGAAACATCTTTTGTAGAAAAGTCATTAACTGCCAAAGTGCCTGTACTTGAGCATAATGATTTTGCCTTATCAGAATCCTCCGCCATTTTGGAATATCTTGAAGAGCTTTATCCAGACACAGCTATTTATCCAAAAGATATTCAAGCTCGCGCAAGAGCAAGACAAATTCAAGCATGGCTCAGATCAGACTTGGTGGCATTAAGAACTGAACGACCAACCGATGTTATTTTTATTCAGCCCAAGTCCACTCCACTTTCAGAAGAAGGCAAAAAAGCAGCCGAGAAACTTTTCTTTGTTGCAGAAAAACTTCTTGCGTCTGATGCTGAATTTCTTTTTGGTTCATGGAGCATTGTGGATGCTGAACTTGCATTAATGTTGCAACGTCTTATTCAAAATGGTGATGCTGTACCAGAGCGCCTAAAAAATTATGCATTACAGCAATGGCAACGTCCGTCTGTACAAAAATGGCTTGCCTTACGACATAACTAAACCCTTATATTTACACCAAACATGAGATAAAAAATGAGCGATTCAAACTATATTCCTCCACAAGTTTGGCAATGGACTGGAGAAAAAACCGATTTAAACCAACCTACCTCAGGTGCGCGTTACGAGCATACACTTCCAGTAGGGAAACATCCGCTCCAGCTCTATTCTTTAGCAACGCCTAATGGTCAAAAAGTCACTATTTTGCTAGAAGAGCTTTTAGCGTTAGGACATAAAGATGCTGAATATGATGCTTGGCTGATTAAAATTGGTGAAGGACAGCAATTTGGTAGTGGCTTTGTAGAAATTAATCCCAACTCTAAAATTCCAGCATTGGTTGACCATAGCCAAAACCCGCCATTAAGAGTATTTGAATCTGGCTCAATTTTGCTTTACCTAGCTGAAAAGTTTAAAGCGTTTATTCCGACTGATATTGCTGCACGTACTGAATGCCTCAATTGGTTATTCTGGCAAATGAGCAGTGCACCTTACTTAGGTGGTGGTTTTGGACATTTTTATGCTTATGCCCCTGTTAAAATTGAATATGCAATTAACCGCTTTGCAATGGAAACAAAACGCTTACTTGATGTATTAGACCAACATCTGGCAAAAAACGAATATTTGGCTGGTTCTGAATATAGCATTGCTGATATTGCAGCGTTCCCTTGGTATGGCGGTCTTGTTAAAAACTGGGTGTATAACGGCGCGGAGTTTTTAGGTGTCGATCAATATAAAAATGTTCAACGTTGGGCAGATGCGATTTTAGCGCGCCCTGCGGTACAACGTGGCCGTATGGTCAATCGTACTTTTGGTGATTTAGCTACGCAGTTGCATGAACGCCATGATGCGAGTGATTTTGAGACCAAGACTCAAGATAAATTGCAGAATCAGTCTTAAAAATATCATTCAGTTTTTGACTTACCCGCAAGATATTTCATTTTTGCGGGTATTCAAAGTTGGCAAAATAACTCGTGTATAACTCACTCAGCCAAGCTACAAAAACTCGTACGCGTGGTGAGAGCTGCCGATGCTGCGGATATAAAGCAGAAACTGACATCTTCGGAATTTCCCACTCAGATAAAACCTGAACCAGTCGCCCACTTTTTAATTCATTTGCCACATGGTAGCGCGGTACTTGAATTAAGCCAGCCCCTTGTAAGGCAGATAATACATAGTTTTCAGCATCATTTACCGCGATCCAACTTTTCAAAAAATAATCTTGTTTTTTGCCATTCACCATCAATTCAAATGGATAATTCCGCCCGCCTGATGTCGAAAAGAAATTGACACAATAATGTGATAATAAATCTTCTGGTTGCTGTGGTGTTCCATATTTATTTAAATAGTCAGGACTCGCGCAAATCACTTGTGGCATATCCACCAAATGTCTAGCAATTAAAGTGGAATCATCTAAACGGCCCGCTCTCACCACGCAGTCTATCCCTTCCCTAATCAGATCAACCAAGCGGTCACCCGTACTAATTACCATTTCAATGTCGGGGTATAACTCGTGAAATTGGTCGATATTGGGTAAAACAATTTTAGTTGCATGTGCGCCTGATAAATCGACACGTAATAAACCACGGGGCTGAGCAATTACATTGCGTAAAGATGATTCGGCATCATCAAGTTCCGATAATATTTGTGTGCAGCGTTCATAAAATGCCTGTCCATCTAGTGATGGTCTTACATGCCGAGTCGTCCGCTCTAGTAAACGGCACTGTAAATTGCTCTCTAACTCCTTAATCGCATTACTTGCTGTAGCACGTGGGATATTTAGCTGATCGGCTGCCTGACTAAAACTACCCAGCTCTACGATGCGGGTAAAAAGTTGCAAGGTATCAAATTTGTCCATGGTGTTATCTTTTGACCCTACCAATTGTTAATGTATATGGAATTATCTTATCCGATTCTGATGATTTATCCCATATTTCTATATTATTAAAATAAGCCATACTTAATCAAATAGGCAATCTAAAAATGAATATTTCAAGAAAAACAGCTCTGGTTACTGGTGCATCACGTGGTATTGGCCGTGCTGTTGCAGAACGTTTAACTCAAGATGGTTTTTATGTGATTATTAATTATGCTGGCAATAAAGCGCATGCCCAAGCCACTGTAGAACATATTATTGAGCAAGGTGGTCAAGCCTCAGCTATTCAAGCGGACGTTGCAAATGAACATGAGGTGAGCCGTTTATTTCAAGAAGCTAAAGCGATTAACGGTCAGTTAGATGTGGTAGTTCATAGTGCCGGTATTATGCCTATGGCAAAAATTACACCTGAAAGCCTGCCAGATTTCGATAAAGTGATTCATACCAATTTACGTGGCGCGTTTTTAATATTGGCGCATGCGGCCGAAACAGTGCCAGATGGTGGTCGGATTATTGCGCTTTCAACCAGTGTAATTGCCAAATCTTTTCCGGCTTATGGTCCTTATATTGCTTCAAAAGCAGGTGTTGAAGGTTTGGTACATGTGTTAGCAAATGAGTTACGTGGACGGAATATTACTGTAAATGCTGTTGCGCCCGGCCCGACAGGCACTGACCTTTTTTACAATGGAAAAACTGAAGAGCAAGTGGCAGCTATTGCAAAACTTGCTCCATTGGAACGAATCGGGACATCTGACGAAATTGCTGGCGTAATTGCCATGCTGGCTGGTCCAGATGGGCGCTGGGTAAACTCTCAAGTCATTCGTGTAAATGGAGGATTTGCTTAATTTTAAAAACCGTGCGGATTATTTTGATCTGTACGGTTTTTTACTAAATAATAAAATTTCTTAAATTTATTTTATTTTAATAACTTTATAAGATTAACTAATACTGTTTTATATAAAATATTCACCGCTCTTATTTATCAAAATAATATATATAAATAGATATTCCTTATTTTTGCTTATATTTAAAACCGCGTAAATTGAACCTTAACAATCTGAATCAAAGATAAGGATATATTCAATGAACGCTAAATTAAATACTGATACTCCGCAAAGTTTTATCTCAAATGGTTCAAATACGTCCTTTTCAGCCGAAGATATCCTTGCTAAAGCACAGCAATATGCACAAGAACACGAACTAAATTTTAGTGGCAGTTTATCACCTGTTGACGCATGGCAGCTTGTACAACAAGGAGAAGCTGTTTTAGTTGATGTGCGTACCAATGAAGAACGTAAATTTGTGGGTTATGTCCCTGAAAGTATCCATGTTGCATGGGCAACAGGCACGTCATTTAATCGTAATCCACGCTTTTTAAAAGAACTTGAATCAAAAGTTGGTAAAGACAAAACCATTCTTTTGTTATGCCGTAGTGGCAACCGTTCCGCACAAGCTGCCGAAGCCGCATTTAATGCAGGTTTTGAACATATTTATAACGTTCTTGAAGGCTTTGAAGGTGATCTAAATGAACAGCAACAGCGTAATCAGAAAAATGGCTGGCGCATCCACCAACTTCCTTGGCAACAAGACTAATACTTCAATCAATTTTCAGTGAATCAAGGAAAGCTTGTGACTCAATGGAACATTAATGCGGTTGTACAAGGTTTACAACAAGCAAGGCATGACTGGCGTCAGCAACAGCACAGGACAAAAGAATTTGGGGGCCGCGAACTTCCATCTAAAGAAGCTTTAAAGGCCATTTTAGATGACCTGTGCGGCATTTTATTTCCCATGCGTTTAGGCCCTGCCGACTTACGTCAGGAAACTGAAGACTCTTATATTGCCTATACTTTAAATCGGGTGCTAACAGCCTTACATGCTCAAGTACAACTGGCTTTAAATTATGAAGCGAAACGACATTTGAGTCATTCAAGCCCAGTGCAGCAGCCACAAGAACTTGCTCAAACTATTGTGCAGGATTTTGCCAACACTTTGCCCTCTATACGGCGCCTTTTAGACGGCGATGTGCGGGCGGCTTATGAAGGTGATCCAGCAGCACATAGTGTAGACGAAGTATTACTCTGCTATCCGGGCATATTTGCGATTATTTATCACAGAATTGCGCATCAGCTCTATGCTCAAGTGCCTTTATTGTCACGCATTATTTCGGAATTGGCCCACTCTGCTACGGGTATTGATATTCATCCGGGTGCGCAAATCGGCAAAGGATTTTTCATTGATCATGGTACGGGTGTGGTGATTGGTGAGACTTGCGTGATTGGGGAACGCGTTCGTATTTATCAGGCCGTGACCCTTGGAGCAAAACGCTTTGAAACCAATGATGATGGTGGTTTGAAAAAAGACTATATACGCCATCCGATTGTTGAAGATGATGTCGTGATTTATGCAGGTGCCACTATTTTAGGCCGTATTACCATTGGCCGAGGGTCAATTATTGGGGGGAATGTTTGGCTAACCCATAGTGTTGCTGCAGGTAGCCAGATTTTACAGTCACCGAATGAGTCTTATCAAAAAAATCATATTGCTGGTTAAAAACTATAGATGTGAAATAAATAGATAAGGAGATAAATAAACAAAGAACGTGCAGATTAATAAAATGCTTATTTCTAGTTTAAATATATTTTTATTTAGAAAATAGATAACTCATTAATAAGCTCAGTATTTAAAAAATTTATAACGCGATTTTAATTTTAAAACCAGAACTAATTCTAGTTTATATACATCCTAGAATTTTTATTTTCAAAAAGCCAATGTAATAAGGAAAAATGATTCATGGCGAAAAATACAGACAAAGCCCAACTTGCACTTGGGGACCATGCGGCCCGTCAACTGGCCAATGCAACTAAAACAGCTCCCCAGCTTTCTACAATTACTCCCCGCTGGCTGACTCACTTACTTCAGTGGATTCCTGTTGAAGCAGGTATTTATCGCCTAAATCGTGTCAATAATACCGATGATATTCAGGTGGCTTGCACACAACGTGATGAAGCAACTTTACCTCAAACTTTTGTTGATTATGACCCAGAGCCACGCGAATACTTTTTAAATGGTGTATCTACTGTTTTAGATGTGCATACACGTGTTGCCGACCTTTACAGCAGCCCACACGACCAAATTAAAGAACAGCTTCGCTTAACCATTGAAACCATTAAAGAACGTCAAGAAAGTGAGCTCATCAATAACCCTGAATACGGTTTACTAGCAAGTGTGACAGATGATCAACGTATTTCGACTTTAAATGGCCCACCCACTCCTGATGATCTTGATGATTTGCTACGTAAAGTCTGGAAAGAACCGGGGTTTTTCTTAGCGCATCCTGATGCGATTGCAGCATTTGGCCGTGAATGTACACGCCGTGGTGTACCGCCTCCAACAGTTAGTCTGTTTGGTTCACAGTTCATTACATGGCGCGGAATTCCACTTATTCCATCAAATAAAATTCCTGTAGAAGATGGCAAAACTAAAATATTGTTGCTTCGTGTTGGTGAAAAACGTCAAGGGATTGTTGGTTTGTTCCAACCGGGTCTTGCGGGTGAACAGTCACCGGGGCTTTCAGTACGTTTTATGGGAATCAACCGTAACGCGATTGCCTCATATCTAATCTCATTATATTGCTCACTTGCAGTATTAACAGACGATGCTTTGGCAGTGTTAGATGATGTGGAGGTGGACAAATATCATGACTACCCAGTTAACTACAAGTAATCTGCAAGGTAGTCCAACGGGGCCTGAAGTGACTGGTGTTAACCCACCAGCCAACTTCCCTGATGAGTCCACCATTGCTCGACTTGCTAATGAGTTTTTTTCAGCAGTGCCAAGCTCAAGCAATTCAGCTTCTCCATCGGGCCTTAACTTGGATTTACCTGTCGGAGCACCACCGCACCCACCACAACCGGGTGAACCATTTTCTGCACTCAGTGGTCGTGCGCCCAATATCGCCTTTCAGAAAAGTCTCAATCCGGAATATCCTGAACATATTCCAAATTTGCCAGACTACCCTGAACGTCGAATTGTAGCGTCTGCGCCTGTGGTGGGTGGAGCTAATTTGCCACGCCCACCATTTGAACCACATTTGCCAGAAGCTGCTCATAGTGAACCCAATGTGCCACGCATTGAACCAAGCTTGCCCACTGGTACAGGTGAATCACCTTATTATTTTTTAAATGATTTCTCTGCCCCCAATGCAATAGAACCATCTGTTAAAGGGGTTGAAGATAATTATTCGGTTGCACAGTCTTTTCAGTTGCCACATGGTGACCAGCTCAAGTCATTACTGACGGAAGATCGTTTTGCAACGAACACACCTCCCCAAAGTTCAACAAGCTCTGCATTTTACTTTTTAGACTTGCCTCAAAGTGGACAAAGTTATAGTCACTATCAACCATCACAACCAACCTTTGTGGCAAGCAGTGCGCAACCACTCGATGTGCATGCCATCCGTCGCGATTTTCCAATTTTGCAAGAACGCGTCAATGGCCGTCCATTAGTCTGGTTTGATAACGCCGCAACTACACAAAAACCGCAACGTGTGATTGATCGGATTGCTTATTTTTATCAGCATGAAAACTCAAATATTCACCGTGCTGCACATGAGTTAGCAGCTCGTGCAACCGATGCCTATGAACATGCGCGAAATGTGGTTGCTCGATTTATTGGTGCACCCTCTTCCAAAGAGATTATCTTTGTACGAGGCACCACCGAAGGGATTAACCTGATTGCAAAAACATGGGGTGAGCAAAATATTGGTGAAGGCGATGAAATCATCGTTTCTCACTTAGAACACCATGCCAATATTGTGCCTTGGTATCAACTCACTAAAAAAACTGGAGCAAAATTACGAGTCATTCCTGTTGATGACACGGGCCAGATTATTTTAGAAGAGTTACCGAAACTGATTAATGAACGTACTAAACTGTTGTCGATTACTCAAGTTTCGAATGCTTTAGGTACAGTCACACCTGTTGCTGAAGTCATTAAAATTGCGCATGCTAAAGGTGTCCGTGTTTTAGTTGATGGCGCGCAATCTGTTTCGCACATCCCTACTAATGTACAAGCTCTCGATGCAGACTTTTTTGTGTTTTCTGGACATAAAGTGTTTGGGCCAACGGGAATTGGTGCGGTCTATGCAAAACCAGAACTACTTGAAAGCATGCCTGTCTGGGAAGGCGGCGGTAACATGATTCAGGATGTGACCTTCGAACAGGTAGTTTACCAACCTGCACCAAACAAGTTTGAAGCTGGAACTGGAAACATTGCCGATGCTGTTGGTTTAGGTGCTGCACTTGAATATGTTGAAAGTCTAGGTATTCATAACATTGCTCGCTATGAACATGATCTACTCGAATATGGTCAAAATGCACTGAGCAGTGTGTCTGGTTTACGCTTGATCGGAACAGCGCATCACAAAGCCAGTGTTATGTCCTTTACCTTACAAGGCTATTCAACTGAACAAGTCGGTAAAGCATTGAATCAGCATGGTATTGCCGTACGTTCTGGACACCACTGTGCACAGCCAATTTTACGTCGTTTTGGTGTAGAACAGACCGTGCGTCCGTCTTTGGCTTTTTATAATACGACGGAAGAAATTGATTTATTGGTGTCAGTGTTACATCAACTGACACGTAATAGGCGTACTAGTTAAATTTATTTTTTTGAGAAAAGACTGCTTTTGGGCGGTCTTTTTTATAAACAACGTGCCATTATTAAAATTCAATTTTTCTATGAGGAAACTATTAAAACTCAAATAGTCCTAGCACTACATTTACTCGAGCAAAAGTCATCTGCAACCTGCGTAGCATCAAAAAGATTCTGTTTCTGCGAAATATTAGTTAAATGAAATAAGTCGACAGTTTTTGCAGATGACAATGCTTTTGCTTACTTTGAGCGAAACCAAAGTAAGTCCAGCCGAAGGCGACTGAAGAAATTAAAGCTTTAAACGATAAAACTCTGTCGTGCTATCTAAGAGCTTGTGAATAGCTTTAGGTTAAACTAAAAGTCATTAGTGGTTATAACGGCGGAGTCTTAGCGTTTTTGTCTCCAAAGAAAGTAGCTAATTCTGTTACTTTTAAAAAAGTAACCAAAAACTTTCTCATCCACAGAACCTGTTCTCTGTTTTCATTTTTCAAAAAATATTGCAAATACATTATCTTTATAAATTATGGGCAGGCTGTGGATGAAATTTAGCACTAGCAAACGCAAGTATGGACTCCGTTGTGCTAGTCTAAAAACTTGCAGATGAATTTAACCTGAGGAAATATCAATAGATATCCAACTTAATTAAACAATCCCCAAATCAATCTCAATGCAATTCCAATCAACAACAATCCCATCACCCTCTCAAAATAAACCCCAAACTCCAAAAATCTTTTACGTACGATAGGCTGTGCAAACAGTACACTCACCACCATAAACCAGATAGCATTGACCATACACATCCACACTCCATAAAAAACCTGAACTTTCATTGGTGTGGTCGTACTTACAACCGTCGTAAAAATTGCCAGAAAAAAGATAGTGGCTTTTGGGTTTAACGCATTGGTAAGAAAACCCATCGTAAAAGCTTTAAACAAACTTGGAGCATCACTATCAGTTTGGTTATTGATCTCAAGATTTGTATTCGGCTGGCTACGTAAACACTGCCATCCTAAATACACTAAGTAAGCTGCCCCCGCTGTTCTGATCAGTGACATGAACCATTCGCTTTGCTGAATCAAAAAGCCAATACCAACAAGTGTATAAAACACATGTACTGAAATTCCGACACCAATACCAATGGCAGTCAGACATCCTATCAAATAGCCATAACGTACACTTTGCCTTACCGTAATCACAAAATCTGGTCCTGGTAAAATCACCGCCATAAAGTGAATAAGAGCTAGCGTTAAAAACTCATGCCCATACAACTGCCACATAACAATTTAGTTTCCTGAAAATCACCTAAAAGATTGTATTGCGATTTTTTAGACGCGATAATCCAATTAAAATCCAAATAACTTTTGCCTCATGAGCACAAATCAAAGTCTGGTTCTGTTAAATGAAATGGCGACTTTCGTTAAGGTTGTCGAGTCGGAAAGCTTTTCTGAAACTGCACGCCAGCTTGGTACAACACCTTCTGCTGTTAGTCGTGCAATTGCTCGTTTAGAACGTGCTTTAGGTACCCGCTTACTCTATCGGACCACACGGAAACTTCGTTTAAGTGAAAGTGGACAACAGGTCTATCAACGTTGTTTAGATATGGTGAATGCTGCGCAAGCAGTCATGGAAAGTTCGGGCCAATTCCATGTCGAGCCAGAAGGTATTATTCGTATGAGTGTTCCGAAAGCTGTGGGACATTTTATGATTCATCCGCATTTACCCGAATTTTTAGGACGTTATCCCAAAATTGATATACAAATGCTTTTAGAAGATCGCTATGTAGACCTGATTGATGATGGAGTAGATTTAGCACTTCGAATTACAGAGCAACCACCGGGTGGCCTTATGGGTCGAAAGCTGATTGATATTGATCACTTGGTTTGTGCTACACCTGAATATTTGTCCAAGCACGGTACACCGAACCATCCTCATGATTTAAAGCAGCATGAATGTATTTACTTGGGCGAACAAGCCAGTGACTCAAAGTGGAAATTTCAACAAGGAAATAAATCGATAAGTGTTGCCGTGCATGGTCGTTATGCTGCAAATCATACGGGTGTGCGTTTGAGTGCTGCATTACAGCATTTAGGTATTGCGAGCTTGCCATACTTCGTTGCACGCCATGCTCTACAACAAGGTACCTTAGTTCAGGTTTTACCAGATTGGTATTTTAAAACCTATTACAGTGGCGGGCTGTGGTTACTCTACCCACCGACACGGCATGTCCCGCCTAAATTAAGTGTGTTTATTCAATATTTGGCAGATAAATTAGCAGCAGAGCCGACTTTATTTAAATTAAAGTAATATAAAGTCAAAGAATTAGCACGATGGACTCCTACCTTTAATCTCTAAAGCCATCAGCTAATTCTGTTACTTTTTTGGAAAAATTAACCAAAAAACTTTCTCATCTACAGAACCTGACCACTGTTTACATCTATAAAAAATATTGCAAAAACATTATCTTTATAAATTATGGGCAGGCTGTAGATGAATCTTAGCACGAGCAAATCCTATCTAGAGTCCTCTTTATTAGAATTATTCAACCAATAGATCTTTTGGATTAATCGTATCGCCATACACTGGTTTTAACGTTTTTTCATAAGCCTGATGAATCACACCTTCTTTTGCCAATTTTTCTAAATCTTGGTTTAACCAGTCCAATAACTCTTTATCACCTTTTTTCACTGCTGGTGCAATTAAGTCCTGCTCACCTAAATTGGTAATGCCAACGGTGTAATTTGGATTTTCTTTAGCCCAAGCTAAAACCAGCAAGTTATCATGTGCAAGCGCAGCACCACGACCATCTTTTAAAGCATCAAAAGTTTCAGTGTTTTGCTCATACTTTTGTAGTTTAATCTCAGGATGAGTCTTGGTGAAGAATGAATCAGCCGTTGTACCTTTGTTTACCAGCAAGGTTTTATCTTTAAGTTGAGCCACATCGGTAATTGGATGGCTTTTAGGAGAAACCACACCGAGCGCCACTTTTAGGTAAGGCTTAGCAAAATCGACCACCTCTTTACGTTCTGGGGTAACAGTAAAGTTTGCAAAAATAATATCTACTTTATTGGCTTTTAAATATTCGACACGGTTAGCTGCTTCAGTTAAAACGAACTCAACTTTGTTTTCATCACCGAGTAGATCTTTAGCGACATGCTTGGCAATCTCTACATCAAAGCCTTGGTTTTTACCTTGAGCATCTAAATATCCAAACGGCGGTTTATCACTAAATACGCCAATTCGTACCACACCATTCTTTTTGATCTGTTCAATACTTGACGTAGTTTGTGTGGTATCGGCCGATTTTTCAGTAGACTGAGTTCCTTTATCACATGCAACCAAACCCAAACTCAGTAAAGATGCAGCCAAAATATGCTTCACGTTTTGAAATGTTAATGTTGTCATTATTTCACCCTATCGTTCTTGTAAAAGTCTTATTTAGAATCACAGCGCCTACTTTTAGGCACTGCTCTAGCGATATCGAAAATTATTGGCCTACGTCTAAAAACACATTCGGATTAACCGAGTCACCGTAAATTGGTTTCAAGGTTTCATCATAAATTTTCTTAATTTCACCGCTTGTTCTGAGCTGCTTGATTTCAGTATTGAGCCAATTTAATAGTTGGGTATTGCCCTTTTTAACTGCCGGTGCAATAAACTCTTGATCACCAATAGACTGAATACCCGCAACATAACTTGGGTTCTTCGCGGCCCATGCCAAAGCATACGTACTATCTTGTGAAATTGCGTCACCACGACCGTCGGTTAAAGCTTTGAAGGCATCCGAGTTTCTTTCAAACTTGAGTAAATTCACTTTCGGATAATGCTTGGTAAAGTAAGTATCCGAACTTGTGCCTTTATTTACGATTAAGGTTTTACCTTCTAATTGAGCAATGTCAGTAATCGGCTTGGCTTTAGGCGAGACAATCCCAAAAGCCCCTTTTAAATAAGGTTCGGCAAAATCGACAACTTCCTTACGCTCAGGGGTTACTGTAAATGTCGCGAACACCACATCGGCACGATTTGATTTTAAAAACTCCACCCGATTTGAAGCTTCAGTCACAATAAACTCAACTTTCTTTTCATCACCGAGCAAGTCTTTAGTCACCCGTTTTGCTAGAGCCACATCAAAGCCCTGATTATTACCAGCACTGTCTACATAACCAAACGGCGGATCATCGGCAAAAACAGCAACGCGTAGAACCCCATTTTTTTTGACTTGTTCTAAAGAATGGTCTTCTTGACTATTACTTGCCTGTTCAGTTGATGGCGTTTTACTACATGCAGTTAATAAAACTCCAGCAACGGCAAGACTGCTTAATATTTTTATTGAATTACGTTTAAACATTCACTTCCTCATGATTCAAATAATAAAAATTTAGTACGACAAAATATTTAAGAAAGCTTTCGCTCGTTCTGTTTTTGGCTGTTCAAAAAACTCTTCTGGTGAAGCCTGTTCAATAATCTTGCCCTTATCCATAAAAATAATGCGGTCGGCAACCTTGCGTGCAAAGGACATCTCATGTGTCACAATCAACATGGTCATTCCTTCATTCGCTAACTTGAGTACTACATCGAGCACTTCCCTAACCATTTCTGGGTCAAGCGCAGCGGTAATTTCATCAAGTAAAATCACCTGAGGTTGCATGACCAATGAACGGACAATGGCAATACGCTGTTTTTGTCCGCCAGAAAGTTGTCGTGGATAATCGAGTTTTCGCTCATATAGCCCGACTCGCTTTAACAACTCATCTGCTACTTGTTCTGCTTCATCACGATGGCGTTTTTGTACTTTGAGTGGTCCAAGCAAAATATTGTCGATGACGTTCATATGCCCAAATAGCTCATAGTTCTGAAAAACCATGCCAATTTTTTGACGAGCATTAGTCCAGTCCACGTCTTTACCAAGCACACCTGAGCCTTTTAAACGAATCTCACCACCCTGAATCGGTTCTAAGCCGTTAATACAGCGCAATAAGGTACTTTTACCGCAGCCCGATGGACCTAAAATAACAACCACCTCTCCTTGTTCTACATCCAGATCAATGCCCTGTAAAATATGACTTTGTGCAAATGATTTCTGTAATTGTTGTATCGATAACAAAGGCATAATTACTCCCAGACCTTTTCCAAATGTGCCGCCAAACGAGATAAGGGATAGCAAATCAGAAAATACAAAATAAAAATAAAGCCATAAATCCAAAGAGAAGCGCTTGGCACGGTCAACAGCGAATTTTCAATAATTTGCTGGCCAACTTTAATGACTTCAACCACACCAATCAGGACTGCTAAAGAGCTGGTTTTCACCATTCGGGTAAATAAGTTAATCGCGCCTGGTGTTATTCGTTTTAGACTTTGCGGAAAAATGACGTAGATCAAAGCTTGAACATGAGTTAGTCCGAGCGCATAGGCTGAATCACGTTGATGCTGATCAATCGAAGTAATGGCTGCACGAACCAAATCGCCCATTTCTGCCGTACCCCATAAAACAAATACAACAATGCATACCCACATTGCTGAAAACTGCCAGTTAAACCATGTCGCAAAGCCGAAATAAAACACAAATAGCAAAACTAAAATTGGAATGATTCGGATCGCTTCTAGATACAGGCGGCACAGCGCTTTAACGACTATATTCTTAGAAGTCATAATGACGCCGAAGACTGTCCCGAAAATTGCAGAGAAAAACACTGAAATAAATGCAATTTTTGCAGTTGCCCAAAGTCCCCACATTAAACGTTCGAGGTGACACGCTTGAAATAAATAATCAAGTTCCATGGCTCACCTTCCGACTTCTGTGCTCTAGATAGCTGGTTAAAATAGACACGGGCAATAAAATAATCAGATAAGCCATGATGAGTAAGAACAAAGCTTCGGTGGTTTTATAGTCCATACCAATTAAGTCTTTGGTGACAAAAAGCAGCTCAACAACAGCAATGGCACTCACCACAGAACTTTCTTTAATTAGAAATAGGCAATTTGCCCCTATTGCCGGAATTGAAATGGCAAGCGCTTGAGGGAAAATGACATATCTAAAAATTTGAGTCGGTTTTAGACCAATACTTTTTGCTGAGTCAATCTGCCCTTTGGCCACCGACTGCAAACCTGCTCGGAAAGCTTCAGCCATATAGCTTCCACCTAAAAAGGTCAGTCCGATCACACCACAAGCAAAACCATCAATTTTGATACCGAGTTTCGGCAAACCGTAATACAAAAAGAACAGTTGAATTAATAAAGGGGTATTTCGAGATAACTCAATATAGAACTGGGCAATTCTATTTAGCACCCGCACGCGATATGTGATTAAAATGCTGCAAATTAGCCCTACAATAATCGCCAAAATAATGCTGATAATTGAAATTTTCAGCGTGGTCAAAGTTGCAGAGAAAAATTGCGGCAACACACTATGGATATACTGCCAGTTCAAGGAAAATTCCAACAAATAATATTAAAACGTTATAAATATTTAGCTTTCGTCAGCCATTAAATATTTGTGTAACAAGTTTATTTTTTTCCCAATTGGTCTAAAACTATTTTTATTAGATAAGCTTTTCTATAAGTTTGATAAATTCGATTTGGCAATCGAAAACCTTCAAATCAGTTGAATACAACTGCTTAAAACATATTCACTAAAACAAAGATGAGTAATAAAACCAATAAAAAAATCGGACACCAACACCCGATTTTTATTAAATGATTTTCAATTTATTGCTTATTTTCTAAGTACGTCACCAATGCTTGGGTCTTTATCAAAAACCGATTTAGCATATGGGCAAAGCGGAATTACTTTTACGTCTTTTTCACGAACAAAAGCTACCAAAGCATCAAGTAATTGGCGACCTACACCTTGTCCACGATAATTTTCGTTTACATCTGTGGCATCAATAATTAGCATGCTTTCGCCTGCCCATGTATAAGTCATTTCACCTGCAACGGTTTCACCATCAAGTAAGCTAAAGCTGCCGTGTTTTGTATCATCTTTTTGTTGAATATTCACAATGAATTCCTCATATTACAAATCGTATTTATTTAAAAATGACTTTGTATAATCTTTATCTATAAGAACAAATTTAACTGTAAAAAAATAGCCTATTTTTAGCAGTGAGTCTGTATGCTTTTTAAATACAATCTTCACTTAAATTAGTGAAACTCTTGCACCAAACTATTAATATGCGCCACCGCAGCAGTTCGGTTTTCAACGCAAAGTTTTTCAAAAACATGCTCTAAATGTTTATTCACTGTCCGTGGACTAAGCTCCAAAATTTCTGCAATGTCTTTATTGGTTTTTCCTAACAACAACCAGTGCATGACTTCTGCTTCACGTTGAGTCAACTGCGGGCAATATTTTAAAATATCAGCCATTTCCAAAGCTGGCGTAGTTGTCTTGATCTGTATCAGATAATTTTTTGCCACACTTGGTTCAGTTTCCCACGGTGTAAGCAATAAAAGCTGTAATTGCTGAGATGGTGTCGAATAAGAACAACTGGTTAATTTTTTGGAGTCTTTTTCATGTTCTAAATCTGAAAACCAAGCTTTTAAACCTGCTTCAAAGCCTTCTAATTCAGGTAAATATTGATTTAGTAGATCACTGGCTTTTTGGGTTTTCCACACAATTTTACCGTGAACATCTAGCGCAAGAATGGCTGTTTCCGTTGCATCAATCACCTGTTTCTGTTGTTGCAATAGTTTGGCATGTGCCAAATGTGTTTTTACCCTTGCTAATACTTCTTCAATATTCAGTGGCTTGGTTACATAGTCCACCCCTCCGACCTGAAAACCACGCACAATATGCTCTGTCTCAGATAAACCTGTCATAAAAATAACGGGAATAAACTGCGTAATTGGACTCGCTTTAAGCTGTATGCAACTTTCAAAACCATCCATATGTGGCATATTGCCATCAAGCAAAATCATATCCGGTAAGCATCGGTGTGCTATTTCAATTGCACTTAACCCATCGGTTGTGACAAGTACGCGATAACCTGCCTGATCCAGACTTTCATGTAGTAAGCCTAAATTTTCCGGCACGTCATCCACAATCAGAATAACAGCCTGCTCGTTTGGTGAAGCTTGCTGAAAAGAAACATGTTGCGTACTCATGACTTATCCTGAATTAACCGTTGGGCGTGTTTTAAATCAAATTTTTGAATCGCCTGTTCAAGCTGTTCCCATAACTCGTTATGCTTTGGAAAATTTTGACGACATTGCGTTAAAGTCTGTTGAATTCCTCTAATATAACCCTGCCCAATCAAATCATTTAACTGTTGCAAGGTTTGCGGTAAATCGAGCAGATCATTATTTTCAGGTTGTGTAATTGATGTATGAACAGTGGCTTGCTCTTGCTTAAACACTTTTACATCCAATGCTTGAACTTCATTATTTTCAGGGAGTGCATCTGATTTGGAATCAATCCATACTAAGCCTAACTTGTCTCCAATTTTGCTCAGCAACAAATTAAGATCGATTGGTTTTAGCATAAAATCTTCACTTAAGACGGCGTCTTGTGGATTGACTTCGCGCTCTCCTGCATTCGCTGAAATAATTAAGATCGGCACATTGGTAATATTATTCTGACGCAATAATCGTGCTGTTTCCCACCCGCCCATCAAAGGCATATTTAAATCCATCAAAATCAGGTTAGGCTGGAAAATAGGTACACGTCTTAAACAGTCAATGCCCGACTCGGCTTCTTCAATCATAAATCCCAAAGGTTTTAGAAAATTAGCGACTAAACCTCGGTCCACCGCTTCATTATCAACAACCAAAATTCGTTTTCGTTCGCCTTGATAACCCGTAATCTGGTTGGAGTAAACATTAGAAATCGGATGAACTACTTCTTTTGAAGGTAAGTAAAACTTAATCTTAAATTGTGAACCCTGATTGAGCTGACTAGTCACAGATAGCTGTCCGCCGAGTAAATCGACCAATAATTTTACAATGGGTAGTCCGAGTCCTGTTCCGGTAAATCCGCCTTGAACCACATTACTGCCCCGTTCAAACGGGTTAAAGATTCGCTCTAAATCGGCCTCGGCAATACCACAGCCCGTATCTCTAATTTCAAAATAAGCCGTTTGAAAACGGTACTCGACTTTTAAAGTAATTGTGCCACTCGTTGTAAACTTTAAAGCATTGCCCAGCAAATTGATGAGCACTTGTTCTAAGCGTTTTTTGTCGGTACGGACATAGTGCGGTAAGTTATCTCCAATTTCATAAACAAACTGTAAATTCTTCTGTTCAAACTGTGGTTGAAACATTTGAATAATTTGTTCAATAAAATTGGGGAAATGCACATCCACTACATTTAAAGAAATCTTGCCTGTTTCAATGCGTGCTAAATCTAGTAAACCGTCAATGAGTGAAGTCAAATGCTGCCCACTACGGCTAATCACCCCGAGCGCCATTTTGCCTTGTTCAGAGAGTTGTTCTTGTTTTTGAAGTAATTGGCTATAGCCCAAAATACTATTTAAGGGTGTCCGTAGTTCGTGGCTAATGCCAATGACATAACGGCTTTTTGCATCATTGGCCCGTTCTGCTGCTATTCTGGCATCTTGTAAGTCTTTTGAAGTGACTTCATGGGCAGCAATTTCATCAATCAATAATGCTGTTTGTTGATGCGTTTCGATTTCGGCATTACGACGGCTTTCATCGTTTAGTACTAACCACCATGCAGCAACACTCATCAATAAAAATAAAATGGTGTAAATTTTGACAAACAGCGTGAATAACTGCGGAACGGCTGCGGCATTAATGGTTTCTAAATAGGTTTTTTCTTGGATATAAACCAGACTTAAACTCACTGCCAAAACGATCGACAGCCCTAAAGTCAGTAATAAATACAAACTGACCCTGCTATTTAAACGGCTAGCCCAACGTTCTGGTAAATAGTGCCAAATGGCTTTTTTGAGCTGTACCGACCAACGTGCATCGGGTTTACATAAATCGTGACAGCGGGCTTCAAGTGAACAGCATAGAGAACAAATCGTACCGTTATAAGCTGGGCAACCCGCCATATCGGCAAGTTCATAGTCCCGTTCACATACCACACAGTTAGCAACCGACATCGCCTGAATTTTTTCAGGCTGGCGTGCAATGTAATATTTACCTTTGGTTAGGTAAGCAATAATAGGAACGCATAACACCGCACTCCCCAAAGCAATGAAACTTGCTAAACCTTTCGCCATGAGACCGAAAAAGCCCAAATAGCTCAGCATCGATAACACTGAAGCGATGAGTAAGGCGCCAACGCCTACGGGGTTGATGTCATATAAATAAGCACGACGAAATTCAATTCCTTTCGGGCTTAAACCTAAAGGTTTACAGATAATTAAATCGGCAACAACGGCGCCAATCCATGCCAAAGCGATATTGCTATATAGTCCCAAAATGCGTTCAACCGCATGGCTAATTCCCATTTCCATTAAAACAATGGCAATAAACACGTTAAAAAGAAGCCAGACAATTCGTCCCGGATGGCTATGAGTTAAGCGCGCAAAGAAGTTAGACCATGCCAATGAACCAGCGTAGGCATTGGTCATATTAATTTTAATTTGCGCCAAGCAAACCAGTGCTAGAGTCAATATTAACGCTAGCTGAGGATTTAGAATAAACTGCTGATAAGCAACCCAATATAAATAAGTCGGATTGTCTAGTTCAGAGACAGGAATAAACAGCTGAAAAGCCAACACCATCAGCAGCATGCCCATCAAAACTTTTAAAAATCCAAAAATAATCCAAGATGGACCACCTAAAAAAACGGCAAAACGCCATGCAGTTCTATTCTTTTCTTTTTGCGGTAAGAAACGTAAATAGTCGGCTTGCTCACCAATTTGGATCACAAATGAAAAAATAAGAGTGCACGCCGCACCAAAGTAATACAGATTAAAATCGGTCGAGTTTGAAACTGCCCCAACAAAATGCAGACTACTACTTAAAATTTGTGGTTGTTTCCAAAGTACAAAAAACCACGGTAATAACAGCAATAAGAGCCAGATTGGTTGTGTGATCGCCTGAACTTTATTAATAAAACCAATGCCTTTGACCACTAAAGGCAAAATCACTAAGGCAGAAATTAAGTAACCAATAACTTGCGGAATACCTAAGGCAAGCTCAAGTGCCATCGCCATAATTGCGGCTTCAAACGCAAGCAAAATAAAGGTAAAGCTGGCATAAATCAGAGACGTAATGGTCGAGCCAATATAGCCAAAACCTGCACCACGAGTAAGCAAATCGACGTCTACATTATATTTTGCGGCGTAGTAACTAATCGGCCAACTGGTTAAAAATATGATGGTACATACGACAATTGCTGCCCATAACGCATTGCTAAAACCATATTGCCAAAGCATGGTTGCCCCAATGGCTTCCATCGCTAAAAAGCTAACTGTCGAAATTGCAGTATTGGTTACCGTCCAAGGCGACCATTTTCTTACTGAGGTGGGTGCGTAGCGAAGCGCATAATCTTCGATACTTTCATCTGCCACCCAAATATTATATTCACGGCGTGTTTTGATCACACGTTGTGGCGCTTGTTGGGGACGTGAAGTATCTGGCATAACACTCATGTTTGGCATGTGGCTGCATTAAACCCAGCAATCCTTATGCCAAAAGTCATTTATCATGGCGATTTTTTCTAATACGCACATATACGCAAAATAACGTATTTTCAATTTTTCCCAAAAATCACACACTCAAAACCATCAAAAAACAATGATCAATATTTGTGTTGATTGACCGAAAATGATTGGGAGATTGATGTTATGAGTGTATCTGAACATCCAAATCTGGACACTGTGCAAGGTGCAGATTCACAAAAAGCAGTGAATGAAACCTTAGAAGATTATACTTTACGTTATGCTCCACACAGCTTTCGGCGCTGGAGTCCCAAAGTTATTGCTATTACTGCACTTGGTGGTATTGCCTATCTTGCTGACTTTTCTATTGGTGCCAGTATTGGTATGTCTTATGGAACAACCAATGCTGTTTTCTCCATTTTATTTGCAGCGATTATTATCTTCTTAACTGGCATTCCTTTAGCCTACTACGCAGCGCGCTATAACATCGATCTTGACTTGATTACCCGCGGCGCAGGTTTCGGTTATATCGGCTCAGTCCTGACCAGTATCATTTTCGCCAGTTTCACCTTTATTTTCTTTGCCCTTGAAGGTTCAATCATGGCGCAAGGGTTATTGCTCGGTTTAGGCATTCCGCTTTGGGCAGGTTACCTCATCTCAACCGTTATGGTCATTCCACTCGTCATTTACGGCATGAAAGCTTTAAGTAAATTACAAGTCTGGACTACCCCTCTTTGGCTCGTTCTAATGATTGGTCCTGTGGCGTATCTGATTTACCAAGAACCTACCTTAGTTAGCCAGTTTGCAACGTTTACAGGTCATGAAGGTTTTGCACCTGTAGATATGGCAGCGATCATGCTTGGTGCGGGTATATGCTTATCCCTAATTATGCAAATCGGTGAGCAAATTGACTACCTACGCTTCATGCCTGCAAAAACAAAAGAAAATAGTAAAGCATGGTGGGCAGCGGTTATTTCAGCAGGTCCGGGCTGGGTGATTTTAGGGGCGATTAAACAAATTATTGGGGCATTTTTAGGTTTCTATTTACTCACTAAAATACCGGGCGTAAACAGCACTGAACCTGTTCAACAGTTTAATGCAGCGTTTCATGACATGCTTCCGGGCTGGGCGGCTTTAACACTTGCGGTTATTTTGGTGGTTATTTCTCAAATTAAAATTAATGTGACCAATGCTTACTCTGGTTCCCTCGCATGGACAAGTGCCTACACTCGTATTAGCAAACATTATCCGGGGCGTATTGTCTTTGTGATCGTAAACTTGGCAATTGCGCTTGCTTTGATGGAAGGCAACATGTTTGCGGTACTGGGTAAAATCTTAGGATTCTATTCAAACTTTGCGATTGCATGGGTTGTGGTTGTCGCAACAGACATTTCAATCAACAAATATGTTTTAAAACTTTCACCAAAAGAACCGGAATACCGTCGTGACATGCTCTACAACGTAAACCCTGTCGGTATGGTTGCTTTCCTTGTATCAGCAGGTTTATCGATTGCAGCATTCTTCGGGTTATTGGGTAGTTTCCTAGCGCCTTACTCTCCAATTATTGCACTTGTACTTGCCTTTGTATTAACACCAATCATGGGCTTATTAACCAAAGGGAAATACTACATCAAGTCACACGATGACGGTGTTAAAGAACCACGTTACGATGCTGAAGGTACACCAGTAGCAACTGTTTATCACTGCCGCGTATGTGAGCAAGGTTATGAACGTCCAGATATTATGTTCTCTCACAAACATAACGGCACGATCTGTTCTTTGTGTAAAACACTCGATGCTTAGCCCCCTTTACCAATTAAAAAAGAAGCTTTAAAGCTTCTTTTTTTACATCTGATGATTTAGCCAATCGGGAATAAACGTTCAGGCACTACATCTTTCATCACAATGGTTGAGATGAGCCGTTGCACACTTGGAATAGCAGATAATTTTTCGTCATATAAACGCTGAAAAGCCGGTAAATCTTTAGCGACAACATGGAGTAAATAGTCAGGTTCACCAAACAAACGCTGCGCCTGAATAATTTGCGGAATCTCAATCACGGCATTTTCAAACTTCTCAACTGCCTGTTTATCGCCTTCTTTAAGCGTAATAAAAACAATCGCTGAAAACTCAAAACCGACTAAGTTTGGGTCAAGTTCTGCCCGATAGCCTTTGATAGCTCCCGACTCTTCTAAAGCCTTCACTCGTCTGTGACAAGGTGAAATGCTCAAACCAACTTTTTCTGCCAATTCAGTGATAGATAATCGGCCATTTAATTGCAATTCAGCAAGAATCTTTTTATCTATGCGATCCATTTAGAAAAATTTACCCCAAATGTATGTGATATGAGCAAACATTTAAAAGCACATTCTAAATATATGAGCATATTATTTTCAACAAGCTCGAATAAATAGGGATTTTTTCTAAACCGCGGGCGAGACCTTTGGAAAATAGTTTGCCGAGATAAGCATATGGCTTTTAACATTTTTATTGCATTTTGGAGTGTCTCCATTCTTTTTATTATTACGCCAGGAGCAGACTGGGCCTACGCCATTTCCGCAGGTATTAAGGGTAAAGTCGTCGTACCCGCTGTTGCAGGTATGCTATTTGGGCACTTTATTACGATTTTATTGGTAGCGGCTGGTGTTGGTCTGCTTGTAGCAAATAACCCAACTGCTCTGATGATCCTTACTGTTGCGGGTTCTGCTTATTTATTATGGATGGGAATAAATTTATTACTCACCCCTCCTACTCCGAACGAGTCTGGTTCTGAAAAGGCTCAGTCATGGTTGAGATGGGCTACCAAAGGCGTTTATGTGAGTGGATTAAACCCGAAAGTTTTTTTACTCTTTTTAGCTCTGCTTCCTCAATTTATTGACACTACAGCTTCATGGTCAGTGACAACGCAAATTCTTGCCTTTGGTGTTGTCCACATAATTAGCTGCGCGATAATTTACTTAATGGTGGGTTATGGTTCAGAAGCCATTTTGAAAACCAGACCACAGGCAGCCCAATTAGTTGGCCGTTTTTCGGGTGGCTTGATGGTCGTTATCGCTACATGTTTATTGATTGGGCAAATTTAAAAAGTCATTCAACGAAAAGTTACTGACCATCATTCCTGGTCAGTAACTTAAATAATAAAGACGGGAAAAAATTTATCTCATTCGTTTAAGGTTATAGGTCACTACTCCCCAAATCACCAGTTCTTGCCCCTCTTCAATATAAATATTTTGATAATCAGGGTTTTCTGCTTTCAGCCACACTTTAGGGGGCTGAAATTGGGTATCAATCATTAAGCGCTTAACAGTGAAATCATTGTCGATAAGTGCAATCACAATATCGCCCGATTTAGCAGGAATACTACGGTCCACAATAAGCGGATCATCAATATCAATTCCGGCATCTAACATAGACAACGAATTGGCTTTGACAATAAAGGTGGCATTTTCATTTCTAATTAAATATTCATTTAAATCGAGTGCTTGCTCAATATCATCTTGCGCTGGTGATGGGAAACCCGCAGCAACACGTTCTGTCGCCAAAGGAATGTGGTAAATTTTATCGTTGTTCGGATGCACCTGCTGTATTTTTAGTTTTGAAGTGAAATCTGTCTGGTTATCGGTTTTGACATTATTCAGTAACCAATTTTTGATAAAGTTGACTTGAGATTCAGGAACACGAATCACTTTAGTGGGTTCATTGAACTGTGCTTTACGGCCGGCATTTTCCCGTGCACCGCCATGCTCGAATTCTTTCTTCTTTGGCATATCGCCTCCATTTCACCGTTCAAATCCTACACAGACAATGTAACTTGAAAAAGTTACATTTTCAAGTTGACGAAATATTTTTTTTGCATAACAATAAATTTCATGATCAGATTTTAATCCATTTTGCTTTTAACAGGGATGTTAAAACGGAAATGGTAATTTGAAGAGAATCAAAACCTATTGTGAAATAGTTCTTTTTACTGACTGTTTTGATTTTTATCAATGAAATTCTGAACACTTAAATATGAGTTAGATTCAGTTTTTGGTATGGAGACATGCGAAATGAAAAATCAACGTGATGCAGTTTTAGGTTATGCAGATGAACAACATGCCTACTATATCCGTCTTATTGAAAATGATGCGGTATTAGGCGAAAGCTATGGAATTTTCTGTGAAAATCCGGAAAGTGAAGCAGCCGAAAGTATTATGACGACACTATTTTTAAAGAAATCATTTTGGTTAAATGGCTCAGAATTCACAGATATTGTAAAAGGCTTACATCCCCTTACCCATTCATAAGTTTAAAATAATAAAAATAAAGGAGGCATAATGCCTCCTTTATTCTCAAAAACTGTTTGCTTAAGACGTAAAGCGTCCATAAGCATCGCGTTTTTGATTACGAGAGTTCTGGCCACGACCATCTGAACGGCCACGACGGTCATCATCGTCGTCATCGTCATCACGACGGCTGCGGCCACGGCCTCGGCCACCTGAACGACCACGATCATCATCTTCATCGTCATCATCATAACGACTGCGGCCACGGCCTCGACCACCTGAACGACCACGGTCATCATCTTCGTCATCTTCGTCATCATCGTCACGACGGCTGCGACCACGGCCTCGGCCACCTGAACGGCCACGGTCATCATCTTCATCGTCGTCATCATAACGACTGCGACCACGGCCTCGGCCACCTGAACGGCCACGATCATCATCTTCGTCGTCATCGTCACGACGGCTGCGACCACGGCCTCGGCCACCTGAACGACCGCGATCATCATCTTCATCGTCGTCATCATAACGGCTGCGACCACGGCCTCGGCCGCCTGAACGGCCACGATCATCATCTTCGTCGTCATCGTCACGACGGCTGCGACCACGACCTCGACCGCCCGAACGGCCACGATCATCATCTTCATCGTCGTCATCATAACGGCTGCGACCACGACCTCGGCCACCTGAGCGACCGCGATCATCATCTTCATCGTCGTCATCACGGCGGCTGCGGCCACGACCTCGGCCACCCGAACGACCGCGATCATCATCTTCATCGTCATCATCACGGCGGCTGCGACCACGACCTCGGCCACCTGAACGACCGCGATCATCATCTTCATCGTCGTCATCACGACTGCGGCCACGGCCTCGGCCACCTGAACGACCGCGATCATCATCTTCGTCGTCATCATCACGACTGCGGCCACGGCCTCGACCGCCTGAGCGACCGCGATCATCATCTTCGTCGTCATCATCATAACGACTGCGGCCACGGCCTCGACCGCTTGAACGGCCGCGGTCATCATCTTCGTCGTCATCATAACGGCTGCGACCACGACCATTACGATCATCGTTTTTATGACTTAAAGCACCAGCTTCACGAGCTTCTTCTGAGGTAAATTCATGTGCGTTACCACTGGCATGTGCAGCACGGCCAGCTTCACGAGCTTCTTCTGAAGTAAATTCATGCGCATTGCCACTGGCATGTGCAGCTCGCCCACCTTTACTGGCTATTTCTCTGACTCTTTCAGGATCCATACTTGCAAATCCACGATTTGAAGTACCTGAACTATTGTTATCATCTTCATATCTAGTATTAGCCATAGTTATATCTTCCTATATTAAAATTATAAGTCGCTACCGCTTTTATTGAACGGATAAATTTAAGATAAGAGATTTAAAATATTTTTATACCCATGCTATGTTTCAATCTTTTTAAATGTATATAATTTAAATTTCAAATAAAAACTCTAACATCATTATTTAAATGAAGATTTTCTTAGTTAAAATATTTATCAATTATTAGCTAATTTTACTTTTTAAATACTCACCATACTTATTATTACTCAAACCTACATAACAATATATTTTTACAAATGCATTTAAAAATTCAGGGTAAATAACACAAACTTTCATAACGTACAAATCAATAAAAAACAAAAACATCTTCACTATTGAAGAAACAAACATAAAATATAATTAAAATTATTTAAAAACAATAACATAAACCATTACTTTTGCATAAAAACTTTACTTGAGTGATTAAAATCAAGATTTAAAATTAACATATAATATTTGTGAGAAAAGAATGATGCAACCTACTCATACACACTCAACGCTACAATATATTCATATTTCTGTACCTGAAATTTTACTCAGTAATATTCAAATAAAAAATTCTTGGCAAGATTATAACCAAGAATGGAGCTATAGATTAGACCCGCCTCACGCAAGCCATCCTTTTCAGAGAGACTTGTATATTATTAAATCAAAAAATATTGAAACAGAAGATATAAAAAAATTACTAGATAATACAGTTGTTAAAAACAGTAAAAATAAAGATGACTTAAAAAATATAGTCGAAGCGGAAACAGTAATAAAAGAAATTTTAGATTTATCTAATTATATACCTATAGAAAATTGGCTAAATGATACAGGTAATCGATCAATTGTTGAAAGTATGATTGATAAAAACAAGGTTAAGTTATTGGATATTATCTAACCTAACTTGATATGTTATATTTTTTTACATCCTTATATATAAAATAACAAAGACAACTTTTTAAAAAAGACTATTTACTTATATTCACGTGCAAATTAACCAATATAGAGGGACTGAAAATTAAATAGAGGTAGTCTAGACATGGAAAATACAACGAATCAGTATCCATCAGAAGTTCCTGCACAAGTTCAACCTCATCAACCAGGTGATCAGGAGAAAATGCATCCTGAACCAGAAATTATTAAAGCATCTCATAAAGGCAGTGAAAAACTAAAAGGCAAAGTTGCCGTCATTAGCGGTGGTGATAGCGGTATAGGCCGTTCAGTTGCCGTACTATTTGCCCGTGAAGGTGCCGATATTGCTGTACTGTACCTTGAAGAAGACCAAGATGCCGAAATTACTAAACAGCTTATTGAAAAGGAAGGACAACAATGTCTTTTATTAAAAGGTGATATTTCCGATCCAGACCTTGCAAAACAAAATATTGATAAGGTTCTACAGCATTTTGGTAAAATTAATATTTTAGTAAATAATGCGGGTGTGCAATATCAACAAAAAGAAATTGAAAGTATTAGTAATGAACAATTAGAAAAAACATTTAAAACAAATATTTTTGCCATGTTTTATTTAACCAAAGAAGCCATTCCTTATATGGAGGAAGGCGATAGCATTATTAACACCACTAGTATTACCAGTTACCAAGGTCATGATGAGTTGATTGACTATGCAAGTACTAAAGGTGCAATTACCTCTTTTACTCGTAGTCTATCGAACAATTTAATGAAGCAGAAAAAAGGTATTCGTGTAAATGGTGTTGCACCAGGCCCAATCTGGACTCCCCTTATTCCAAGTAGTTTCGATGCCGAGACTGTCGAAAAGTTTGGTAAAGATACCCCAATGGGTAGGATGGGTCAGCCAAGTGAAGTCGCCCCTGCTTACCTTTTCCTTGCCTCAGATGATGCAAGTTATATTACTGGTCAGGTTATTCATGTAAATGGTGGCCAAATTGTTAATGGCTAATAACATAATTTAGAAAAAGCCCTGAAAGCGTTTAAACTTTCAGGGCTTTTTTTATTTAAGCCGGTACATGTGCGGCTATTTGTTCTCGTGACCAAACACGGTGTGCTTTAATCAGGTTCTTAAATTTTTCCGCAACATGCTGGAACTCATCTTCAATTAAAGTTCCTTCATCTGCCACTAAACCTAATGGCTCAAGCAAATCCGATTTATTACCTAAAAATACGATTGGCTTTAAGTGCTTATAAGCTTCGAGTACATAATGGCGAGCTACCCCGTCTTGCATAACGGTATTTAGGTTATCGCCATCCGGAATAATTACCGCATCATAGGCAATTGAAGGCTCAGACATTTGCATGCCATCAGCCACAATAACGTTATCTTTATGATCTTTTACTGGAGCCAAGCTCGGCGCTAGTAAATGAAGGATTACGCCTTCTTTAATTGCCCAGTTTTTAATAGCCTCCAATGCATCAGACTTCACCATGTTATGGATAAGTACGGCAACTTTTCTACCTTGAATATCTTCAGGTGGGAAAGCTAAAAAAGATAACTTGGCAGATTTTTCAACTGCTGTTTTCTTATAGTTTAGGGTTAAGTCAGGCACTTCAATACCTAAATTTGCCCCTACTTGGCGTGCCAAATCTAAGTCGATATTAGCCAAAATTTGTTGAACTTGACGCTCACGAATATGCTTTCTTTGAACTTTACTTAATTCAAAAGTATAGGCATCGACCACATGTTTTTGTTCATGCGGTGCAAGGCTTTTGTAATATAGTCGCGGTTGAGAGAAATAATCAGAGAACGTCTCACTTCTTTGACGAAGTTTATGGCCACTAATTTTTTCAGGATAACTTTCAAAACCACCATTTGATGCCGCTGGCGGTGTTTCTACTGGCCAATTTCCATCAATTGAGTTTGGTTGATATGCAGCCTGTCCTTTATGAATGGTATGCTGATGAATACCATCACGTTGATTGTTATGGAATGGACACACAGGTTTGTTAATCGGAATTTGGTGGAAGTTTGGTCCACCTAAACGGCTTAACTGGGTATCTGTGTATGAAAATAGACGTGCTTGTAAAAGTGGGTCATCTGTAAAATCAATACCAGGTACTACATGACCCGGACAGAAAGCTACCTGCTCTGTTTCAGCAAAGAAGTTATCTACATTTCTATTTAAAACGAATCGGCCAATTGGCGTAACAGGAACTAATTCTTCAGGAATAATTTTTGTTGGGTCCAGCAAATCGAAGTCAAAGTTCATTTCATCTTCTTCTTCGACAATCTGCACGCCGAGTTCCCATTCTGGATAAAAACCTTGCTCAATTGCTTCATAAAGATCACGACGGTGGAAATCCGGATCTTTACCCGCAAGTTTTTGAGCTTCATCCCATACCAGCGCACTCAAACCTTGTTTTGGTGTCCAGTGAAATTTCACAAAATGTGATTTACCTTCAGCATTAATTAAACGGAACGTATGCACACCAAAACCTTGGATCGAACGTAAGTTACGAGGAATCGCACGATCTGACATCGCCCAAATTACAGCATGTGCTGACTCGGGCACTAAAGACACAAAATCCCAGAAAGTATCATGCGCAGTTGCACCCGTTGGGATTTCTGTGTCCGGTTCAGGTTTTACCGCATGTACAAAGTCTGGAAATTTAATCCCGTCTTGCACAAAAAAGACAGGTGCGTTATTTCCTACCAAGTCGAAGTTACCTTCTTGGGTATAAAACTTAATGGCAAAACCGCGAATATCACGGACAGTATCGGCTGAACCACGAGGCCCTTGCACTGTTGAAAAACGTACAAAAATAGGCGTCTGAATAGTTGGGTCTGTCAAGAATCCAGCTTTGGTTAAACGTTCGTTTCCTTCATATGCCTGAAAATAACCATGTGCCCCTACACCACGCGCATGCACAATACGCTCAGGTATACGCTCATGGTCAAAGTGGGTGATTTTTTCTCTTAAAATGAAATCTTCCAATAAAGTCGAGCCACGAATACCCGCTCTTAAGCTATTTTGGTTATCCGCTATTTTAACCCCCTGATTTGTGGTTAAAGCTTCATTAGTTGCATCATCTCTAACTGTGTCTAACTGTTCAGTTTTCTGGGTAGTATTGGCTTTATTTGCTGCATCGGCACCAGCCATTTCACTTGTTTTATTGGTTGATTTAGTATTGTCGTTCATGTCCATTACCTATGTTTTTGAAAGTTAAACTTGGGGTTGAAGTAGAAAACGTTTATAAAACTAGTTTTTAAACGTACCTAAATAAGGAAAAAGGAGTTCTACGTATTTACGAGTACTCCAAAGACCAATACTTTTATGATGAGAATCTGGGGCAAGAAACGGAGTAAGTTTGCAAATTTTTATGGCAAGGTCATTTGATTGTTGGACGCGCTCTTGTAGTGCATCAAGTTCGCCATCCGAGATATAACTAAATAAATAGTCCTGAATACGCTGGCTATTCTTTAGTTCTCTGCTGTATGCCAAGAAGTTAGAAGAATGATCACTACCAGCAATCCAGTCATGAATAATTTGGCGCTCTACAGGGTTAAACACCCCAAACATTTTTCCATTTTCTTCATTAATCATTCGCCAGAATACGCTCTGTTCAGGGTCGGTATTAAACTTAATCCATTTGTGTTCAGTTAAATGAGTGATTAAACCTGCAATGTCATCGGGATTTGATAACCATTGATTAATGGTCTTGCACCCAAACTGTCTGGTTTCGTTATGGATTAACTGACCGACAAGCGCCTTTCTTTTGAAAATTCTATGGACAAAGTCTTCAGTATTTAAATTTTTTATAATGTTTGAAGAGGATACCCCATGATTATTAAGGGCAAAACCACGTTTTAGCTTGGTCAAGAAGAGTTCTTTATCTCTATATTTATTATAAATATCTTCAATAACTTTAATGGCTTTATAGGCATGGCCATTGTCAATATTGTCGATAGTGATATGAAGATTAAAGTATTTAGAGTCAATACCTAATTCAGCAAGCTCATAATTGGAAATTAAAAGATGCAGTGGTAACTGCTCATAGCCTAAATTAAAACCCACAATCTCGGGAATAAACTCAGGAGGCGCATAACCCAGAGCAAGCTGCACAACTGCTTGATGATAATACTCGTCTTCTAAAAGCAGATCGAAACTGTCTAGCCCTAGACTGCGTAAAAGGTCATCATAGATACAGACATGGTTTGCTTTTGGCTCACCTAACCCAAGCTCTTCGAGATAAGTAATAATTAATTCATGAAAAATAGGATCATTCCAATAATGCACTGAGCTATATAGCCATGCACCGTCTACTTTTTTGGTTGGAGACACCTTTATTAAAAACTCAAATGCCTGAGCGACGTTCTTAAAATACTCTCTATCTTGACCAGATTGTCTACGATTTAAATATGCCTGAAATTCCTGACAATTTTTTTTATTATCGTTTTCACACCATGCCTTAATCAAATTGATATCCGAAGGAAAATCTATTTCCTTCATCTCTAGTTTATCTATCTCTTTAACAAGAAAATCTCTAGCCTTTTTCTCTTTCTCAAAACTAGAAACATCAGGATCAAGGAAAAAAACAAACAATTCATAATAATTTTGTTGATTATCTTGTAATAAGTCTAATAATCGTTTTTTCACTACAACAGGCATTTTCATTCTCCGTCTGTGAGATATCAATTACCATACGTCACCCTAACTATAATCGAGTTTTAAGTTTGTTATTTTGCGTTATTAAAAAACAAGGTAAATACAATAAATCCAAAAAATTCATATACATACAAAATAACGCAAAATTACATTTAAACTTTTAGTATTATTTAAGCTGCTGTTTTTATATAAAATTTGCAAATCTTAATCCAATTTTACATTAACTTCACCATCAAAATTATAAACATTAAAAAAATAACAAAGCAAACAATTAAATAGTTTTATAACATTTTAAAAACAATTGTAGGGAGAATTAAAATGTTCAATAAATGTTGCGAATTATTAGCAAAGGAAAAAATTAAAATTGCATTTTTTGAAAGCGCCTCTGCGGGTTACCTTGCTTATCGTTTCTCTTTAAGTCCTTATTCAGGCGATATTCTGATTGGAAGCCTTGTGAGTTACGACCTTCGCGTAAAGGAAAATACCTTACATATTTCAGAAGAGCTTATTGAAAAATACACTGCAGAATCAATGCAAGTGACTGTTGAAATGATTAATAAAGGTAAAGAACTTTTACATGCCGACCTGTATGTTGCCTGCACAGGTCTTTTGAAAAAAGGCGGCTCTGAAACACCAGAAAAACCTGTAGGTACTTTCTTTTACTCAATATATTATAAAAATAATTTTTATAATTTTAGACGTGTTTTAAGGGGGCCTGCCTTTTTAAAACTAAGAAAGTTGATTTACTATGTTACTCAAGATATAAAACTTATTATATTAGAAGACAAAAGGCGTTAATTTTATATAAAAGTTAACAAATATACATTTAGAAATACTTATTATCTTTCTTAAATATTATGTGCTGAAATGTAATTTTTTAAATGTTCATATTAATAATGTTTATGACATAAAATTACATACATTAAAAATCAGCAAGTTATTTAAAATTTATAAATTTTAAGTTTACAGTTAAATATAGGGTAACACCCCTACCCTACACATTTAAAATCTACATGTTTTAATAACCCTATCTGAAGCTCTCAGATAAAACACATCGTCATAATTGATATGAGGTATTAAAAATGAGCACTACTAATAATCAAGCAAATCAACGCAATAATCAGCAGCAACAACAACAGCAAAATGACAACCGTAATCAACAGCAACACGGTAACCAACAGCAAAACGATCAACAGCAACAAAATAACCAGCAACAACAGCAAAATGATAACCGCGGCCAACAACAAGGATCTAATCAAAAAGATTCTGGCCAACAAAACTCAAATAACAACCAACAACGTTAATCGTTTGTAGTTGTTCTTTGATGCGGTCGATCATTTAGGAAGGTGACCTCACCTTCCTAAATCAAAATATAAGCATAAAATTCAATAAAATATGAGGGAATTCTGATGACAGATCAAAATACAGATCATGCTCAATTGGTAGCTGGCGATCATAACTATTCTGACTCTCGCTGGCGCGAAAGCTATCTTACTCGACCTTATTATCAAGAAGCGCAATTAACTACACCAGATCTAGATTATGATCGTGATTTCTCTGCAGCTTATGAACTTGGTCATCGAGCTCGTTCTGAATCTAAAGAAGGAACTCAGTTTGAAGATATGGAAGGCAGCTTGCAGCAAAAATGGGAAGAGCTAAAAGCTGAGTCCCGCCTAAAATGGGAACACGCTAAACAAGCGATTAAAGATGCATGGGATGATATGTAACATCCTCAAAAGGTCCATAGCTATAAGCTTATTTCCTATTGGCCCTGGGAAATAGGCTTTTTTATTGTCCTAAAATTATGAGCATTAAAAAAATGGTGGCATATTAAAATTATGACTAAGATATTGATTTGCTAAAATTGGATCATCAAAAATTTCTTTTTTAAATTGTACACTCGGTGTTGTAGCGAGTACATGTGTCGGCTTAATAGTAACTTCCACTACATACTTATTTTGCTCATATTTGGCTTTTACACCATAAATCTCAGAATCATTAATGCAAGTTCCATCTGTAAAATATACAAACATACGTCCTACCTTAAATATTACTCATCATAGCGGTCTTATCAAGAATAAAGCCTGACTCAGATAATCAGGTCAGGCCTTTCATCAAAATTAACTTTGGTTTTTCTTAAAATATTCAATTATTTCTTCCCCATTATTTACAGGCTTTTTCTGCGAAGGGTAAGTTTCTTCATAGGCATAGGCGGGTAAAGTAATTTTAGCTCGAATTGGAGGTAATTTTTCTTGTCCACCTGTAGTAATTCGCTCAATAAAACCAGCAAGCCAAAGTACAAACTCCTGAGTATTTTTACTTTTAGGAATAAGACTTAAATCCAATTTAATTTTTGACTCTTGCAAAGGTTTAATGAGTATTTCAGCAAAATCAATATAATTATATAAAAGCTTTAATTTTGTCCCCTTTATTTCTTGTCTGAGTTCAATCATCAAATTATTAAGATCTTCCATCGGGTCATCCGTAAAGCCTTTTTTTTCTTTAACATTTTGATATATTTTCTCAGCTATTTTTAAATATTGGGGCATATCCTTACCTTTTATAGTTCGCTCTTACTAAAATGAATTTTGGATGAATATAAGTAAGCTATTGTGTTTGTTTTATTAACTTTTTGAAACGGTAACTTAAGATTGCAACAAAACGGTAACAACAAATTCTCCAAATTGTAAAAATAAAATAAATATTTGATTAATTTTATATTTTTATATATTTCATTATTATTAAATTATATTTTTTATATAAAATAACGATTAAAAAAGCCTACTAATAAAGTAGGCTTTTGAGAAAAGCTAATCTATTACGAGTTTTTATTCATGTCATGAGATGTGGCTGGATCACTTGCTTCATGCATGCCGTCATTTCTTGAATTACGATCTTGGCAAGCACTCATACCCATAGCAATTGCCAACACCATACTTACTGCACAAAAGATTCTTACCATTTAAATCACCTTTATAAATATTAAAATGTAGGTTTATGAATAACATTATCTTATGTTGGCCTACCGCAGTGGTTCTCTTAACTTTTGTAGATTATGCAAGCTTTTGTAAAAACCAAAAATTATGATTAATAAAATTATATTTCTTGCAATTGATATTTTGGTTATTTTTTGGCAAGCAATGTTTAGGAGACTCTGGTCATGTTATAAAATTCGAATTATTAAATAGTTTAGCCAAACAACACACCTAATTAGAGATATTGATATACTATACAAATAGACAATTAATAAATATTTGATATATAAGATTAAAAAATAATAGTGTGACTTATATTCAAATTATTTATACTCATATTATATTTTTTAATTTTTCTATTTTCTAAATAAAAACAGTGAAATATTTATATCAAGTTATATAAATCAATCTTTTATTTTTGCAATTGACCCACCTCAATGCTCAGCTTATGATGCTCGCGCTGACCAATTTTGTCAGTCGGTTTTAGCAGACCGTCTACCTAAGTGCACTAAAAACACGTTTTTTGGTGTGACGCCCCTCGTGCCTTTGATGGAGGAACGGGAGTGGGACACCCTTGGGTGTGCTGGTTTCTTAGGTATCAGTCTGCTAACCCTCTTTCGTTTCGCCACCATAATAATGAGCAATGAGTGGGCATAACTTCTTTTAACCAAGGAGTCACTCATGACTATTATTCTATATTTTTTAAATTCTTTTATTAAACCTACTTACATTCAACATCTTTCACTCAAGCAGTCATTTCTTAGAGTTCTTTCTCATCCTCTGTTTAAAAGAATTACACACTATAGAGTTCGAAAAATTTTTACTTAATCTTTTTGTGTACCCATCTTGATATACAAGATTGGGGCAGAAGTTTTATGTATTCAAAATCACATAAAGATTAAAACTTCTATCAACATCACTTAACGATAACAACAACCCATGAAGAGTAACAAGAATGTTTTTTCTCTATCGTTTTGTTTTGGTGAGCCTTCTGACAATAGGTGTTTTAAATTTGATGGGGTGCAGGCCAATGAGTAAAAATGAATTTAATACGCGTTGTGTATGGGCCGGACATGACCTTTCAGCGTGTAATTGTATTTATAATTCTTTAGAGCAGCATTATTCACCTCAATTTGTAGAAAGTTTACCAAAATTAAGTTTGCAAAATATTGATGCAAAAATGAACTTTGTAGAAACCATGAATCAAACAATGCAGCAGTGCCAATTGAGTGCGAGCAAACACTAAACTAATTTATAGAGGCATGCTCTACCAAAAAATCCAAGAATGTACGTACGCGATTAGGAACATACTTATCATGGCCAATCCAGACAGCATGAAATTCTTCAGAAGCATGAATATTCCAATCTTCAAGAATTTTGACGAGTTGTTTTTGCTGTAAAGCATTTCGAATCTGGAATTCATTTAGTTGAGCAATACCGGCACCTGCCAGTGCCAACTGTAAAATTGCTTCGCCATGGTTTACTTTTAAAACTTTAGAGGGGGTTAGGCTGATTTCCTGAGTTGCTTTTTTAAATAACCAGGTTTTGTTCTGGCGCTGATAACTTACATCTAAAAGCTGATGTTCATGTAGTTCATCTGGATGTTCGGGGCAACCGTACTTTTCAATATATACAGGTGAGCAAACATAGTGTTTATAAGTACTGCCAAGCGATCGGGCCACCAAATTGGAACTTTTCAAAGGTCCTGTTCGAATCGCAACATCAATTCTTTGTTCAACCAAATTAATTACTTCATCACTCAAATGAGCTTCTAATTCAATTTCCGGGTAACGTTGATTAAACAAACTAATACAAGGCAATAAAAAGTGTGTCCAATATGAAAAACTGGTATGGATTCTAATTCGCCCTTTCGGTATATGATTTGCGGTAACCGCTTGTTCCAGTTCGTCTAAGTCATTGAGTATTTGAATGCCTTGCTCATAAAACTGGCATCCTTCACTGGTAAGCTGAAACTGACGTGTTGAACGATTGAGTAACCTGACACCCAATCTTTTTTCTAAACGAGAAATTAACTTGCTTACGGCAGACGGCGTCATATTACATGCTCTTGCTACCGCTGAAAAACTTCCAAGCTCGACCACCCTTATAAAAATTGCTAACTCGCCAGAACGATTGATATCAAAATAAGACATAGCAAAATTTATTTATGAATTAGATTCACAAATCTTATTCCGCTTAGACCGCTATAACAAGGCATCAATTTGTTTCAACATACCTTTAATTCGTTTTAAAGAGTTCTTGAGATGAAACTTTATCAAGCCACCCTATTTTCTTTGGTTTTATTTACGAGCTTTGCACAAGCTGATGCAGAAAACAGCCAATGGATTACCACTTGGTCTGCGAGCCCTCAAAAAGTCTGGAATAAAGACTTCGTTTTTCCAACACTCATTCCAGAGCAAGTATCTAATCAGACTATTAGACAAATGAGCAAAATTAGTTTGGGCGGTGAAGCTGTTCGGCTCGTTTTTACCAATCAATATGGTGAACAGCCACTTTATATTGATCAAACAACGATTGGTTTAGCGAACGCAGCAACTCTAAAATCTAAGAGCACCTATCCCGTTTATTTTTCTGGTCAACTTAAAGCAAGAATTTTACCTGGCAAACAACTCATAAGTGATCCAATTCAGTTGCCTGTACCCGATCATGCTCAATTGGTGGTGAATAGCTTTATTCAAAAGCCTACAACGTTTAAAACATTTCATTGGGATGCCAAACAAACCAGTTGGCTCATTACGGGCAACCAGACTGCGAACTTAAATACGCCTAGCAGTGCCAAAACCACCACTGCGCGATTATTACTGTCTGCAATAGAGGTAAAACCCAAACAAAAGGCTCATGTAGTTGCAGTTGTTGGAGACTCAATTACCGATGGGGCGACTGCAACCTTAGATGCAAATACAAGATGGACCGATTTTTTAGCTAAGCGTTTATCAGCACACCATGTAGCCGTGATTAATAGCGGAATTTCAGGAAATCGATTACTTACCGATGGTATGGGCGATAGGGTTTTAAAACGCTTAAACAGTGAAGTATTTCAATATTCAGGAGTTAAAACTTTAATTGTTTTGGTCGGTATCAATGACATTTCATGGCCCGGTACAGCTTTTGCTCCTAAACAGCAAATACCTTCTTTTGAAGCGCTCACTCAAGGTTATCGACGTGTTGTAAGTGAGGCCCATAAACATAATATTCAGGTGATTGGTGCAACCTTACTTCCGTTCTCTGGTGCTTTGCCTAATACCCCTTTAGATAATTATTATCAACCCAACAAAGATCAATTACGTCAGCGCATTAACCACTGGATGAGAACCAGTCATACCTTTGATGGTGTGCTTGATCTTGATGAAGGCTTAAAAGATCCAAAACATCCCAATCGATTAAATCCAATTTATGATTCTGGAGATCATTTACATCCTAATGATCGAGGCAATCAGCATATGGCAGAATTGGTAGATTTAGATCAAATTATTAAAAATTAATGATTCCCCCATCAGGTGAAATCTTCACATGATGGGGCTGCTTATTTAAAAATCATAACTCGCTATCATGTTGAAGCGGTTATCAATCCCATTGCGATTATCAAATGTTTCTCGTTCCCCATAAACATATTCGATACCCAAAGTAATCGGCTTATACGGGTTATAAAGTGCATTCACCCAACCTTGCCAAAGCTGTTTGTTTTGGGTGGTACTCGTACGCTGTAATTCGGCAAAACGGTTATCATCTTTAGCCTTCATATAGCCATAGCCTAAAGTCGAGCGAATTTGCGGTGTAAATTGATGAGTGATACCCAAAGAAACCGTGTCAAATTCATTGCTATGCATATTGTTTTGATCGTCTATTGCATAGCCACTGTTACTCCATAGCAAGAAACGTCCATCACCCTTAACATGGTAATAATCGGCTTTAAGTAATGTATCAGGGGTAATTTGATATTTACCGCCCAAGCCTACACCCCACGCCCACTCACTATCATTGTTAGTTCTTTTTTCTGCAACAAAACTACGGCCTGAAAGCATCGAACCATTGGCAAATTTATGATTTAAACGTCCGACTAAAGCAGGTAAACGCATTTTATTATCTGGATCAGTTGCAGCAGTATATTTCGGGTCTTCAACTGATACTGCAAAACTTGTATTTGCCGTTAAGTTATCGCTATAGCGAACAAGCGGCGATCTTAATAATGCACTACCTACAAATGTACCCGCATCAATTGTTTCTGGGTAATATTCAGGGGCAATAAATGTCGACCATGTTTGGCCAATAAGCCATTTATCAAAAGTTAAATAGGCATGACGTATGCGAAACTGATCACGTGTAGCCGCCCCAAAAAAGTCCATTTCTAACTTTCCGCCCACATCACCAACGGCTGTAGGTGTTTTAAAATTCAATCCGAAGCGTGTCACATACACAGTACTGTGCAACTGGTCTTTCTGTGCAGATTCTTCTGGCGCATTTTCAAGAGGAACGCCGCTAATATTGTTATACATGCTAGATGCACCCTTAATTTGATAAGAAGCATCTGCTCGTATATAACCGTATAAGTTAAATTCCGCACCAGATTTAGTTAATGTTTGCTGTATAGGTTGTGGAGCTTGAGTAACTACAGGAGCAGCTTGTTCTACTCTTTTTTGAGCTAAAGATTTTTGAGCCTCCATATTAATTTGTAGCATAGCTCGTAGTTCTTTTATTTCTTGGCGAAGTTGCTCTATTTCAGGGTTTACTTGGCCTGCAAAAGCAGAAGACATAAGCAGAGTCACAGAAACTGCCAACAAGCTTTTTTGAATCGTTGTATTTAAAATTTTCATCATGAAATTTTCCTTTAGACCTTTAAGTAGTCTTAAAAGTCTCGACATCCTTTTTGTTATGTACCTATCTAAAATAGATCCTTGAAAATTTGCCTTTCTTTCACAAGAAAGACGTTCCCTCATATTTTTTAGATCCACCCTCCCTAGTGCAGCAAAAGCAACTTTTTAATTTTCCATTTTTTATATTCTCTTCCACATTGAGAATATTCGGTTTTAAACCCTTATTTATATTCCCCAATAGTATTATTTTTTTGCAATAAACCCTTGATAAGTCAAAATTTGCGTATATGGCTGTACGCTTTCAAAGCCTGTCTCTTCCAAAAGTTTTATATATCCTTCAGTCGTTAAACTAAAAAAGTCCTCCGCCATACGCTCCAACATTTTTTGACATTGTTCTTCTGTTAACCCTTGAGCCAAACACAAATAACGTAATGCTTGAAGCTGTTGTGGATTTACACAAGTCATGAGGTCATAGGTAAGTAAAGGCGCCTTTTCTTTTAAGCGATCATAAATATCCTTAAAGAAGGCTGGTTTTATGTCATCTGCAATAAAATGAGCCACAAGAATAGAAAGTGCAGCATCAAAGCAACTCTCGAGAGGTAAAGCTGAAGTTTCACCGTGAACAAAAGTGACTTGGGCAGATTTACCTAAAATCTCCACCTGCTCCTGAGCTTTTTGCAGCATGGTTAAAGATGGATCAACCGCTGTAAATTGCCAGTTTGGATGTCTTTTAAGTAAATATTCGAGTTCGTAACCCGTACCACAGCCCACAATTAAGATATGAGCATCTGGTGGCAACACCGACTGCAAAATGGCATCCACCTGTTGATGGATCACTTCATAGCCCGGAATTAATTTACGAATATGCGCATCATATCCTTCGACTACTTTAGGGCTATTAAAGTCTTTTGCCATTTTGCGTGTCCTCTATTTAAACCGTATTTCGATTTTCCTTTGCTGCACTTTGACCGAGCTTTTGACTTATTTAGTCAAAGACATTTCCTGTTAAATTAAGTTCAGCTCGCATAATTTCCTGTAATTTAAACTTTTGGGCTTTGCCAGAAGCAGTCATTGGAAACTCATTAAAGAAACGGACATAACGCGGCACTTTGTTATGTGAAATGTGTTCTTTGCAAAATTGGCGGATGCTGTCTTCATCGACTTGGTGATGCTCATGCAGGATAATACATGCACAAAGTTCTTCGCCATATTTCGCATCTGGCAAGCCAATCACCTGTACATCGCTTACATCTGGATGAGTATATAAAAAGTCTTCAATCTCTTTTGGAAAGAGGTTTTCCCCACCACGAATCACGACATCTTTAATACGGCCTTTAATTTTAATAAAACCTTCTTGATCCATCTCGGCAATGTCACCCGTATGCATCCAGCCAGCCGCGTCAATCACTTCACGGGTCTTTTCCTCTTCACCCCAATAACCAGCCATCACTGAATAACCACGGACGCATAGCTCACCCAAAGTCCCTTGCGGAACAATTTGCCCTTCTAAATCGACAATTTTAATTTCAACATGTGGATGGACATGCCCAACTGTGCTTACTCGCTTATCAATCGAATCGTTTACTGAGCTTTGTACACTCACTGGCGAGGTTTCGGTCATGCCATAACAAATGGTGATTTCAGACATATGCATTCGGTCTATAACACGTTGCATAATTTCACGTGGACAAGGACTACCTGCCATAATGCCTGTTCTTAAGCTCGACAGATCAAAATCATTAAACTGTTCATGCTCTAAGGTTGCAATAAACATGGTTGGTACGCCGTAAGCTGCCGTACAACGTTCTTGATGAATCGCTTTTAAAGTTTCCAAAGGATTAAATACAGCAGATGGATAGACCATAGTTGACCCATGTGTCACACACGCCAGATTTCCCATCACCATGCCAAAACAATGGAATAATGGCACAGAAATACAGACTTTATCTTGGGGGGTTAAACGAATGCCTTCACCGACAAAATAACCATTATTTAAAATATTATGATGGGTTAACATGGTCCCTTTCGGGTTACCTGTTGTACCTGAAGTAAATTGGATATTAATGGTTTCATCAAACTGGAGCTGTCTGGCTAATTGTTTTAATTGTTCTAGCTGTTCAGAAGTTGGTGTAGTTAGTAAATCACTAAAACGATAAATACCAGTATGTTGTTGGTCATCAATTTTAATGACAAATTTTAAATGTGGCAGTCGCTCTGAACTGAGCACTTTATCTGTACAGGTGGTTAACTCAGGGGCAATTTTTGTGAGTAATTCTTGGTAATCCGTCGTTTTAAATTGAGAAGCAATAATCAATCCTTTGCATGAGACCTTATTCAACACATATTCAAGCTCATGACTTTTATAAGCTGTATTTAGATTGACTAAAATAATCCCTGCTTTAAAAGCTGCAAACTGCGTAATGGTCCATTCCACACAGTTAGGTGACCAAATCGCTAATCGGTCTCCTTTTTTTAATCCCAATTTTAATAGGCTACAAGCAAAAGCGTTTACTTCATCCTGTAAAGCTTTATAGGTTAATCGTCTGTTTTGATGAAAACTGACAATCGCTTCCTTTTCAGCATATTGCTGACAGGCCTGATCAAATTGTTCACCAATGGTCATACCCAATAAGGGTTGTGTACTTGGTCCCGAGGCGTAGCTTAACCGTTCTTGTTGCATTGAATCATTCTCCTTGATTCTTTGTAATTCTCTTCTTACCTGATCTAATTGTTGTTACTGCAACTACTTTTCCAAACTACTTATTTTGTGTTGTTTTATCCTTTATATGCCCTATTTTTTCTGCACAGCATCCACACAAAAATCAGCAATCTGTTTTGAAAAATAGTCTTTATGCGCATGATCAAACTTTGTATTTTGAGCTGGGTCTAGAGGTTCAACTACCACATAAGTCATAGCACCGACTACACAAAGTGCTGCTGTGTTTAAATCATCCAAGACAAACTCACCACTTGCATTTCCATCCGCAAGTATTTTTTTAATACTTTGTTTAATCAATTGCTTCACACGAAAACGCTCATGTTCAACCGTTGAATCGACGGGTTCAAACATGAGTGAATATGCAAGCTGAGGACTATTCAGTGCCCGTTTTACAAAGGTTGCTACCGCCTTGTGTAATTTCTGCTTTGCCGATAAATCACTTTCGGTAATCGATTCAATCACCAATAGTTCTGTATTAATGGCATCAGACAAAACTTCTATTAGCACTTGGCTTTTATTATCGAAGTAGCGATAAACCAGTCCACTAGATACACCCGCTTGCTCTGCAATTGTTTGTATTTGTGCGTCTTTGAACCCTCCCTCTGAAATTATTTTTCTGGCTGAACTCAAAATCGACTTTCGATTTTGCTCCATCCGCTCTTGCATTAAAGATGATCGTTTATAGCTCATAATTTATTCTCTAACAAATAAAATGAATTGTAAATCATTTTATGAATCTGTATTCACTTTTTCAAAAAATCATTGTATGGTAATTATCAAATACCCACAAAATATTTTATGGACAACAAATATAACCAATAGGATGAAAATATCATGAACCTACGCAGCTTGAATTTCGGTCTAGATGAAACTTTAATTGCTCTTCAAGATTCGGTAGCCGCATTTTGTGCAAAGGAAATTGCACCAATTGCCCAACAAGTTGATCAAGACAACAAATTCCCTGCACATCTCTGGAAAAAATTCGGAGATATGGGCCTTTTAGGCATGACGGTTTCTGAAGAATATGGCGGAGCCAATATGGGTTATTTAGCTCATATTATTGCCATGCAAGAAATTTCCCGTGCTTCGGCAGCCATTGGTCTTTCTTATGGTGCTCATTCTAATTTATGTGTAAACCAGATTAACCGTAACGGTAATGAGCAGCAAAAACAAAAGTATTTACCAAAACTGATTTCCGGTGAATATGTTGGTGCCCTTGCCATGTCTGAGCCAAATGCCGGTTCCGATGTCGTCAGCATGAAATTACGCGCCGAGCAAAAAGGTGATCACTTTGTTTTAAACGGTTCAAAAATGTGGATTACCAACGGCGGTGATGCAGATGTACTGGTCGTTTACGCTAAAACTGACCCGCAAGCTGGCCCGAAAGGCATGACCGCATTCTTGATTGAAAAAGGCATGAAAGGCTTTAGTCACGGCAACCACTTAGACAAACTCGGTATGCGCGGCTCTAACACTTACCCCCTATTCTTTGACAATGTAGAAGTCCCTGCTGAAAACGTACTCGGTGGTGTGGGTAACGGGGTTAAAGTACTCATGAGTGGCTTGGACTATGAACGAGCAGTTTTAAGTGCCGGACCTTTAGGCATTATGGATGCTTGTTTAGATGTAGTAATTCCATACTTGCATCAACGTGAACAGTTTGGTCAGGCTTTAGGTGAATTCCAACTTATGCAAGGCAAACTTGCCGATATGTATTCAACATGGTTGGCATGTAAAGCTCTCGTTTATGCTGTTGGTGCTGCCTGTGACAAAGCGGATCATGACCGCAGCCTACGTAAAGATGCTGCAAGTGCCATTTTATATGCTGCTGAAAAAGCAACATGGATGGCGGGTGAAGCAATTCAAACTTTAGGTGGTAACGGTTATATCAATGAATTCCCTGCTGGCCGTTTATGGCGCGATGCAAAACTTTATGAAATTGGCGCGGGAACTTCTGAAATTCGCCGCATGTTGATTGGCCGCGAACTCTTCAATGAAACCAAATAATAATTATAAATAAGGACGCATCTTATGAACCAATTACAAAGCAAGATTAATGTTCGAAGCGAAGACTTCAAAACAAACCAGCAAGCCATGCAAACATTGGTCACAGATCTCAAACAAGTTGCCCAGCGTATTGCTTTAGGTGGTGGCGAAAATGCCCGTCAAAAACATTTGGCTCGAGGTAAACTTTTACCCCGTGAACGTATTGATCAACTCATTGACGTCGGCACAGCATTTTTAGAAATTGGTCAATTGGCAGCGTACAACGTTTATGAAGATGATGTTCCTGCTGCGGGTGTGATTGCTGGTATTGGTCAAGTCAACGGCATCACTTGCATGATCGTTGCCAACGATGCAACGGTTAAAGGCGGAACGTATTACCCACTTACGGTTAAAAAGCATTTACGCGCACAAGAAATTGCCGAACAAAATCACTTGCCTTGTATTTATTTAGTAGATTCAGGCGGTGCTTATTTACCAATGCAAGATGAGGTTTTCCCAGACCGCGATCATTTCGGGCGTATTTTCTATAATCAGGCACGCATGTCGAGCCTAGGTATTGCTCAAATTGCCGTAGTAATGGGTAGCTGTACCGCAGGTGGTGCTTATGTACCAGCGATGTCTGATGAAACCATTATTGTACGTAATCAAGGTACGATTTTCTTAGGTGGACCTCCTTTGGTAAAAGCTGCAACTGGCGAAGTGGTGAGCAGTGAAGATTTAGGCGGTGGCGATGTACACACACGTCTTTCAGGTGTAGCTGACCACTTAGCTGAAAATGATGAACATGCCATTGCGATTGCACGAAACATTGTTGCGAACTTAAATAAAAAGCCAAATGAGTTAAATAAGCAAGTTGATGAACCATTGTTTGATGCATCTGAACTCTATGGCGTAGTTCCAAGTGATGCACGTAAACCTTTTGATGTACGTGAAGTCATTGCACGTATTGTAGACGGCTCTCGCTTTGACGAGTTTAAAGCCCGCTTTGGCTCAACACTTGTAACGGGTTTCGCTTCTCTCTACGGCATGCCAGTTGGGATTATTGCCAATAACGGAATTTTATTTTCCGAGTCTGCTCAAAAAGGCGCGCACTTTATTGAACTGTGCACACAGCGCAATATTCCATTGTTATTTATACAAAACATCACTGGCTTTATGGTTGGTCGCCAGTATGAAAATGAAGGGATTGCCAAACACGGCGCTAAACTGGTGATGGCAGTTGCCACTGCAAATGTCCCTAAACTCACCCTAATTATTGGTGGTTCATTTGGTGCAGGTAACTACGGTATGTGTGGCCGCGCTTATTCACCACGCTTTTTATGGACATGGCCAAACTCTCGTATTTCAGTGATGGGCGGCGAACAAGCAGCGAGCGTACTTTCGACTTTAAAACGAGATCAAATTGAGCAAAAAGGTGCCGAGTGGTCAGCGCAAGAAGAAGACGAATTTAAACAACCAATTCGTGAACAATACGAGCGCCAAGGCCATCCATACTATGCTTCTGCCCGCCTTTGGGACGACGGTGTAATTGATCCAGCTCAAACTCGTCATGTACTTGGTTTAAGTCTTGCAGCTGCCATGAACGCTCCAATCCAGCCAACCAAATTTGGCGTGTTCCGCATGTAAGAGGTGTATATGAGCTATCAATTTTTACAACTCGAACAACAAGGTCAGGTTGCCTATGTATGGCTGAACCGCCCTGAATTGCACAATGCTTTTAATACGACAGTCATTGAAGAGCTGCATACTTGCTTTAAGCAAATTAATACTCGTGATGACATTCGTGTTGTGGTCTTAGCTGGTCGCGGTAAAAGCTTTTCGGCAGGTGCCGACCTCAACTGGATGAAACAGGCAGGTCAGGCATCTTCAGCAGAAAATGAAGCAGATGCATTAAAACTTGCACAAATGCTTGATGCACTTGCAACACTTAAGCAACCGACTATTGCCCGCGTGCATGGCATTGCCTTTGGCGGCGGTATGGGCTTAGCATCGGCATGTGATATTTGCATTGCCAGCACTGATGCCAAGTTTGCAACCTCTGAAGTTCGTTTAGGGCTTGCTCCATCTACCATTAGTCCTTATGTGATTCGTGCGATTGGTGCAAGACAAGCTTCCCGTTACTTCTTAACTGCCGAGCGGATTTCAGCACGTGAAGCCAAGCAAATTGGTTTGGCCCACGAAGTAGCAGATGCTGAAGACTTAGATAAAAAAGTTCAAGAAATTGTTGATGCTCTATTACTCGGTGGCCCGCACGCTCAAGCGGCTTCAAAACAACTCATTCAAATGGTGAGCAACCAGACCATGAGCAATGACTTGCTGCAACAGACAGCACATCATATTGCTCAAGTTCGTCAAGGCAGTGAGGCAAAAGAAGGTCTAAGTGCCTTTTTAAATAAACAACAGCCTGCTTGGGTTTCTAACTCGAATAACAACAATTAAGGACGATCATCATGTTTGAAAAGATTTTAATTGCGAACCGTGGCGAGATTGCCTGCCGCGTAATTCGTACAGCTAAAAAATTAGGTATTAGAACGGTTGCCGTTTACTCAGATGCAGATGCAAATGCCCAACACGTCAAACTTGCAGATGAAGCGGTTTATATTGGTCAGTCCCCTGCAACACAAAGTTATTTACAGGTTGATCGTATTATTCAAGCTGCCATTGATACAGGCAGCCAAGCGGTTCATCCGGGTTACGGCTTCCTTTCTGAAAATGACCAGTTTGCACTCGCTTGCCAACAACACAACATTTGCTTTATTGGGCCACCAGTGGATGCCATTTTAGCGATGGGCTTAAAAGCGACCTCGAAAGCTTTAATGGAAAAAGCAGGTGTCCCTTTAACACCGGGCTATCACGGAACCAACCAAGATGCTGACTTTTTAAAGCAACAGGCAGACCGAATTGGCTATCCTGTTTTAATTAAAGCCAGTGCTGGCGGCGGTGGTAAAGGCATGAGTCTGGTTGAACGCAGTGAAGATTTTCTGCATGCTTTAGCCTCTTGTAAACGTGAAGCCAAATCCAGCTTTGGTAATGATGATGTCTTGATTGAGCGTTATGTGATTCAACCGCGCCATATTGAAGTGCAAGTGTTTGGCGATACACATGGCAACTATGTACATTTGTTTGAACGCGACTGTTCTGTACAACGCCGTCACCAAAAAGTGTTAGAAGAAGCCCCTGCTCCACAAATGCCAAGCGAGAAGCTCGATGCAATGCGCCAAGCGGCAATTGATGCTGCACGCGCGGTAAATTATGTGGGCGCAGGTACGGTTGAGTTTATTGTAGAACAAGACGGTACGGCGTATTTCATGGAAATGAATACCCGTCTGCAAGTCGAGCACCCTGTTACTGAAATGATTACAGGTGAAGACTTGGTCGAGTGGCAACTTCGCGTCGCTTATGGCGAACCTTTACCTAAACTACAAAACGAATTAAAAATTCATGGACACGCGCTTGAAGCACGTATTTACGCCGAAGAACCAGAAAAAGGCTTTTTACCCGCAATTGGTAAAATTGACTATCTGCACTACCCAACCCAAAACCAATATGTGCGTGTAGATAGCGGTATTGTTGAAGGCGATGAAATCACGACCTATTACGACCCGATGATTGCCAAACTCATCGTCTGGGGTAAAAACCGTGAAGCTGCGCTTATTCAAATGCAAAATGCTTTAAGCCAATTCCATGTCGATGGTTTAGGCAACAATATTGCCTTTCTGGAAAAGATTGTTCGTAGCGAATCGTTTAAACAAGCCAAGCTTGATACCAACCTGATTCAACGTGAACAAAACTTCTTGTTTAGCCCTGAAGAGATCAAACCGGAACTGGTGGTAGCAGCGGCATTTATTGAGTTTTTAAGCCAACTTAATAACAACAGTTCAAGCCAAAAACAGCTTTGGCAGGCTCAACCGCTTTGGCGTTTAAATATTGCCTATCAGCACAGTATTAAATTAAATTATTTAAACCAAAATATTCAAATTAAATTTGCCTCAAATGAAGATGGCTTCACCGCAGAATATAACGGTCAAAGCTACCCGATTTCTGGCCAATTGATTGATGCGCATACGGCGTCTGTTCAAATTGGTGAGACTCAGCAAAAGCTACCTTTTAACCAAAGTCAGCAAGGCATTACCTTGTTCCAAAATGGTCAAAGCTATAAGTTTGCTTATATCCGCCAAGACTTTAATCAGGCAGATAGCCAAGCCGATGAAGGTCACCTAAAAGCACCAATGCCGGGTGTGGTCACGCAAGTTTTGGTGAGTGCAAATCATAGCGTTAAAAAAGACGATATTTTAATGACACTTGAAGCGATGAAAATGGAATATACCATTCGTGCGCCTAAAGACGGCGTGATTGTAGACTCCTATTTCCAAGTCGGTGATCAGGTCAAAGCTGGCGATGAGCTTGTGGAATTTCAGCCTGCACAGGAGGAAGTTGCATGAGTGAGTTTGTCAAAATCGTAGAGGTCGGTCCCAGAGACGGCCTCCAAAATGAAAAGCAGGCTTTAACTGTCGAACAACGCTTAAACTTTATTAATGACCTAATCAGTGCAGGCCTAAAATCCATTGAAGTCGGTTCATGCGTTTCGGCAAAATGGGTACCGCAAATGGCTCAAAGTGATGAGCTATTTAAGTTATTACCCCAAACAACCGATGTGCAATTTAGCCTGCTCACCCCCAATATCAAAGGTTTTGAAACTGCTCAAGCGGTAGGATGCAAAGAGGTTGCGGTGTTTACCGCAGCTTCTGAAAGTTTTACCCGTAAAAATATCAACTGTTCAATCGACGAAAGCTTTGAAAAGTTTAGCGATGTCCTGAATGCAGCAAAAGCACATAACATCCGTGTACGCGGCTATGTCTCTTGTATTGTCGATTGTCCCTATGAAGGCGCAATTGCACCTGAGCAAGTGGTGAAAGTGGTTAAACGACTCTATGACATGGGCTGCTATGAAGTGTCTTTAGGTGAAACCATTGGCACCGCAACACCAGATCGCGTTCAAAAGGTATGGCAAGCCTGCCTTGCTGAACTCGATAGCAAGGTTTTAGCTGGGCATTTCCACAACACCTATGGCATGGCAATTGCCAATATTTATCAGTCCTTACAGCAAGGTATTCGTGTTTTTGATTCGTCTCTTGCAGGACTTGGGGGTTGCCCTTATGCCAAAGGCGCCTCAGGTAATGTATCAACTGAAGATTTGTTTTATTTGCTATCACACATGGGCTTTGAAACTGGTATTGATTTAGAAAAACTGATGCAAGCCAGCCAAAATATTAGCAACGTATTAAACCGAAAAAGCTTGTCGAATTATGCAAATGCGTATTGGCAAACCAAGTGTGCATAGTCATAAATTAAAATAGTTCAGCATCTGGTATAAAGCTGAATATTAGGCAAGGTACCAGATCATCCTATCTCATCTTTATCTCATTCTGTTCAGGAATTGGGACACAATCTCTCATGCAATTTTTTTAAAATTTATTGTTCATCTCTGTATTAAATGCCTCTTTAAAAAGAAGCATTTTCTACCCTATTTTTATTCTAACCCGTATTATTCTTCATCCTTTTTTATCTTAATCCTTAAAAAATTTATCTCATTATTTATAAAAATAAGATGCATCCATTTCAATTTTTGGAGAAATATATTCTTCTACCCAATCCAGCCATGCGCGTGTTTTGGCATCAATAAAATGGCGTGAAGGCAATAAGGTATAAACTCCAATATCGGGCGAACGCCACTCAGGCAAGATATGACATAATCTTCCATTTTGAACCGCGTCTAAAGCCGAAAACATCGGCAATAACGCGACCCCCATATCCTGTTGTACCACATCTAGTAATAACTCAGGGTTATCTGCAATGAGTTGCCCCCCAATATCGATTTGATAAGACTCACCATTGGCATTTAACAAATGCCAATCTGGCGTAATAGACGGGTTTACCAAGCGTAAACAGGCATGATTTTTTAAGTCTTCTGGAGACTTCGGCACACCATGTTTTTCTAGGTACGCAGGTGAAGCACATAAAACAGAAAAAATAGTGCCAATTCTACGTGCAACAAAACGAGAGTCTGTTAATGATTCAGTGAGATAAAGACTGACATCCACCCCTTTTGCCAACAGGTCTGGAACGTATTGTGAGGTCGTATATTCCACGGTTAATTCGGGATAATGCTTACAAAACTCTGCCATGACAGGGAAAACATAATGATGCCCAAAGCTTCCCATACTTAATACACGTAAACGACCTTTAGGTTTAGATGCCGTTCCGGTGACTTCTGCCTCTGCTTCATCCACCATTGAAATAACTTGCCGACAACGCTCTGCATAAGTTGCACCAATATCAGTCAGTGCCTGCTGGCGCGTTGAGCGTTGTATTAATTTTGTACCTAAGCGTGTTTCTAGCTCGCTGATAAGACGTGAAACCTGTGCTGTGGTCAGATCCATCTGCTCAGCTGCTGCTGTGAAACTCCCGCTATCAATCACTTTCAGGAATGCATGCATTGCATGCAAAAGTCCACCATCGAGATTTTTGCGCATAACGTAAATATCTTTTCCTAAATTACGGATTGTTGCACCAGTTTAGATCAACCACAATGACTAAATGTACATACATTGGCACTAATTCTTTTTTTAAGAAGAGGAACCGATCTTTTTTATTTCGTATGTCACTTGCTCCAAATATTCAACTGGATGTTGAAAAAAGAAAGTAGTCCGAGCTACTAAAAATTCTAAGGAGATATAAATGAATATAGCTACAAAAGTCACTCCAAATATTATTGCAACAAAGGATGTGTCACTTGAAGATAAATATGTAAGTGATAACGGTACAGCATTTATGACCGGCATTCAGGCACTTGTTCGCTTGCCTCTTGCCCAAACTCGCCGTGACGCGATCAATGGTTATCATACTGCTGGTTTTATTTCTGGTTATCGTGGCTCCCCTATTGGTAACTATGATAATTTCCTTTGGCAAGTTGAAGGATTACTTAAATCCCATAATGTCGTATTTCAACCTGGTGTAAACGAAGACTTGGCTGCTACCGCAATCTGGGGTACACAACAAGCAAATCTTTCAGGTCAAGGCAAATATGATGGAGTGTCTTCATGGTGGTATGGTAAAGGCCCGGGTGTTGACCGTTCAGGCGATGTACTCCGCCATGCTAACTTAGCTGGTACCTCTGAACGTGGTGGTGTCGTTGCTTTATTCGGTGATGACCACTCATGTAAATCTTCTACAGTTCCCCACCAGTCTGAACATGTCATGATTGGTTGCGGTATTCCAATTTTCTACCCAACATCCGTTCAACAAATTTTAGACTTTGGTGTTCACGCCATCGCAGTTTCACGTTTTTCTGGTCTTTGGACTTCCATGAAGCTGGTCAGTGAAATTGTAGAAACTTCCGCTTCAGTTCATGTCGACTTAGACCGTGTCACTCCTGTTATACCAGAAGATGTTAATTTCCCAGAGGGTGGCGTTAACATTCGTTGGCCAGATCATGGCATCCAACAAGAAGAACGTCTTTATAAATATCGCTTACCTGCTGTTTTGGCCTATGCCCGTGCGAATAAAATCAATACCGTAACATGGCCTTGTGAAAATGCCCGTATTGGTATTGCTGCAAGTGGTAAAGGTTATTTAGATACCATTGAAGCCCTACGTATTTTAGGAATTGAAGATGAAACAGCCCAACAGCTTGGGCTACGTGTTTATCAAGTTGGTCTAATCTGGCCTTTAGAACCACAAGGTATTCGTGAATTCGCCAAAGGTTTAGAAGAGTTGATCGTTATTGAAGAAAAACGTCCAATTCTTGAAACACAAATTAAAGATGAGCTTTACTCACTGCCTGATGACCAACGTCCTCGTGTCATTGGTAAAGCAACTGACGGCAAAGGTGAATGGAGTACCTCTATTGAAGAAGCACCGCTCATTGGTCACTATGAGTACCAGCCTGAACCGATTGCAAAAATGTTGGCTGCTCGCTTCTTAAAACTAGATATTCCAGAAAGCTTAAAAGTACAAATTCAAAGCAGAATCGACCTCCTACTAAAAGCAGAGCAAGAATCAAAACGTGTTATTGACCTTGCTGAACGTAAACCTTATTTCTGTAGTGGTTGCCCACATAACTCTTCAACCGTAGTTCCTGAAGGTAGTCGTGCATTAGGTGGTATTGGTTGTCACTATATTGCCGTTTCACTTGACCGTGGTACGGAAACATTCTCTCAAATGGGTGGTGAAGGTGTAAGTTGGGTGGGTGCATCACCATTTACCAATGAAAAACATATTTTTGCCAACCTTGGTGATGGAACCTACTTCCACTCAGGTTACTTAGCAATTCGTCAGTCTATCGCTGCAAAAACTAATATTACCTACAAAATCCTCTACAACGATGCGGTCGCTATGACAGGTGGTCAGCATGTAGATGGACATTTGAGCGTTGCACAGTTAACTCGTCAGCTCGCTGCCGAAGGTATTAAAAAACAAGTCATTGTGACTGATGAAGTTAAACTATTAAACGAAGAAGATGGCATTGCACCAGGTGTAGAAATTCGCCACCGTAATGAACTCGACGCAGTTCAACGTGAGCTTCGTGAAGTTACAGGTGTAACTGCTTTAATCTATGTACAAACCTGTGCCAGTGAAAAACGCCGTCGTCGTAAACGTGATGCCTACCCTGATCCGGCTGAGCGTTTATACATTAACAGTGATATTTGTGAAGGTTGTGGCGACTGTTCTAAAAAATCAAACTGTTTATCTATTGAGCCAGTAGAAACAGCTTTAGGCACTAAACGTCAAATTAACCAAAGTAGCTGTAATAAGGACTTCACTTGTGCTGAAGGGTTCTGCCCAAGCTTTGTGACTGTTCATACACGTGATATGAAACGTCCTGCTAAATTTGAAGGTATTAGCGCAGGATGGCCAACGTCCCCAATCATTCCTCAGTTATATGATGTTCCAAGTCGTATTATGGTCGGCGGTATTGGTGGTACGGGTGTTGTGACTATTGGTGCACTTCTTGGTATGGCAGCTCACCTAGAAGGCAAAGCAACACGTGTTATGGATATGGCAGGTCTTGCGCAAAAAGGTGGTACGGTTTATTCATACGTACAACTTGCAGCAAGTGATGAGCAAATTTCTTCGACCAAAATTCCAGCAGGTCAATGTGAATTACTCATTGGTGCAGATGCGGTAGTTGCTGGTAGTGGTGCAGCCCTTTCGCGCTTAAAAGAAGATGCTCTAGTCATTGTGAATGAAGACAGCACTCCTACTTCTGAGTTTATTAAATCTCGTGACTGGTATGCGCCTATTACCGATTTAATTGATCGTCTTCGTGGTCGTGTTCGTCAAGGTCAACTGGTTTCTCTACCAGCGGCTCGCATTGCCACACTACTCTTGGGTGATTCAATTTATACCAACCAGTTATTACTCGGTATGGCATGGCAATCTGGTCGCATTCCGCTATTACGTGAAAGCATTGAAAAAGCAATTCGCCTAAATGGTACGGCTGTTGAAAAGAACATCGAAGCTTTCCGCGTGGGTTGTCATCTTGCAAGTGACCCGACTTTAGCTGCTCGTTTACTTGCAGCAATGCCAAAAACTAAAACTCCGCAAACTTTGGCTGAACTTGTTGAAGACCGTTCTGCTCGTCTAACAGACTACTGGAATGAAGCTTATGCAGCTAAATACCGCACACTTGTAGAATTGGCAGCTAAAAAGTTACCAGAAGAGTTAACAGGTACGATTGCAACTCAGCTTTATAGAGTTATGGCTTATAAAGATGAATATGAAGTTGCACGTCTACTAACAGGTAAAAGCTTCAAAGAATCGATTGAAACCCAATTCGGTAAAGGCTTACGTTTAACGTATCATCTTGCTCCGCCAGCATTACTTGGTGGCCTGAAAAATGTCCGTAAACGTGCGTTTGGTTACTGGATGCGCTTCCCAATGATGATGCTTGCTCGCTTACAATGGCTTCGTGAAACTTTCCTTGACCCATTTGCACGTCAAGAAGAACGTCAACACGAACAAGCTTGGCGTGACCGTTACATCGCATTTGTTGAAGCACTTGTTGAAGCACCAGACAATCATAACTTGGCAGTTGCTGAACAAATTGCAAAATTACCGGCAGAAGTTCGTGGTTATGGGCATATCAAAATGAAAGCAATGGACGCTGCAAAACAACGTTGGGATGAACTTACCCCAACACTGCTAAAAGTCCGTAACTAAAATTAAATATCAAAATAAAAAAGTCATCCTTAGGGATGACTTTTTTATTGGCTCAAAAATTTATTTAGTCATTTTACGTAACGTCAAAATCTGCTCGCTTCGTCCAAATGGACCATATACATCATGTAAAACCGCACTGGTTAAACCAATACCATCCGAACCATATTGCTGAACGGTTTCCAAACCTAGCCATTTCCCTTGCGGATAACGGTGCATGTGAACTTGCAAATCAAGATTTGGAAAGCCCCAAGTAAATTCGCCTTCTTGTCTTGGGACAATGCCGTTTGCCGCATCTACCATGCCAATTAAATGCGCAAAATCTGTGGTCGGCTGCCCTTCCACGATTTCTTTATCATTATTGAGCCAAACAATGCCTTTACCCGCACGATGCTGATCATCCGTTTTAGTGACTAGCGTTTGAATAAAGCCACCTGGCCATCTTTTCATACCCGTCCATTCTGTAAAGGTATCGGGATGATGAATTGGTTGATCTTCAAGCCCCGCAATCTCGGAACTGTCTTGAGTGCACATGCGCCATGCTCTAGCCACAATACAAGTTTTACCTTGTGCTTGTAGTTCTGCTTCAATCAATTCAATCGTTTTACCGGCACGAATCACATGGGTCTTAATCGTAAATTCACCAAATGCAATTAATCCAAAAATATCAAAACTAATTCGGCCAATTCGCATATCTTGTCGCGGTGAAAACTGTTCTAACTCTACTGCGATGACACCACTTGCAGGCGCCATATGCTGTTCATGAGGGTTCCAAGCACCTTGCGCATGAACAGTTGAGCAATAATGAGCAATCACTTCACCTTGAGGACCAATTGTTCTATTCAGTAATTGATAATAAGCATTCATGATTTTCTTTCCTTAGTCCTTATACAACTTCAATATTTGATGAAAATTCACGTTTTAATGCTTATGTTAACCCTCTATTTCATTGGCTCAACTGGTTTTTCCTACCAAAAACTGATGAGTCTAAAATTACAAATTTAATCACTAGGTAAAATTTCGCATGTCAATTTCACCCAGCGATTCTAGAACTTACCATTCACTAAAAGGCAAAAGCATCTTGATCGAGCTCCATCACAGATTCAGCTCCAGACTCAATAGAAGCAGCATGGCTCTGTGTACGATGTAAAAGTTTTTGATAGAAAAACTTAGCTGTCGTTAATTTTGCTTTATAAAAAGCTTCCTCTTGTGTACCCACCTCTATTTTTTCATGGGCAACTTGTGCCATTCGAGCCCACAAATACGCGAACACAACGTAACTGGAAAAATAAAGATAATCTACTGAAGCGGCTCCTATTTCTTCAGGGTTGTGCTTGGCTTTCTCTGCAATCGATTTGGTCAGTGACAGCCATTGCTGCTTAAGCTCAGCTAATTTTTCTAGATAAGGTTTCAGCACTTCATTGGATTGGTGCTGGCTAATAAACTGATCAATTAAATCAGTCATGTTCTTTAAAAGTTTGCCTTCCGACTTGAGGACTTTACGTGCCAGCAGATCTAGAGACTGAATCTCTGTTGTTCCTTCATACAAGGTTGAGATACGTGCATCACGTACAATTTGCTCCATACCATGCTCAACAATAAAGCCGTGGCCGCCAAATACTTGAACGCCATGCTTTGCAGACTCATTACCCGACTCTGTTAAAAAGGCCTTAGCAATTGGCGTTAAAAAAGCCAGTAATTCGTCGGAGTGTTTTTGCTGTTCCTGATCGTTTGAGCTTTCGACAATATCGACATGCTGAGCCAGAAAATAAGCCAGCGCACGACCACCTTCGGAAAAAGCTTTTTGTGTCATTAACATTGAACGTACAGCGGGATGCACAATAATTGGATCGGCATTTTTGTCAGGATATTTAGGACCGGATAACGAACGCATAGCGAGGCGCTCTTTGGCATAACTTAATGAGCCTTGAAATGAAATTTCAGAAGCAGCAAGCCCTTGTACTGCTGTTCCAATGCGTGCGGTATTCATAAAGGTAAACATACAATTGAGCCCGCGATTTTCAGGACCAATCAAATAACCTTTGGCACCATCAAAATTCAGTACACAGGTGGCATTGCCATGAATCCCCATTTTATGTTCAATCGCGCTACAGACGACTTTATTACGGTCTTCTAGATTACCTTTATCGACTACATTAAATTTAGGCACAATAAATAAAGAAATACCTTTGGTCCCTGCAGGTGCCTAAGGCAAACGGGCTAAAACAATATGAATAATATTTTCTGAAAGATCGTGTTCACCTGCTGAAATAAAAATCTTTTCCCCCGTAATTGAGTAACTACCGTCCGGATTTGGTTCGGCTTTCGTTCTAATTAACCCAAGGTCTGAGCCTGCATGGGATTCGGTTAAACACATCGTTCCAGTCCAAGCCCCACTAATAAGTTTAGTCAAAAACTTTTGTTTTTGTTGCTCAGTCCCATGATGCTCAATTGTTCTCATTGCGCCATGAGACAATCCCGGATACATTGCCCAAGCCCAATTAGAACCACATAACATTTCAGAAATCGCAATCCGCAGCAATGTCGGCAAGCCCTGCCCACCATATTCCGGATCGGCGGTTAATGAAGTAAACCCAAGCTCGGCATATTTTTGGTAGGCTTCTTTAAAACCTTTCGGCGTTGTGACTACGCCTTGATTTAAATGACACCCTTCTTGATCACCATTTTGATTTATAGGCGCCAATTCATTTTCACAAAAATCTGCTGCTGCCTCTAAATATTGATCAATTAATTCTCGATTTACGCTTTCCTGATATTTGCTTAAACCTTGATAGTTTTGTTCTGTTTGAAGCATTTCATGCAGTACAAATTGCATATCACGTAATGGAGCTTTGTATAAAGGCATAGTTTTTTCCTTTCACTTCACTGCCTGTGTCATGGGCAGATATCGTTTTTCCTTAAAATGGACTTTTTATTGTTTCAATCTCACCAAAATATCAAAAAATTTCTTATAGCAAAATATATTTTCACTAATTTAATAAAATTATCCTAACTTAGCTATAGAGATAAAATATAAACATATGTTTTTAAATACAAATATAATATAAAAAGTAGTTAGTCTCGTTTAACTAGAATAAATTTTTATTTTGTATTGCAAAATTTTATTCCGTAAAAAATCAATTTATAGTATGGTGATTAGACTGCTTAATCATGCAAGGACGATTTATGGAAAGCCCGAAATACACAGGTCTTGAGTTTTTAACCGCTTTAAAAAATGGTGAAGTTTCTCCATCACCTATGGCTCACACCATACCAATGGAACTCGTTGAAGTTTCCGAAGGTAAAGCAACTTATAAAGTTACTCCTCGCAAAGAACATAGAAATATACAAGGCGGTGTACACGGCGGCTTTTGTGCGACAGCTTTAGATACGGCGACAGGCAGTGCGGCCCATACCCTACTTGAACATGGCGTTGGCTATGGAACTATTGATTTAAATGTAAAAATGATCCGCCCCATGCAGGTTGATACGTCTTATTATGCGACGGCCGAGTTGATTAATGCGGGCCGCAATATTATTAGTACCCAAGGTAAAATCGTAGATGAAAACGGCAAAGTGTATGCTTTTGCTTCGGCAACCTTAATGATTATTCGCAAATAATAAAATATCTAAGCTCCTGTTTATGGAGCTTTTTCTTGCTTTGCTATCTTGTTCATTTCATAAAAATCAAAGCGATCAATCACGAAACTTAATATTGCCAACCCTAGCCCTAAGGCTGCACATGCTTCCCATCCCCAGTGTTTCCAAGCATACACCGCAATAAAAGAACCTAAGGCGGCTCCACCAAAATATAAGGTCATATAAATTGAATTAATACGAGAACGTGCCTCGGCCGAAATTCGATAGACCAGATTTTGGTTGAGTACATGAAATGCTGACAAACCGAAGTACGCCATGATCACACCAACAGCGTAGGCAACCAGAGACTGCTGCGCAAAAAATAGTGGTATCCATGCACTCATTAATAACCCCATGCAAATCACTGCAATTTTATTTTCAAGACCTGCTGCAATTTTCTTACCTGCCCATGGGGTCGCAAATACACCAGCCAACCCAACAATTCCAAATAAACCAATCTGGAAATCGTTAAAGTGATAAGGCTCATTCGCTAATATAAAGGTCATGGTGGTAAAAATGAGAGCCAAAATACCAAAGCCAATCCCCCCTGCCAAACCACGGCGTAATAAATGCGGCTGGTGAACAGCTAATGAAAATAGTGAACCATAAATCTGTAGAATATTGAGTTGATGGGATTTTCGCGCAACCGGTAACTTCACCCACATCACCCAAGCAAATACCAAAATGACAATTCCGCTAATTAAATAAACCGCATGCCAAGACCAAACTGTAGAAAGTAAGCCTGCAATAGAGCGCGCTAATAATATTCCCAAGAACAAACCACTCATGAGAGTGCCTACAACTTGAGGGCTTTTTTTCGGGCTAGCTAAACCTGCGGCAAAAGGAACCAAAACTTGAGTCGCAATCGAAAAGAATGTGGCTAAAAAGGTAAAGCCATATAAAGCTGGCAAGGTTTGACTTAAAGATAGCCCTACTTGGGCAAGGCCTGTACAACACATGAGCAAGCAAATATAACTTCGCTTTTCAAAAAAGTCGCCTAAGGGAACCAATATAAAAAGGCCAACTGCATAGGACAGTTGGCTAATCACAATAGTTAAAGCAACTTGATCGGCATTAACTTTTAATGCTTCAGCAATCGAATAGATTAAGGGCTGGTTATAATAGTTTGAACCCGCACAAATTCCACATGTCATTGCCATGATAAAAATAAAGCTTTTTGACAGTATATTTTCTGCATTGGGCTCAACTATTTTTTCCATTTTTAACTACGCCCTATTTTAAAATTTATACATCGAAACAAAGTTTACACGTGATACATCAGCGGTTCTGCCATCAAACACTTCTCGTTTGCCTTGGTGATATTCCATCCCAATATCCATTTGCTCAATTGGTGAATAAAAGACGTTAGCTGCGTAGTCCGTTAAGCGTTTATTAGCATCTGGGTTGAGTTTGGCATATGCCGTGTCGTCATCATAATCAAACATTGAAGCCGATAAGTTTGCACGCCATTGCTCATTAAATTTATATGAATAACCAATATTGATGCTATTCAACTTATTCATAACCAAATCTGTTTTGTCTTCGTTTAATGAGAAATCACCCGCGGCATTTAAACTTGTTGAATTTGCCAACCCACTTTGGGTGGTATACGGCATAAATTTTTGATCACCGACAATATATTGATAATTTGCTTGTACTGATTGTTGTGGCGTGAGTTGATATTTTAAACCGCCTCCAGCACCCCAGCTTACTTTTTTCACCGTGGCAGTTGCGACATCTGTAGACTTTTCATTAATAAAGCCTTGAGCAAGTGCCGTTAGAGGCCCCTGTTTAAAGGTATAGCGACCCGTTAAAGTTGGAAATGCCGATACTCTCGAACCTGTATATTCCAAAGCTACTTTTAAATCATTATTGGCATCAATTTTCCAGTCATAACGAATTTGAGGAGTACGTGTATAAGAAGTCCCCACAAATTGGGTGTAATCGACAGCTTCTGTACGGGTTTCCATGTTAGACATGAGTGACCATGTTTGACCAAAAGTCCAGTCTTTATAGGTAAAAAATGCATGACGGATACGGAATTTACCATCCCCCGTTCCCATGTTAGAGCTATCAAAGAAATCGGCTTCGATATTCCCTGTAACCGCTTTATTTGGGCTATTAAAATAAACGCCTAATCGGCTTGCATTAATCATGGCATCAGAGCGTGCATGGTTTGAACGTTTTTCACTTTCAAAAGGTGTTCGGTACAGGCTGCTGGTCGTTCTACCACCCGAATCAGGCGATGATTTAAAATCCACCGCTGCATCAATACGGGCAATACCGTAAACCTTGACATTATCCGTCCAAGTGACCCATGAAGGAGCAACTGGCTTTTCTGTTACCGTTGCTTTAGTTTTTTCAATGTTCTCTTCGATCTTAACCTGTTTGACCTGTAAATTATTTTGAGTTTGTTTCTGAGCAGCAAGTTCTGCTTTTAATTTTTGCAGCTCAGTTTCTAGCAAATTAATTCTTTGTTCTGTCGTATCTGAAGAATTTGCAAAAATAGTCCCTGAAGCCGCAGCACAAGCTGCAGCTAAAATTAATTTTTTCATCTTTTAATCCTTAAAGAAGCGTTTTTCCGTGTGTATTTATTAGGCTACACGTGCATCGATTAGTTCACAGTCAGTGACTGCCTGTAACTCATCAAAAGTTAAGCCGTCTACCATTTCCTTGACGTAAGCTTTTTGGTCTTTGAGTTCAATAATGCATAAATCGGTATAAATACGGTTTACACACTGCTCACCCGTTATTGGATAGCTCAGTTCTTTTACAATTTTGGGCTCACCTTTTTTAGTGACATGCTCCATATAGACATAAATCGTTTTTGCACCGACTGCCAAATCCATAGCACCGCCAACTGCCGGCACATCATCTGCCTTACCGGTATGCCAGTTTGCCAAATCTCCATTTACCGCAACTTGGAATGCACCAATCACACAAATGTCCAGATGACCGCCACGCATAATGTCAAATGAGTCGCCATGATGCATAAAGCATCCACCGTCTAACAAAGTAACAAGCTCTTTTCCGGCATTCACTAAGTCTTGGTCTTCCTCACCCGGTTGTGGTGGTGGACCAAAAGCCAAAACCCCATTTTCCGAATGTAAAAAGATTTCTTTGTCTTTTGGCAAAAATTTAGCAACGTTGGTCGGTAAGCCAATCCCTAAATTGACATAAGAACCTTCCGGAATGTCATTGGCAATGAGTTTGGCAATATCTTCACGAGAACGCTTTTGAACTGACATTAGATATCTCCTACTTTTACAACGTGCTGTACAAAAATTCCCGGTGTAATAATGCACTCAGGGTCAAGCGTTCCTAGCTCTACGGTGTCATTCACTTGAACAATCGTGGTCTTGGCGGCTTTTGCCATAATTGGGCCAAAATTGCGGGCTGCTTTACGGTATGTTAAATTGCCCCAGCGGTCGGCTTTATCGGCATAAATCAGTGCAAAATCAGCTTCAAGTGGATATTCAAGCACATAGTTTTTACCGTTAATGGTTCGGGTCTCTTTACCCTCGGCAACTTTAGTACCATAACCAGTCGGAGTAAAAATAGCCCCGAGACCAGCACCTGCGGCCTGAATACGACAAGCCAAATTACCTTGTGGAACCAGTTCTAACTCAATTTTTCCCGCTCTATATAAGTCTTGAAAAACGGTTGATCCGGCAGATTTCGGAAATGAACAAATCATTTTTTTAACACAGCCAGCAATAATCAGCTTGGTTAAACCACGGTCACCCGAAGCTGCATTGTTATTTACAATGGTGAGTTCTTTTTTTCCTAAATCGATTAAGGCTTCAATTAATTCAGCAGGTTGCCCCGTCACACCAAACCCGCCTGTCATGATGGTTGCCCCATCAGGAATAGGTTTTAAAATCGGTTCAATGTCACTGGTGATTTTATTTATCATCTCACTTGTCCCTTTTCATCCTTAATTTAAGGTGACAGATTGATCTGTCACTCTGCCTTTTGCGGGTTAAATAGTCGGTCTTTAATAAATAACAATGGAATTACCCCGCAGATAAAATAAGCTGCAGCCATCACCAAGAGCCCTAAACCAATAGAACCGTTTTGCGATAGATAACCAATTGTTAATGGAGAGAAAATAGAAAGTACTTTGCCAATGTTATAAGCACCACCCACTGCCGAGCCTCGAATAGAAGTCGGGAAGCTTTCTGTCATATATGTGGCATTAATTGCATAAGGCATACCGTAAAGGAAACCGAAAAACAGCATCATCCATAAAATGTTGGTTGGTGTATTTAAGTAGACAATGACCGGAATAAATAAGGCTGTACCAATGGTTCCGAAAGCAAATACAGCGCGGCGTCCTAATTTATCGGCAACAATACCTGCAATTACTTTGGCAAACATCATAATTAGGAATGTACCGACCATATACATCGCCATTTCTTTAAACTTGATGCCAAGGTCAGACTCTAAATAAGCAGGTAACCAGTTACTTACGCCGTAATAACCAAACTGCAATGCACCCGTACTAATAATCCAAAGAACAAACATGGTGCCATGTTTCTTATCTCTTAAAATCTCAAGATATGGATTTTGGCGTTTTTTAGGTTGGTTACTTTGAGCGACTTCTAGCGCTTTTAGTTGACGGGCTTTTTTCCATGACTCAGGTTCAGGTACGCAAAAGTGCATCAAAACTGACAAAACCACAGGGGTAATTGCAATCCAGTATAGAAAACGCCAGCCATGTTCAGGAATAATATGACCCGCTAGTAATGTCGCTAATAAAGAACCTAGGGTATAACCTGTCATCAGCGTTGCTAAAACAGTAGAACGGTGTTTCGTTGGCACCATTTCAGACATAAGAATGTTACAGGCAATATATAATGCACCTAAGCCCATGGCGCCTATTGTTCTTAAAACTGCAAATTGCATATAAGAATGTGTAAAGCCGAGTGCACAGGTTAATATCGAAGAAAAAGCAATAAAGAAAACAATAATGCGGACCCGACCAAAACGGTCGCAAGCCCAACCACCAATAAGACCACCCACGGCCGAACCAAATAGTGTCAAGCTTCCTAATGTTCCGGCTTGCACACCAGTTAAATGAAACTCTGCTTTAAGACTAGTGAGGCTTAATGCCAAAAAACCTAAGTCGGCCCCGTCACATAAAAGTGTAAAAAAAGCGAATATAAAAGCTGTAATCCAAATCTTTTTTGGTGTTTGAATAGCTTCAGTGCTACTCATATTCTCTGTAACAGTCTTTGTTGTCATGTCCATATCCTCAGAAGGAACATGAGGCATCCCATGCCTCATGGCATTTGATTTTTTATTAGGCTGTAGCTTCCCTAATCATGTTTTTGGCAATAATAAGTTGTTGAACTTGCGTGGTTCCTTCATATAAACGGAACAAACGCACATCTCGATAAAAACGCTCGATGGCATATTCACTGATATAGCCCGCACCACCGTGAATCTGTACACAGCGGTCAGCAACACGTCCGCACATTTCAGTCGCAAACATTTTTGCGCAAGATGCTTCTGTACTAATGTTTTCGCCATTATCACGGCGGCGAGCTGCATCTAGGACCATACATTTAGCTGCATAAATCTCGGCTTTTGAGTCGGCAAGCATGGCTTGAATAAGCTGGAAGTTTGCAATAGCTTGACCAAACTGCTTACGCTCAATCGCATAGTGCAATGCGTCGTTTAACATGCGTTCGGCAACACCCACGCTATAGGCACCAATATGCAAACGCCCTTTATCAAGCACTTTCATGGCCGTTTTAAAACCGACACCTTCTACGCCACCAATGAGTGCAGAAGCAGGTACACGGCAATTTTCAAAAATCACATCACAGGTATGTGAACCCTTTTGCCCCATTTTTTGGTCAATTTTGCCTAATGTAATGCCCGGTGTATTGGCCTCGACTAAAAAAGCTGAAATGCCACCCGACCCTTTAATTTCAGGATTCGTCCGAGCCATTACAGTGAAAGTTGCAGCATGGGGTGCATTGGTAATAAAACGTTTGGTGCCATTTAACACATAAAAGTCACCATCTTTTATTGCACTGGTTTTTAAAGAGGCAGCGTCAGAGCCAGATTCAGGCTCGGTTAAACAAAATGAACCAATAATTTCGCCACTTGCGTAACGTGGTAAATATTTCTGCTTTTGCTCTTCTGTGCCATCAATCAAAATTGCACTTGAGCCAATACCGTTATTAGTACCAATTAAAGAACGAAAAGCCGGTGAAGTTTGTCCAAGTTCAAATGCAACTCTGACTTCCTCTTCCATAGTGATGCCTAAGCCACCATATTCTTCGGGAATTGTAAGACCGAACAAACCAAGCTCACGCATTTGCTGCACAATGTCATCCGGAATTTTGTCTTTCTCTACCACTTCGTTTTCACGAGGGATCAATTCATTTTTTACAAAATCTCGAATTGTTGAAAGTAACTGCTCCAACATCCCTTCATCACGGATCATCTGTGATCTCCCTTTTTATGTATTTCCATCGTACCCATCAGCCATCTCCAGCTTGTCTGGATACCATGTTTTAAATCTTGTTTACTGCGGATGTGTTTCATAGTACGAGAACAAAAATACAAATTTCAAGCTTTTTTGAAAATTAATTTCGTTTAACGAAATTTAAAATTAGACCAATACGTAATATCAATAACTTAGATTTTTTAAAAGATAACAACTACGCTCTTAAAAGAAATAAGACTTGAAATAAATTCCAAAATAAGCATCATAAAAGGAATATAGTTTTGATATGCGAAACAAGGAATTCAAAAATGAGTGTGTCAACAGGGAATAATTTCGTAGAAGTCGACTTTTCTATTCAAAAAATAGCGGTTGTTAAAATTAACCGCCCAGAAGCAAAAAATGCTTTAAACGGTGAAGTTCGCAAACAACTCGCACAAGTTTTTACCGAGTTAAGTTTTAACGATGAGATCAATGCGGTTGTGCTCACAGGCGGTGAAGAAGTCTTTGCTGCAGGTGCAGATCTAAAAGAAATGGCAACCGCAACTTCCACAGAAATGTTATTGCGTCATACAGAACGTTATTGGAACGCGATTACCCAGTGCCCTAAACCCGTGATTGCTGCCGTAAATGGTTATGCATTAGGGGGTGGCTGCGAACTTGCAATGCACGCTGACATTATTATTGCAGGTAAAGGTGCAACCTTTGGCCAGCCGGAAATTAAAGTCGGTTTAATGCCTGGTGCTGGCGGTACACAACGTTTATTCCGTGCTGTGGGTAAATTCCATGCCATGCGCATGATTATGACAGGCGCCATGGTCAAAGCCGAAGAAGCTTATTTGATTGGTCTTGTTTCACAAGTCACAGAAGATGACCAAACTATTCCAACTGCAATTCAAATGGCACAAAGCCTCGCAAAAATGCCGCCGATTGCCCTGCAACAAATTAAAGAAGTTGCGTTGATGAGCGAGGATGTTCCATTAAATGCAGGCTTAACTCTAGAACGAAAAGCATTCCAGTTGTTGTTTTCTACGGAAGATAAAAATGAAGGCGTTCAAGCTTTTATCGAAAAGCGTAAGCCGTCGTATCAAGGTAAATAATTTAAAACCATAATAACAAAGGAATGAAAATGGCCAGGAAAGTATTAATTAGTGCAGGTGGTTCAGGGATTGGACGATGCATTGCCGAGGTATTTTTAAACAATCAGGATGAAGTTTTTGTTTGTGATATTAATGCTAAAAGCCTAGAACAATTTCAACAAGATTATCCAAAGCTACATATATATACCTGTGATTTGGCTGATCATGAGCAAATTAAACTGATGTTTAGTCAAGCCATTCAGAAACTTGGCGGTATTGATATTTTAGTCAATAACACAGGCATCTCCGGCCCAACCGTTGCAGCAGATGAGCTAAGTTTTGAAGATTGGAACACGGTGATTAATTTAAACCTGAATAGCACTTTTTTAATTACCCAGTTAGCCATTCCCTATTTAAAGCAAGCACAGGCAGGCGTGATTATAAATATGTCATCTATTGCCGGACGCTTAGGCTATCCATATCGATTGGCCTATTCCACTTCAAAATGGGGACTGATTGGTTTTACCAAAACGCTTTCTATGGAACTCGGTGCAGATAATATTCGAGTTAACGCTATTCTTCCGGGTGCAGTCGATGGTGATCGGGTTCAACGCGTATTACAGGCCCGTGCCGATGTAGCGCAGACCTCACTTGAAGAAGTGACTCAAAATGCACTGAAAAATCAGTCGCTCAAATATTTTGTCAATCCAAAGCATATTGCAGATTTATGCCTATTTTTAGCGTCAGACAGTGGTCGCTCAATTTCAGGACAAATCTTACCAATTGATGGTGATAAACAATGCTTAAGCTAAATCACCCAACCCTATTTTTCCGTTTAATTTCAAATATAGATCAATAATCAGGATGATCGACATGACTTATGATATTAAAAGCATGGCTGTGATTGGTGTAGGTGTTATGGGCAGTGGTATTGCTCAAATTGCTGCACAGTCAGGTCATACCACTTATTTATATGATGCCAAAGCAGGTGCAGCAGAACAGGCTAAAGAAAAACTGGCTGCTACATTTCAAAAGTTAGTCGACAAAAATAAAATTACATCTGAGCAAGCAGCAGCGGCAAATAACCATTTAATTGTTGCTCATCAAATTGAAGATTTAAAAAATTGCGACCTCATTGTAGAAGCAATTGTTGAACGTCTTGATATCAAACAAAGCTTGATGCAGCAGCTTGAAGATATTGTTTCGGATAATACTATTTTAGCCTCAAACACCTCTTCTCTTTCTATTACAGCCATTGCTGCAAATTGCAAAAAGCCTGAGCGTGTTGTGGGTTATCACTTTTTTAACCCCGTTCCACTCATGAAAGTGGTCGAAGTCATTCGTGGTTTAAAAACAGACCCACTTATTATTGATGCTTTAAACGATCTGTCTTGTGCATTTGGTCATCGCCCTGTTGTAGCGAAGGACACCCCTGGATTTATTATTAATCACGCGGGCCGAGCTTATGGCACCGAAGCGCTCAAAATCTTAAATGAGAATGTCTGTGATATCAGTGAAATTGATCGAATTTTACGTGACGGCGTAGGATTTAGAATGGGTCCTTTTGAATTACTCGATTTAACAGGCCTTGATGTTTCGCATCCAGTTATGGAGTCGATTTATCACCAGTACTATGAAGAAGCCCGCTACAAACCAAACCCGCTCACCAAACAAATGCTAGATGCTAAACAACTTGGACGTAAAGTTAATCAGGGTTTTTATAACTATGAAACTGGTTCAAAAACAGGTGAACAACCTGCGAAGTTTGTAGAGCGTTTAGCAAAATATCCAAAAGTTTGGATCGCTGCCGATTTCTTAGACGATAAAAAACAGCTCGAAGATTATTTAACTCAGCAAAATATTACCTTAGACACCAATTCGGAACCACAAACAGATAGCTTATGTTTACTTGCTTGTTATGGTGAAGATACCACTCAAACGGCTACTCGCCTTGGGGTTAATCCTGCGCAAGCTGTTGCTATAGACATGCTTTATGGCATTGCAAAGCATCGCTCCTTGATGCCATCACTCATTACCAAATCTGAATATCGTCAAGCAGCTCACTCTATTTTCAATCTAGATGGAAATCTGGTCAGCATGATTAATGAAAGTATTGGCTTTGTTGCGCAGCGCGTTTTAGCAATGGTTATTAATTTAGGTTGCGATATTGCCCAGCAAAATATTGCAACGGTAGATGATATTAATGCCGCAGTACGTCTTGGCTTAGGCTATCCATTTGGTCCAATTGAATGGGGTGATCAAATCGGCAGCGAAAAAATCTTACTCATTCTGAACCGTATAACAGCACTTACGCATGACCCGCGTTACCGCCCTAGCCCGTGGTTACAGCGTCGTGTCGCACTTCATTTACCTCTTACTTTTACTCACGAGTCTTGAAAAGGAATTTCTCAATGTTAAATGCATATATTTATGATGGTTTACGTAGTCCATTTGGCCGTCATGCAGGTGAACTTGCCTCAATTCGCCCTGATGATTTAGCCGCAACTGTCATTCAAAAACTACTAGAAAAAACTGGTGTGCCGGGTGCGGATATTGAAGATGTGATCTTAGGCGACACCAACCAAGCTGGAGAAGATAGCCGTAATGTGGCACGAAATGCGCTATTACTTGCAGGTTTACCTGTTACTGTGCCAGGCCAGACAGTAAACCGCTTATGTGCTAGTGGTTTAGGTGCTGTGATTGACTCAGCACGTGCTATTACTTGTGGTGAAGGCGAACTGTATATTGCAGGTGGTGTAGAAAGTATGTCACGTGCTCCCTTCGTGATGGGTAAAGCGGAAAGTGCTTATAGCCGTGATGCAAAAATTTATGACACCACCATTGGTTCTCGCTTTCCCAATAAAAAAATTATTGCGCAGTACGGCGGTCATTCAATGCCTGAAACAGGCGATAACGTTGCGGCCGAGTTTGGGATTAGCCGCGAGCAAGCAGACTTATTTGCAGCCCAATCACAAGCCAAATATCAAAAAGCCAAAGAAGAAGGCTTCTTTGTCGATGAAATTACACCAATTGAGGTTTTCCAAGGCAAAAAATTGCCACCTAAACTCGTTTCTGAAGATGAACACCCTCGCCCAAGCTCAACTGTTGAAGCACTCACAAAGTTAAAACCACTCTTTGAAGGTGGCGTGGTTACAGCTGGTAATGCCTCAGGTATTAATGATGGTGCAGCAGCACTTTTGATTGGTTCAGAAGCAGCAGGTCAAAAATATGGCCTAAAACCAATGGCAAAAATCTTGTCCGCTGCGGCGGCTGGTATTGAGCCACGCATTATGGGTGCAGGTCCTATTGAAGCCATTAAAAAAGCTGTTGCGCGCGCTGGCCTTACTTTAGATGACATGGATATTATTGAAATTAATGAAGCCTTTGCTTCACAGGTTTTATCTTGTTTAAAAGGTTTAAATGTTGATTTTAATGACCCACGTGTGAACCCGAACGGTGGTGCGATTGCTGTTGGTCATCCACTTGGTGCCTCTGGCGCTCGTCTTAGCTTAACAGTAGCGCGCGAGTTAATGCGCCGTAAGAAGAAATATGCCGTGGTGAGTCTATGTATTGGTGTAGGTCAAGGTCTTGCGATGGTGATTGAAAACGTTTCATAACCATTGAACCCAATATCCATTCATCACAACAGCGCAGTGATGAATGGATTTATTTTGCAGAGCGAAATATAATGGCAAAACTATTGCTTTAATTATATTTGAGGATCGAATGTCTCAAAACACGGAAACTGAAAAACCAATAAATTTTGATGAGATACGTTTAGATCCTATTTCGCATATACATCGGGAAAACAACCCGCAATTTATTGCTTCTTTAGCACGCGGTTTAGAACTTTTAAGATGCTTTTCTGCAAATAATCAGGTGCTTGGCAACCAAGAATTAGCAAAAATGACAGGTTTACCTAAACCGACCATTGCACGTATTACCAATACCCTTGTTTCATTAGGTTATTTAAAACAATTGCCTAACTCGACCAAATACACACTAGATATTGGTGTCTTATCTTTAGGATATGCAGCATTATCTAACATCTCGATTCGCAATATTGCTCATCAATATATGGAAGAGATGAGTCAGTATGTTCAAGCGCCTGTGGCGATGGCAACGCGTGACCGCTTAAATATGGTGTATATCGATGTTGTGCAAATTGAAACTGCATTGAATATGCGCCGTCCAATTGGTTCTACTTTACCACTGCATAGTAGTTCAATGGGACGAGCATGCTTGGCTGCGACCCCTGAACGTGAGCGCAATTTTCTACTTGATGCACTAAAACAAAAGAACCCCGAAAACTGGCCAGCCATAAAACGCTCTTTAGAACGAGCTTTCCGTGATTATCAAGATTATGGATATTGTTTGTCGTTAGGTGAGTGGCATAAAGAAGTGAACTCAGTGGCTGTACCTTTGGTTAGTTCTAAACACGGTCTTTATGTTTTTAACTGTGGTGCGCCAAGTTTTCATTTAAATCCGGAAAAACTTGAAGGTGAAATTGGACCACGTTTAATCCACATGGTGCACAATATTCAAGATGCTTTGAATGAAACGCACTAACAATCTTGCTTAAAACAGTCATGGTTGTGTTGATTAAAGTTCCACTTTCATTATGACTATAGGCATGATGAAAAACGCACTCTATACCCCAACCATTATTTTAATGGCAATTGCCGCAGGCATTTGTACAGGTGGAAATTATTTTAGTCAGCCACTTATTCATTCAATTAGTGTAAGTCTAAATTTAACTGAAACAACTACAGCATGGGTGCCCACTCTAGCCCAAATCACCTATGCCTGTGGCTTACTCTTCTTAATGCCATTAGGGGACATAATAGAAAAGCGCAAACTACTATTTATCTTTATGTTATTGGCTTCAAGTGGATTAATTATTAGCGGTTTTTCACACAATATTTATCTTTTACTGCTTGGTACTGTGATTACTGGTCTATTTTCAAGTTCAGCTCAACTTTTATTACCCCTTGCTGCAAGTCTGGTTCCGATTCAACAAAGCGGCCGTGTGGTTGGCTTTTTACTGAGCGGCCTGATGATGGGTGTTTTACTCGCCCGTTCCCTTTCAGGGCTGATGTCTACACTTTTTGCTTGGAATATTATTTATCTGGTCAGTGGTTTTCTATTACTTGTTATTGCCTTTATTTTGCATCGTAATATCGGGTTATTCCCACCGACTAAATCTGAAAACTATGTAAAAACTATTCGTTCTTTACCACAGATTTTTATTCAAAGTCGACGGTTAAGAACCAGAACTTATATTGGTGGTTTTACATTTGCATGTGTGAGTTTAACCTTTACCACCATGTCGTTGCTTCTGGCTCCGGCACCCTATTTTTTTAGCGACTTTACCATTGGCCTTTTCGGTTTTGTTGGCGTGTTAGGAACGTTCGTTGCCAATTTTTCAGGTAAATTTATTGACCAAGGCTATATCCATAAAATTTCGATTTATTGCGGCATCGGGCTTATTTTAAGTTGGATACTTTTTTCACTTTTACCCTACCATTTCGCTTTTTACATTATTGCCTTACTCATTCTCTACGCTTCTCTTTCTGCTGTGCATGTCACCAATCAAAGTATTGTATTTAAACTTAATCAAGAATTACGCTCACGGTTTAACGCGATTTATATGACAGGTTACTTTGCGGGTGGAGCTTTAGGTACAACAGCAGGAAGTTATGCTTGGAAACACTTTGGATGGTTTGGTGTCTGCATTTTAGGCTTAATTTTTGCCGTGCTATGTCTCTATTATTGTGTGAGTGATGCAAAAAATCAGCACAATTAAAACTTGTGCTGATGTATATAAATTAGGCTAATAATGAGTTATAGAAGCTAGGATAACTCTATAAAAGTCCTAATAATCGGCCACGAATAATATCTTCTGCCTCTTTGATATTGCAACTAATAAACTTAATATTCATTTTTTAAAACGAGTAAAGTTTTTCTTATTTTAATATTTATAACCAACAAAAAAATAATAATAAATTGCTTAGACTAATTATTTAACATACCATTAACAATATTAAACTTTTAATAATTAAGTGTATGTTCAACAAAAAAGAAATATTTTTCTTACCAATCAAAATAGATAATGAAAAAGTCTATGCTGGTTTTTGGAAACGTCTTAGTGCTGGCATTATTGATATGCTAGTGATGATTCCTTTTATGGTAATAACTCATTTTACTCAAAGTATATCTATAATCAGCTCAATGATAACTTTAGTTATTATGGCAGTACTGGGTATCATTTATACAATTTTCTTTCACTATCATTTTGGTGCAACGATAGGAAAAATGGTCGTTGGTATAAAAATCACACGTCCTGATGGTAGTAAAATCAGTCTTACACAAGCTGTATTAAGATCCTCAATTGATATTGGCTTTTGTATTGTTATGGTTATATCCCAATTAATCGCATTAAACTATGCAGATCCTGAAATATATCTAAATGCAGGGCCAATTGATCGAGCAAAATATATTCTACTTTTATATCCAGCTTGGTATAGTACTGTTCGCTCAGCGAGTGAATTATGGACTTGGAGTGAGTTTATCGTTTTACTTTTTAATAAGAGGAAAAGAGCTATTCATGACTTTATTGCAGGAACTATTGTAATTAAAAAACAATATTCAAAACACTAATATAATTAACAAGCCTAATTAGTAGCCCAATTTTAGTCTAGTATCAATGATTAAATTTGGGCTAAAAAATTTTTAAGATAGAATCTCTGTCAAATATTAAGCTTAAATAGATAATAATCCACTTTATAAAACCCCTAATAACCGACCGCGAATAATATCTTCTGCCTCTTTGACAATCCGGCTAACCAGTTCATCGCATGTCGGAATATCATGGATTAAGCTTGCCACTAACCCACATGACCATGCACCTGCATTTACATCGCCATCAATCATGACTTTAGGATAGACGCCCGCAACTTCTTCCATAATATCTTCAAATTTAATGTTATCGCCAAGTGCTTTTTCTTTTGCCACGATTTTTTCTACGGCCGCATTATTCATGACACGTTCTGTATTACGCAAAGCACGCATAATTAAACGCGTATCTCTTTCGGTTGCATTCAAAATCGCCTGTTTCACATTTTCATGTACAGGAGCTTCCTGAGTCGCAATAAAGCGCGTTCCCATATTAATTCCATCGGCTCCCATCGCTAAAGCAGCCGCGAGTGAGCGTCCATCTGCCATACCACCCGAGGCAACAAACGGGATGTCTAATGCATCGGCTGCTAAGGGCAATAAAATCATATTTGGCACGTCATCCTCACCAGGATGCCCACCACACTCGAAACCATCTACAGAAACTGCATCGCACCCAATTTGCTGAGCTTTTAAGCTATGTCGAACCGAAGTACATTTGTGAATTACTTTAATACCAGCAGCCTTTAAATATGGCATCACCTGTTCAGGATTACGCCCTGCTGTTTCTACAATCTTTACGCCACCTTTAATAATTGCCTCTACAAAACCCGGATAATCAGGAGTATTCACCGTAGGCAAAAAGGTTAAATTTACCCCAAAAGGCTTGTCGGTCATTTCTCGGCAACGTGCAATTTCTTTTGCCAGATTTTCAGGAGTACGTTGAGTCAGGCCAGTGATAATGCCTAGCCCACCCGCGTTAGAAACCGCAGCAGCCAGCTCAGCAAAACCAACATAATGCATACCACCTTGAATAATTGGATGCTCGATTTCAAATAGTTCTGTAATTTTGGTCTTCATATTATTCCCACTCACTGTTCTATAGCTAGCTTCTCATTTCCTTAGCAGAGCTAGATGCTTATTTACGCATAAATCTTATGGTCATTTAAAGTGACTTAAGGTGAAAATTTCACAATACAAAACTTTATACCACAATATAAAACAAAATAATTGATAGCGGAATTATTTTTCGATAGCATTATTTTAATAAGTTTAAATTTTAGACAGCAAGTTAGTTAAAGGAATGAATGATGCAGCAGGACAACAAAACCCAAAACCAGCTTAAAACAGGCTCAATTCAACAGCATTTAGATAAAAATATACTAACGCTCATCATGAGTAATCCCACTAAAAAGAATGCAATTAATTACGAAATGTATGCGGCCCTAAGTGAGGCCTTAAATAAGGCTGCAACTAATCAAGACATTCATGTGGTTGTGCTGACTGGTGAAGACTCCGCATTTACTAGCGGCAATGATGTAAACGCATTTGAAAAACGCGATACCACCACTTCAGAACCACCCGCTTCGATTGTTTTCTTAAAAAGCTTAGCAACGTTTCCAAAACCGATTATTGCTAAAGTAAATGGTGTGGCAATTGGTATTGGTAGCACCATGCTTTTACATTGCGACCTTGTGTATGCAAGCCAAAACTCTATTTTCCAATTCCCCTTTGTAAACTTGGGACTTGTACCCGAAGCGGGTTCAAGTTACATCTTGCCAAGATTATTGGGCTTTGCTCGAGCTTCGGAAATTATTTTACTCGGTGAAAAGTTTTCGGCGGAACAAGCAAAAAATTATGGTCTGGTAAATGAAATATTTGAGGCAACTGAGCTGGATCAAGCGGTTGAAGATGTGGCTATTAAACTTGCTCACAAACCAAGCCAAGCCTTACAACTGAGTAAAAAGTTATTAAGAGATATGCCAATTGATGATCTACTCAATCGTATTGATCATGAGTCGACTATTTTCTCGCGTTGTTTACAAGGTTCCGAGTTTAAAGAAGCATTAAATGCTTTCAAAGAAAAACGGAAACCGAACTTTCACAAGCAAACAGCCTAAAACTCACCCACTAAAAAGCCAGCCTTGAAGATCAAAGCTGGCTTTTATAAATAAATCAAATAGGTTTAGCTAATCTCGGTACGAATATTATTCACCATGTGTAAAAGACGCGGTGCAATATCTTCTTCAAGTTTTTCACGGTTCATAATAAAACTTGGACCACCACAGTTGAACACCAGCAAACCATGTTGTTCATGAATAAGTGGGACTGCAACCGAATTTACATCTTTATGCCATTCGCCGATTGAAAAACAGTATCCAAAATCTTGGTAGTCTTTAAAAGCTTTGTCTAGATCACGGTTAATTTTGATCCAGTCTTCTTTGTGTTTGCTACGGATGGCATCAAGTAAAAATTCTCGTTCATCTTCAGGCATTGCGGCTAAACATGCACGTCCCATCGAACTTAAATGAATCGGTAAATAAGTTCCAACTTGACGACGCATGGTCATATTGCCTTTGCCTTGTACCACATCAAGATAAATCATGTTCAATCGATCACGTGTTGCCATGGCAACAGCAGCGCCAGCATAGTCTGCCAAATTTTTCATATATGGATGAGCAATAGAGCGAATCGATACGTTAGACAGCATGGAATAACCAAACGCAAGAACACCTACTGAAAGCTGGAATTTGCTTGAGTTAGGTACTTGTTTGATATAGCCCAAACGCGACAAGGTATGTGTAAGGCGAGTAATGGTTGGTTTTGGCAAACCTGTCATTTGAGCAAGCTCTTGGTTGCCCAAATGCTGATGCTTCGGTGTAAAACAACGTAATAGCTCTAAACCACGTGCTAATGCAGTAATAAATTGGCGATCATTTTCATCCTGCATGTCTTCAATCGGATGTAATAATTCATGCCTTAAAGGCGCTAATAATTTTTCTGTCTGTTCTGCATCAACTGCGTCGTTCATTGTCATACCAATCCACATTTTGTTTCGCACTGCGAAAATTATAATCTATTTTTTCTATAAATAGCAAAAGAGCAAACATCCAAGTCTGCATCTAAAAGATAACTTCATTTAACTCATTAAAGCGAAAGATTAAATATTTTATTTTCTGATTTTAAATATAATTTTAACCTTCCGCTTTTAAATTAATTACCCAATTACGCCCTTTTCTTTGAGCTCAGCTAGTTTTTCAGGAGAAACTAATCGACCTAAAACCGCCTGCGTATGTTCACCCAACAATGGAGGAGCTGTTTTGTATTCAACAGGCGTTCTAGAAAGTTTGATTGGCGAGCCAATTACCTTCAATTTCTCACGTTGAGGATGGTTCATCTCGACTAACATTTCTCGGGCAATTACTTGCGGCTCTTGAAAAGCTTGTTCCAAGTTATTGATTACACCTACGGGAACTTTAGCCGCATAGATTGCATCTACCCATTCATCTGCTGTTTTTGTTAAAAAGTGGGTTTGTAAAATCCCGATAATTTCATCACGATGCTTAATGCGGTCTGCATTTCTGGCAAAACGTGCATCATTTGCTAAATCGGGTAACCCAATACTTCGACAGAGCTGAATAAACTGAGTGTCATTTCCACACGCAATAATGAAATCACGGTCAGAAGCTTTGAACACTTGATAAGGCACAATATTGGCGTGTGCATTGCCATAACGTTTAGGGATATTACCCGATGAAAGGTAGTTCATTCCCTGATTTGCCATTGTGGCAATTTGGACATCAAGCAAAGCCATATCAATGTATTGGCCTAAACCTGTCACATGGCGGTTGAGTAAAGCAGCCTGTATGGCAATCGTAGAATAAAGACCCGTGGCTAAATCGGAAAATGCGACCCCTACTTTTTGTGGTCCGCCACCCGGCAAATCATCACGCTCACCTGTGACTGACATGAGTCCACCCATGCCCTGAATAATAAAGTCATAACCGGGCTCTTCTGCTCTTGGACCATTTTGACCAAAACCTGTAATCGAGCAATACACCAGTTTAGGGTTAATCGCAGATAAAGACTCGTAGTCTAAACCGTATTTTTTCAAAGAACCCGCTTTGTAGTTTTCAATCACAACATCGGTGTCTTGAATAAGAGCTTTAATCAATTCTTGACCATCAGGGCTAGCAATGTCGATGGCAACCGATAGTTTATTGCGGTTGGTAGACTGATAATATGCAGCTTCTTGAGTGTCTTGGCCTGAGTCATCTTTCATCCAAGGTGGCCCCCAAGAACGGGTATCGTCACCGACTTTTGGTCGTTCAATCTTGATTACCTCTGCGCCTAGATCGGCAAGAATCTGCCCACACCAAGGTCCAGCCAATACCCGACTTAAGTCAAGTACCCGAATTCCATTTAAAGCACCCATCTTCATCCCACTATATTTTGTGACTCATTTCCTATAGGAAAACTTATCCATTTAAAATTTCGCATAGCGATATATATTTTTAATATACACAGCTCTTTTTTAAAATCAAACTTTAATTTTCCACTAAAAATAATGATTTTTTATAAGAAAATATAGCTTAAATAAATCAATAAATTAGCCAAACATAAATCAACAACAAAGTATCGCATTGCGAAATTAATTTTCAAAATATATTGTTTTGCGTTCGCCCTTTGATTACTATCGCTTCAAATATTGGTGATTTTACGAACATCACATTGATGTTTTAGTATGTAGTAAAAGGACGAGACTATGATTCGAGATCAGGAAACCTTAGATCAACTTGTTGATATGATTCGACAATTTGTTGAAGGTGTATTAATTCCTCATGAGAATGAAGTCGCTGAAACGGATGAAATTCCTCAAGATATTGTTGAGCAAATGAAAGCTCTCGGTTTATTTGGTTTAACCATTCCTGAAGAGTACGAAGGTCTTGGCCTGACGATGGAAGAAGAAGTCTATGTGGCTTTTGAATTAGGTCGTACCTCTCCTGCTTTTCGTTCTCTCATTGGGACCAATAATGGGATTGGCTCAAGTGGCCTGATTATTGATGGGACCGAAGCACAAAAATCATTTTTCTTGCCACGTTTAGCACGTGGTGAAGTGATCAGTTCTTTTTGCTTAACCGAACCGGACGCAGGTTCTGATGCTGCCTCTTTAAAAACCACCGCTGTAAAAGACGGTGACTTTTACATTTTAAATGGTACTAAACGCTTTATTACCAATGCTCCTCACGCTGGTGTATTTACAGTCATGGCACGTACAAACCCTGATATTAAAGGCGCTGGTGGCATTTCTGCTTTTATTGTCGATAGCCAAACTCCGGGCATTTTTCTTGGCAAACGCGATAAAAAAATGGGGCAAAAAGGCGCACATACCTGTGATGTGATTTTTGAAAATTGTCGTATTCCTGCTTCGGCACTCATTGGTGGTGTTGAAGGTGTTGGTTTTAAAACTGCTATGAAAGTGCTGGATAAAGGGCGTTTGCATATTGCGGCCTTGAGTGTCGGTGCAGCAACACGAATGCTAGATGATTCTTTAAATTACGCTATCGAACGTAAGCAATTTGGGCAACCAATTGCCGAATTTCAACTCATTCAAGCCATGCTTGCCGACTCAAAAGCCGAAATTTATGCCGCTAAATGTATGGTCTTAGACGCTGCACGCCTACGCGATGCAGGACAAAACGTTAGCACCGAGGCTTCTTGCGCAAAAATGTTTGCAACCGAAATGTGTGGCCACGTTGCTGATCGCTGCGTACAAATTCACGGCGGTGCGGGATATATCAGTGAATATGCCATTGAACGTTTTTATCGAGATGTTCGTCTGTTCCGTCTCTATGAAGGGACCACTCAAATTCAACAAGTGATTATTGCCCGAAACATGATTCGCGCTGCGTCTTAATCAAATTTTAAGCACTTCAAAACGACTTGAAGTGCTTTTTATCAAATGTAGGTAATGGATTATGGCTACAAATTACAAAGAAGGTCTTTCTCGTATACAGCCTCATACGTGGAAAATAGCTTTTATTTTTGCTTTTCTAGCACTGTTGGTAGATGGTGCAGATTTGATGCTACTGTCTTATAGCTTAAATAGTATTAAGGCAGATTTTGGATTAAGTTCAGTACAAGCAGGTATGCTTGGCAGTTTCACATTGGCAGGCATGGCTGTTGGTGGAATTTTTGGGGGATGGGCGTGCGATAAATTTGGTCGTGTGCGCATTGTGGTTATTTCTATTTTAACTTTCTCGCTCCTCACCTGTGGCTTAGGTTTTACTCAAAGCTTTCTTCAGTTTGGTATTTTAAGATTTTTTGCATCACTGGGTTTGGGTTCACTTTATATTGCCTGTAATACCCTCATGGCCGAGTATGTCCCAACCCGTTATCGCACAACAGTACTGGGCACACTACAAGCTGGCTGGACCGTCGGCTATATTGTTGCGACCTTGCTTGCAGGTTGGATTATTCCTGATCATGGCTGGCGCATGCTGTTTTATGTTGCGATTATTCCTGTTGTTATTGCTTTCCTCATGCATATTCTTGTACCAGAACCAGAAGCATGGCAAAAGTCTCGACTACAACAACCTGTTGTGACTCAGAATGCTCAAAAAACTTCGGCATTTAAGCTTATTTTCCAAGATAAACGAAACCGCAATATGTTTATCTTATGGGCTTTAACAGCTGGCTTTTTACAGTTTGGCTACTATGGTGTAAATAACTGGATGCCTTCATACCTTGAAGGTGAACTCGGTATGAAATTTAAGGAAATGACTGCCTATATGGTAGGTACATATACCGCGATGATTTTGGGTAAAGTTCTTGCGGGCATGATGGCTGATAAATTAGGACGTCGTTTTACCTATGCTTTTGGTGCAATCGGCACTGCTATTTTCCTACCTTTAATTGTTTTTTATAACTCTCCAAGCAACATTTTATATTTACTGGTGACCTTTGGTTTCCTCTACGGCATCCCGTATGGCGTAAATGCCACCTATATGACCGAAAGCTTTGCAACAGCAATCCGCGGTACAGCCATTGGTGGTGCTTATAACGTCGGACGTTTAGGTGCTGCTTTAGCCCCTGCAACGATTGGTTTCTTAGCCTCTGGCGGTTCAATTGGTTTAGGTTTTGTCGTGATGGGTGCTGCCTACCTGATTTGTGGCGTGATACCAGCCCTATTTATTAAAGAAAAATTATATGACCCTCAAAAGTCATAAAAAGATCTATCACATAGGTCATATGCCTATCTGATTGATGGTGCTAACAATCGAAACATGTGTTTTAAATCGTTAGCCGGAAATAAGGAATTTACTCCTCAAAGTTACTCCTTATTTCCACAAATATGTAGAGTGTATCTACTCTTCATTTTAATTTTTTAGGTAAGCTTAGCTCCCAAGGGAGCTAAGCTTAAAAATATATAAACCTAAACTTTGTTTAAGGTCGTTCACCCTGCCCCAAACGGCGTTCAATATCATCGAGTACATTTGGCAAATCAGCGACACTATCAATCACATAGTGAGCGCCCGACGCATTCATTTTTTGGTATGCCTTATCTTTTAGAATGATCTGCTCATCCGCCGATAATGCACTCCACTCTTCATAGCTTAAACCGACTTCGTTACCACTAATCGCAAGCCCGACTGTCCAACATCCGGCATTTAAACCTTCATCAATACCCACCACGGTATCATCTACTTTTACAACAGTTTTGATATCTGACACATCGAGTTGAATTAAGTTCTTCCATAGCATTTCAGGATATGGACGGCCATATTTCACGTCGCTGGCAGTAACGATACAGTCCGGTCGGTAACCCTGATCAGCAGCATCTTTGACCAAGCGGCCAATCATCATGGACGCATAACCAGTGTTACTGCCAATTTTTGCACCACGCTTTTTAATATTTTCAAACGTTTCTAATGCGCCTGGAATTAAAGCAGAACATTTCGGAATAGAATTTAACTGGTACGGAATAAAGTCTTTATATAAACGGTCAATATCTGCTTCAGTTGCAGGCTTCCCATAGACTTCCTGCCATGCAGCTGCGACACGCGGCATTTTTAAAACGGCAGCAATATGGTTACGTTTTTCTAAACCCATTGGCTCTCGAGCTTCTTCAACCGTAATTTCAATTTTATTGTCTTTAAATAAAGCCATAAAAGCTAAAATTGGTGCACGTGAGCCAAAATCTACAGTTGTGCCAGCCCAGTCAAAAACCACAGCCTGAATTTGTGTATTGTTGGTCGTCATGGTGTATTCCCTTTAATCCAATGTTTTAATAAAAGTTATGCTGTTACAGCTTGATTGAGATGGCTTTCGCAGTAACTGGCAATCGCAGCAAGAAGTCCTTCAATGTCATGAATATAAACTTCGCCAATATTGCCAATACGGAAGCAGTTAAGGTCAGTGACTTTGCCCGGATAAATCACATAGCCTGCTTTTTTCAGCGTTTCATAAAATGACTGGAAGCTAAATGTTTCGGCTGTCGGGTACAGAAACGTGGTAATGATGGGTGATTGTGGGCACTCTTCACCGAGTACCAATTCAAAGCCCAGTTGTTGCATACCTTGCGATAAGGTTTGTTGGTTTTGTAAATAACGTTGATAACGTGCAGCAACACCGCCTTCTGTCTCAAGCTCAAGTAAGGCTTGATAAAAAGCACGTACCACATGGGTTGGCGAGGTAAAACGCCATTTACCGTTATACTGCTCCATCGTGTTCCACTGATCATACAAATCGAGGCTGACTGAACGAGCTAAACCTTTACATGCCTCTAGGCAATCACGTTTCGCCAAAATAAAACCAAAGCCCGGAACACCTTGAATACATTTATTTGCACTTGAAATTAGAAAATCAATTTCAAGCTCAGCGATATCCATTGGCACACCACCAAATGAACTCATGGCATCCACAATCCAGATTTTTCCTGCTGCTTTAACTAAACGGCCTATCTCTTGAATCGGATTTAAAATACCTGTGGTGGTTTCACAGTGCACACAAGCAACATAGCTAATGGTTTTATCTACTAAAACACGCTCAATTTCTTGTAAATCTGGTGTTTGGGTTTCTAAATAGTTCAGCTCGATCACTTCAATATTTAAGCAACGCGCCATTTGCACCATACGTGCACCGTATGCGCCGTTATTAATGATCAAGATTTTGCCATCACGTGGAATAGCTGACCCAAGCACAGACTCCACAGCAAAACTTCCACTGCCTTGCATTAACACAGCCGTATATTTTTCAGGTTGGCTGGTTGCTAAGTTGACTAGACGAGAGCGAATATCTTGTACCAGCGAGTTGTATTCTTGGTCCCAAGTACACCAGTCTTTTTGCATGGCACGGCGTACTGTTGCCGATGTTGATAAGGGTCCTGGAGTAAGAAGCAAATACTTGTTCTCTAAATCCATATCGAGTTGGGGTTGCATGTTCATAATGTTACTCATTTCGTTCGCGTTCATTTCAATATACATCAATCTGGTTTAAACCAGATGACAAACTAGTAAATATTTTGTTCTAATATTTCTTTCATAAAGCCAGCCCCTGTAGTCATGCCTTTGCCAGCAATCGCACTCACCAGAAAGATATTTTTTTCAGCTTCAGTGACACAGGCCAACTCATGTTCATGGGTCAGGTAATAACCATTCCAACGTTTTTGAATTGGAGGTAAATTCAGCCCTAGTTTTTGGCGGCAGTATGTTTGAATAAACTCATTAATCTCTTCACGCTGCTCGAACTGAGGCGCTTCATTAATAGAATGATATTCGTGACTATCGCCTACGATCAGTTCACCAAATTCATTTTGTTTAATCAGAATATGAATACCGAATTCTTTAATGAAACCCTGCTGTGATGCTTTAACTAGCTCAGCATGACTTGGGCAAATTTCAAAAGCCGGATAACGTGAAATAGATAAGCCTGAATAAAGAGAAGCATTTAAGTTTTGGTGAAACGGTTGAGTCAGAGCCATTTGTAGGCCACAACGTTTCAGATTCAAACTTTGTAAAAGATCTGGATATAAAACATCGATGACTTCACCGTGGCAGATCAAAACTTTATTTGCCCGATATGCCTCGCCACTTGCCAAACGAACCTGACAACTTTCCTGCTGATATTGGGTTTGAACAACACAGGCATTGGTATAAATCTCTACACCGTTTCTTTCGGCATATGCCAATAGTCGCTGCCCAATCACATGCGGTTCGACCGAATAGTCTTCTTCAAAAACCAAACCACCTTGAAACTGCTGCGAAGGATTTAAATAAGAAAATTGGGTGACCAATTCCTCATGGCTAAACAAATGAACTGGAATTTGGTAGCTATTTGCACGCTCGGCAAACTCATTTAAAACCTGCCATTCAAGTGCCGTATTGGCGAGATACACACCTTGTCTTTGCTCAAATGAAATATCGGTTTCAGCCTGAATGCGTTGATAAAAAGAACGCGTTTCAAGAGCGTACTTTCGCCACTGTTGCTCTGGATGGGTTAAGGTCGATGTTCCGACCATACCGAAATTACGGCGAGTTGCGCCCACAGGCTTGGCATTTTTCTCGAAGATACAAACTTTCAAGCCTTGTTCTTGTGCCTGTATGGCAGCGGACAAACCTAAAATACCTGCTCCGACAACAATTAAATCAAACTGTACGTGATTCATAAGACTTCCAATTTGCGAAATTTAGGATGAATAAACCCTTGCCTTGTTGAACAAAGCATTTCGTTTCAGTCGGTTAAATAAAAATTGTGTTTAGCTAAAACTTAGTGAGAACTTTCACGCCATTGCTGACTTCTTGCCATAATTTTTCTGGTAAATAACCAGTGAATGAGTTTTACAACACATGAGGTGGTTAAAATCAAAATGCTCATCGCAACAGCAGCAACAGTATCTCCTGCATCATCCATATTTAAAACAGCTACAGCAGCTAAACTGGTGTCTGGTGAATAGAGGAAAATGGCAGCCGATACAGTCGTCATCGCATTAACAAAAACATAGACCGATACATCGCATAGCGCTGGAAAACACATGGGCAAATACACTTTCCAAAAGGTTTTCCACTTCGATGTTCCTAAAGTTTCTGCTGCTTGGTCGAGCTGTAGCGGAATTTGTTTAATCGCATTGGTTAAAGTCAGATGTGGCACGGTGTAATAATGCACAATGGTTGAAATCACCAAAATGGTCATGGTTCCATACAGCACATTTAACGGATTACTCTGCTGGTTAAAAAACAAAATATAGGCTATACCCAAGACCAGCCCCGGCACAGCAAGAGGTAATAAAACCAAAGCTTGCACATAGTTTTTAATAAGTGGATATGCTTTAAAACGTTCGGTTAATAGCGCTACCATAAAAATGAGTGCTGTTCCAAAAACAGTACTAAAGAGTGCCATGCGAATCGAGTTAAAGTACGCTGCCCAACCGCCACCATCGACATATTCAAAACTGTAATGTGCTAGGGTCAAAGACAAATCATAAGGCCAAGACTGAATGAATGAAGCCAGCACTGCCGTAAAAATAATCAGTAAAATCGAACCTGAAACCAACCCACAAAATAGGCTCAGAACAACTTCAAGTTTTTTATTCGATGCTGAAACATAAGGTTTAGCCTGAAAGGCTTGAAACCGTGCATGACGTTTGCTTTGAATACGATCGAAAATAAAGACGAACACTGCTGGTAGCAATAACAAGATGGAAATCACCGCACCCATGCTCATATTTTGCTGACCAATAATCTGTTTATAGACATCAAGCGCCATCATGTTAAATGAACCGCCAATGACTTTCGGAATTCCGAAATCGGTCAGCACATAAATTAAAGCCACCAAACTTGAGCTGATGAGTCCATAACGAATTGCAGGTAGCGTAACGTGATAATGCGTCTTCCAGATATTTTTGCCCAGTGACAAAGATGCCTCAATTAAACGCTGATCGACACTGCGAAAAGACACCATCATCAACATTAAAATTGCTGGAAATAGCCAAAAGCAGTAGCTGATTAAAATACCGATTGGACCATAAATTTGTATATCGCCCAGCAAAGGTTTAAACACACCTTGCTTACCAAACAAATAAACCAATGCCAAAGAAGGCAAAAGTGATGGCGCTAAAATCGGTAAAAAAGCCACTAATTTAAAGAAGCCTTTGCCTTTTATATTTACATTGGTGAGTGCAAAAGCATAAATACTGGCAAGAAATACTGTAATGACAGTAGCAGCACAAGCAACCCACACCGAGTTAAATACAGAGCTGAGTAAAGCTGGACTTGCAAAATAGTTATAAAAATTTTCAAGACCAACAAAATTTTGATTTTCATCAAAAAATGCAGTTTCAAACAACATCATTAAAGGAGCAATAATCGCTAAAGTTAAAGCGATCGCAACGGTTGCTAAAGCAACATTTGATCTTAACGAATATTCAATTTTTCGACGCGGCTGTGTTTTTAAAACCGCTGAAGCAGCTTCATTTAACATAGTGCGTACCCTTGTTCGTCAAAGACATGGATGAGCTGATTAGGCACTTTTATAAACATGAGTTCTTGTAAAGATTTGAACTTGGTATTTTCAATTTCAATTTGCAAAAGGTGTTTTGCCTGCTCAATTCCATCGATATGAATAGCGCAAAATAAACGACGCTTGGCACCTAAAAATTCAGTGCTTAATACTTTAACCGGCAAATACAACGACTCTTTATCACTACCGAAATCATCAACCAACTCGACAGCTTCGGGTCTAAAACCAATACTGTAATTTTCCCCTGCTTTAAGTTTTTGTTGCTCCAAATTTAGAGGAATAAAACCTAAAACCTCGAGCTGATTAACGACCGAACAAGTGGCTGCCAAAAAGTTCATGGTGCCAATAAACTTTGCAACGAATTGGGTTTGCGGCTTGTAATAAATATTGTGCGGCGTATCAATTTGTTCAATAACGCCATGATTCATCACCACAACACGGTCAGAAATGCTTAATGCTTCTTCTTGGTCGTGTGTGACCATAATGGTCGGCAAATTAAGCTGTGATTGAATCGAACGGATCTTTTGTCTTAGCTTTAGACGTACCTGAGCATCAAGTGCAGAAAGCGGTTCATCTAGCAGTAAAATATCAGGCTTCGGTGCAATTGCCCGAGCAAGCGCAACACGTTGCTGCTGCCCGCCTGATAATTGGTTAGGGTATTTTTTTGCAATATCGGGTAATTCAATCAGTTCTAATAACTGCTGAACTCGTTGGCTACGCTGTACTTTATCCCACTTTTTTTTATCTAAGCCGAAAGCAATATTTTCTTCAACGTTTAAGTTTGGAAATAACGCATAGTTCTGAAACACAATACCGCAGTGACGCTTTTCAGCACTTAGCAACGTAATGTCTGCGCCCTTTTTTATGACTTTTCCATAATCAGGTTTTTCTAGACCCGCAATTATGCGTAGCAATGTGGTTTTACCGCATCCAGAAGGTCCCAAAAAGCTCACGAACTCGCCCGCTTTCAGGTCTAAATTAATATGCGTTAGGGCCTGAAAGTGTTGGAACTTTTTTTGAATATCCACCACTTCTAAAACCGACGGACCATGTTCAGGATATTTATAGATCGTTAAGGTCGACAATAAATGCCCTGCTAACTCGGCCTTTTGATTTTGACCTAGCAGCGATGACTGCAATGACGAAGGTATTTGCATAATGAGGCCCTTATCCCAAAGATCACTTTTCAAAACGCTTTGACCATTCAGCCAAAATACGTTCACGCTGCTCGGCCGCCCAATAAAAATCATTTTTCACGAGCATTTGAGGAAGATTTTTCGGGAAGTCCATAGTAGTATTTTCAATGCCTTTATAGGCCACCATTGAAAAGTTATGGGCATAGGCTTCGTTTGCCGCTTTGCTTACCGACCAATTTATAAATTTTTGCGCGCTACTTAATTTCTTGGTTCCTTTCACAATTGCTGAGGCTTCCATTTCCCAGCCTAAACCTTCAGTTGGATAAACCACTTCTAAAGGTGCACCTTCTGCTTTTAACTTAAATGCCGGATAACCAAAAGAAACACCAATTGGAATTTCACCTTGTGCTGCCATCTTGCAAGGTTTTGAACCCGAGTGAGGATATTGTGAAATGTTTTTATCTAAAGCCTGCATATAGTCCCATGCCTGCTTTTCGCCCCAAATCTGCATCCAAGCCGTGACATCTAAATAGCCTGTGCCACTCGAAGCTGGGTTTGGCATCACAATTAAGTTTTTATAAATTGGGTTGGTTAAATCTTTCCAAGTTTTTGGAATCGGTAATTTACGCTTTTCTAATTCGACTTTATTGACACAAATTGCAGATTCCCATGCATCCATACCCGTCCAAGTTGGTACAGGTTTTTGACTTACAAATTCTGGTTTTAAATTTTGAATACCTTCAGGTTTAAAAGGCTCAAGCATGTCCTTCTTTTCCATGACCAACAAACTGGTTAAAGCCACACCAAAAACCACATCCGCTTGTGGGTTTTTCTGCTCTGCCAAAAGTTTCGCGGTGATTACACCAGTTGAATCACGTACCCATTTTACTTTGAGTTCTGGATAGGCTTTGTGTAATTCTTCTTGGTATTGCTTAAGCTGATCGGCTTCCACTGCCGTATAGACTGTAATTTCTTCTGATTGTTTTGATGTTGCTGATGAACATCCCATTTGAATAGTAACTACTACACCTAAAATTGATGCAGTGCCGAGTTTAATTGTCTGTTGAACATACTGTTTCATCTGCAAACCATCGAATGCAATTATTTGATGATCGTATTTCAACAGCTTTATATGACAGTTTAATTAATCTGGTTTAAACCAGATTGTATTTTTATGCTCGTGCTTCGAAATGCAAATCTAAAACATCGTGTAGCCAATATTCTTGGTCAACATCGGTAATCACGCCCTCTTCATTTCTGTTGCTACGGCAAATATATAAACCGAGCGCGCCCACATTGACATGCAGTGCTTTGGCCTGCTGTTCCGATAAAGCGGTTGGATAGAGGTTAATGTCAGCTCTGGTGATATGGCAGTTATATTGATTTGCCATCAGTAAAGTAATGGATTGCTTGAGATCATGAGTTAAAAACTCAGGGAAAAGCTCGGCATTCACCCTTAAATGTTCAACCAAAACAGGTCGTCCATTAATACAACGACGTCGCCAAACTGAATAAATCGGATGGCCTTTTTCAACTTTTAAATGCTTGGCATCCCAAGAAGTGGCCTGAGTCAGTTCACTCGAAATCATTTCTGTCGAAGGTTCATAGCCTTGTTCAATCACAAACTGATTAAAGTTTTTAGTCGATTGTGGGTGATAAATAATACGAGGAGAACGAACGTACCAACCACGGCGGTCTAGTCGATAAATCAGGCCATCAGTTTCCAAAGCCAGCAAAGCTTCACGTGCAGCAACACGAGTGGTTTGGAATTGTTCAGAAAGCACTCTTTCCGAAGGGAGTTTTGCGTGGGCTTCTAATACGCCAGATTCAATGTCATGGGCAATTGCATCGCGAATAGGAATATATTTAGGTATGCGTGCTTGGTCCTGTTCCATACAAACTTAGAATTTATAAATAAAGAAATTAATAGCAATATACTGAAAAAATATGACAAAAGCTTTTATTAATGCTGATCTTTTAAGCAAAACAATCTCTTAAGCTAGTACGACCCACTTAAATTTTTCTATAAAAAAAGAGCATTTTCATGCCCTTTTTATTTTTACTTAGTCTTTAGCTTGCGTGCTTAAAACTATCAATTTGCTTAATCTCATAAGGCAAACCGACATAATTTTCGGCCAATGTGGTTTTACCCGCAATCGAACCCAGTACATAACTCAACTCGGCTTGTTTAATCTTATGGTCAAACTCACTTTCAGTTTCAAAACGATGCAATAAATGAGTCATCCACCAAGAAAAACGCTCTGCTTTCCATACGCGTTGTAGGCATTTTTCAGAGTATTCATTTATACCTTGTTCAGAACCTTCGGCGTAATATTCAATGAGTGCGCTTGATAAATAAGCAATATCAGATGCAGCGAGATTTAAGCCTTTTGCTCCTGTTGGTGGAACAATATGCGCAGCATCACCTGCTAAAAATAGTTTTCCAAAACGCATTGGCTCGGTCACAAAGCTACGTAACGGCGCGATACTTTTTTCAATAGAAGGACCTGTCACTAACTTTTCACGGCTTTCAGGATCTAGGCGGTTTTTTAACTCATCCCAGAACTTTTCATCCAACCAGTCTTCGACGTGATCTGTTAAAGGGACTTGTAAATAATAACGGCTACGTGTTTCTGAGCGCATACTACATAAAGCAAATCCACGTTCAGACTGTACATAAATGAGTTCATCGGCTACAGGTGGGACATCGGCCAATACCCCTAACCAGCCAAACGGATAAACTTTTTCAAAGGTCTTAATTTTATCTTCAGGCACGCTGGCACGGCAGATACCATGGTAGCCATCACACCCTGCTATAAAGTCACACTGAATTTGAAAGGCTTTACCTTGGTACTCGAACTCAACTTTTGGTGCAGTGTAGAAATCTTTCACTTGTACATTTTGAGCTTCATAAAATGAAGTGAGCTGTGCTGCTTCACGCGCAGCCATTAAATCTTTGGTGACTTCGGTCTGACCATATACTGTCACTTGTTTTCCACCTGTGAGTGCAGCCAAATCAACCCGATGCTTTTCACCATTGGTTAAGATTTCGATGCCCGAATGTGGTAATCCTTTTTCTTTTAAGTTTTGGTCAACGCCTGCTTGTTTAAGTAAATCGACCGAAACTTGCTCTAAAATTCCTGCACGAATCCGTGAAGCCACATATTCAGCACTACGTTGCTCAACAATAATATGATCGATGCCAGCTTTATATAGAAGTTGCCCAAGCAATAACCCTGCTGGTCCAGAACCAATAATTGCAACCTGTGTCTTTAAAATATCCATAACTTCATCCTTGTTTCATCCTGACTTTTAAATTACTGGCTTTAAGTTTTGTTCACTATGTATCCAAGACGAAAATAACCGTTTATCATTTAGTTTGTCCGAATAGCGGACAGAAACAACCAAAATAACAGGAATGAAAGGATGCCTTCTCTCGATGCTTTTCTAGAGCACCCGAACTCGCATGAGAAAATTCGTCAAGATGACTACATTGCAGGATTAGCAAAAGGCTTGGCCTTATTGGAAGCTTTTGGAACAGATCGGCAACGGCTTAATGTCACTCAAGTGGCAGAACGAACAGGTATTAGTCGTACAGCGGCAAGGCGTTACCTAAAAACTTTAAAATACTTAGGCTATTTAGAAACAGATGAACATTACTTTTGGCTCACTCATCGCGTACTGCGCTTTTCGAGTTCTTATCTAAGCTCTGCCCACCTGCCTAAAGTTGCTCAATCATTTTTAAATCTTTTGTGTGCCCAGACGTCGCTGACTTTTTCGATTGTGGTGTTAGACGATAACGAAGTGGTGCCGATTGCCCGTAGTTATTTACCACAGCAAGATAATTTGCGCGTTAGCCCTTATGGCATGCATTTAGGAAACCGTCTCCCTGCCCATGCCACTTCCACGGGTAAAGTATTGCTGGCAGCACTACCTGAAGAAGCCCAACATACGTGGGTAAAAAATTACGGTTTAAAACGCTTAACGCCTTTTACCATAGTATATGAGTCAAAGTTTTTTGAAGTGCTTAAGGGTATTTCTTTATCGGATTATTGTCTTTCCAAAGAAGAACATGAACTTGGCGTAATTGCGATTGCAGTGCCCGTTTTTAACGCCCAAGGTCAAGCCATAGCAGCACTTAACTGCATGTCTCAAACTAACCGCGTACAAGAAGATTATTTGGTTCAGCAAATTTTGCCCTTACTGCGCAACACGGCAAATGAACTCAGAAATGTAATTTAAATAGACTTAGAAACTCTTGATCTATTAGAGATACAAGAGTTTTAACTCATAATTTTAAATAGCGAATTTTTTGACTTGTTGGCTTGCCAGATCTAAAGCATTGCTGCGATAGGCCTGCATGTCTAAGCCTTCTGCATAAATAAAATCGACGTCATGAATGCCCATTAGCCCTAACACAGCTTTGAGATAAGGCGTGACTGCCTCAGTTTCTTGGCCGACATGAATACCGCCCCGACTACTTACCACCACAGCTTTTACGCCTTCAACCAAACCTTGAGGATAAGTTTCGGTGTAGCGGAATGTTTGTCTGGCTCGTGCAACTAAATCAAACCAGTTTTTGAGTTGAGACGGGACATTTAAGTTGTACATCGGTGCGCCAATGACCAATAAATCAGTATTTTTTAATTCAGCAATTAATTCGTCCGACAAAGCAACGATTTGTTGAATGTCTTGATTTACATTTTCAGCCCCACGCAGCGCTTGGAAAATTTCTAGATCTAATACAGGCAGATTCATTTCAGCTAAATTGCGTATGGTAATGTCATCTTGCAAACCTTGGTCTTTTCGATATTCAAGCATGACATCAATTAGGCGATTGGTTTGTGAACCCTCACCCATAATGCTGGATTTTAATACCAATATTTTAGCCATGACCGTCTCCACGTTTTTGATGAAGCCATATTAACTCCACAATAAATTCAACAGTGGTGATATTATTTCATTATATTGGTTCCTTTTAGGCAACAATCATGCAACATGAGCTAAGTGCAATTTCTATATTTGTGACTGTGGTTGAAGCTGGAAGTTTTGTAAAAGCTGCCGAGCAATTGCATTTAACTCGCTCAGCCATAAGTAAAAATATTGCTCGGCTTGAAGAACAGCTTGGTGTAGTTCTATTTAAAAGAACTACACGTTCACTCAGCATGACTGACGAAGGTACTTTGTTTTATGAGCATAGCCGCCGAGCGTTAAGTGAAATACAAAATGCGGCGGCGTTATTAGACCAAGGCAAAATTAACGCAACAGGCCGATTAAGAATGTCTGTGCCAGTGCTGTTCGGGCAACTTTTTGCTGCCCCGCTCATGGTTAAATTTGCTCAGCAACATGCGGACTTACAGTTAGAAATTTCATTTAATGACCGAAATGTAGACTTGATCGAAGAAGGTTTTGATTTATGTATAAGAATCGGGGCATTGCCTGACACCACTCAGCTCGTTGCCAAACCGATTGGTGAGCATCGAATGCTACTTTGTGCCTCACCTGACTATTTAAATAAAGCAGGTCCCGTAGAACATATTGAAGACTTAGACCAGCACGCGACGATTGCCGATCCGCATTTTGGTCAAATGCAGAAATGGCGACTTCAAAAGGAAAATGACGAGCCTTTATTTATTAAACCCAAAGCAAAACTTCTTTTAAATGATCTGCAAGCTATTAAAAATGCAGCACTTGCTGACGCAGGTATTGCTTGGCTGCCCGACTGGCTCATTCAAAATGAATTACAGGATGGTAAGCTAGTACAAGTGTTAGAAACCATGTCGAGCACTGCTTTTCCGATTCATTTGGTATGGCCTACACTGCCTTTTATGCCACTCAAAACCCGTCTTGCAATTGATTATTTGGCGCAGCATTTACCCCCTGAACTGAACAAATAAGCTTAAAAATAAAAAAGCCTCGTCCACTTGAACAAGGCTTTTTTAATTATTCAAAGGCAACGTTTATTGCTCAGATTCAAACTCTTTAATTGCCTCTTTAGCAATTCGAAAGCTATCTACAGCAGCAGGCACGCCACAGTAAATTGCAACCTGCAAAAGCACTTCACGAATTTTCTCTTTAGGTACACCATTTCGAAGTGCACCTTTAACATGTAGTTTTAATTCATGCGGACGATTTAAAGCTGAGATCATTGCCAAGTTAATTAAACTGCGCTCAGGCTTACTTAATTCTTCACGCCCCCAAACAGCTCCCCAGCAATATTCAGTGACTAATTCTTGAAGAGGAAGATTAAACTCATCAGCATTGTTGATTGAATTATTTACATATTCTTCACCAAGAACTTGTTTGCGGATTGCTAAACCCTTTTCAAATTTTTCATTACTCATATATTCAATCCTCCAAACAAGGTGTATTTAATTTCCAGATAATCTTCAATACCGTATTTAGAACCTTCACGCCCTAAACCAGACTGTTTAATTCCACCAAACGGTGCAACTTCATTTGAAATAAGGCCTTTATTAATTCCGACCATGCCATATTCAAGCTGTTCACTCATTCGCCAAGCACGGCCTAAATCTTTGGTATAACAATATGCGGCTAAACCAAATTCAGTTGCGTTTGCCATTTCTACCGCTTGTTGCTCGGTTTCAAATTTAAATACGGCTGCCAGAGGGCCAAACGTTTCTTGAGTTGCCACATCCATATCAGCGGTAACATCTGCAATCAGTGTCGGTTCAAAAAATAATTCACCCGCAGTATGCCTTTTACCACCAACCACAAGACGACCATTTTTATCTAATGCATCTTGAATATGAGCTTCAACTTTTTTCACCGCATTGGCATTAATTAATGGCCCAATGTCATGCCCTGCTTCTAATCCATTACCAATATTAAAGTTTTGAATTTTTTGGCTTAAGGCAGCAATAAATTTTTCATAAATGCCTGCCTGCACTAAGAATCGATTGACGCAGACACAGGTTTGCCCTGCATTTCTAAATTTAGCAATGAGTGCTCCCTCAATTGCTGCATCTAAATCGGCATCATCAAATACAATAAACGGCGCATTGCCACCCAACTCTAAGGAAACTTTTTTTAAGGTTTTTGCTGAACGCTCAAGCAGCATTTTGCCAACTGGTGTTGAACCCGTAAAAGTAAACTTACGTACGACATCACTTTCAAAAATTGCATCACCAATATGAACTGCATCGCCTGTAATCACACTAAAAATTTCAGCAGGCACGCCGGCTTGCAGAGCTAAGTCCACTAAGGCCAAAGCAGTAAAAGGCGTTTCTGGTGCTGGTTTTACAATACAAGGACAACCTGCCGCCAAGGCTGGAGCAACCTTACGCGTAATCATGGCAGCAGGAAAATTCCACGGCGTAATAGCTGCAACGACGCCAATAGGCTGTTTATTTACAACAATACGAGCATCTGGATATGGGCTTGGAATAATATCTCCATACACTCGTTTTGCTTCTTCGGCAAACCATTCAATAAAACTGGCAGCATATAAAATTTCACCCTTGGCTTCAGCTAAGGGCTTTCCTTGCTCACTCGTTAAAATAAAAGCTAATTCATCTGCATTTGAAATGATTAAATCGAACCATTTTTTTAAAATAATTGATCGATCTTTTGCTGTTTTATTTTTCCATAGCGGCCAAGCTTCTTTGGCAGCTTCAATGGCACGCTCGGCTTCAGCCTTGCCCATATTCGGGACAGTACCAATAATCTCTAATGTCGCTGGATTTAAAATTTCGGATGTTTGTTGATGGTCTGCATCGCACCACTTTCCAGCAACAAAAGCTTGCTGACGAAATAAAGCGAGTTCATTAAGCTGCATGATCATTATCCTATTAAGATCTTCTGCATTGATAGTGGAGCGATACATAAATTAAATAGCTCACCATCAACTTTGTATTATGGCATACCAAAAATTAATTTAAAAAAATTTTCGGTATGCCCGAATGTTTAAATGTCTTTAGAAATAATAAAACAGCGTTAAGTTAAGCAACTTATTCCACTGGTTATCATCCCCTTTTGCCAATGAATCTTGAGTCCCACCAATGAATGGGTCATTTTTACTCATGATGTATTCAGCCACCAAAGATAGCTGTTTATGGTCAATAGACACACCAATAATATTACGAATCGAATCTTTCATACTGTCCTGATCTTTATCGTAATGGCTGTACATAAAGTACGGCGTAATGTTTCCGATTTGCTTAACATTTTTGAAAGAATAACCAACATCTGCTGTATAGAATGTTCCTTTGTTAGCTACATAATATTCACTGTCGTAAGAGCCCATGAGCGACTGATTAGGATTAAGCTGATCCTGATTAGTTACATCATTTTTACCGCCAGTAAGGGTCACATTTAAATTGCCATAATTGGCTTTACCAAAAAGTGCCCATGCATGACGCCGCCCATCACTCGAAGCAGTTTTATTTTCAATATCGGATGTCCAATAGGAGCCACCGAGTTGTGTGGTTAAACCATTAATTCCAAGATTTATATCTTGAGTCACTCGGCCTACCCACATGTTCTTTTCTTGCAAATCGGTTTTATTCGGATCGTCTGAACTCACATAATTTGCAGTGTAGCGACCTGAATCTTGGGTAGAACCTGTGTAGTTCCCACCATCTACCGCAAAATAACCCACATCAAACTTGGTTGCTGTCGGCAATTCAAAATGATAATTCAAACCAAGATTATGAACATCTTCTAAACCTGCGGTTGTGCTCATACTTCCATATAAGCTATTACCCCAAAAACGTCCCGGCCCAAATGGAATCGGCTGAACACCTGCCACCACTTGATCTGTTTTATTTAATTTGTACCCTACATAACCATCAATTAACGTAGAAAAATCACATAGACGGTCATATTGATAACAACGATATTCCGCATGACCAAATAACGGTCCACGCTCGTAGTCCAGTTTTAACTGCGCAGCATCAAAACGAATTTTTTGATCAGAAGCAGACTCTCCATAGTGTTTATCTTGATAGTTAGCGCGAACATAGCCGGATACGGTGAGCTTGCCGTATTCATCATCGGTGTTTCCAAAACTTATACCTGCGTAACTCGGATAGATTACAGCCATTAATGCTGTGCTTAAAGCTGCTTGTAAATAGCTTTTTTTCATTGTGGGATTCCTTTCACTACAATGCTTATTGAGGTAATTTTGCGTTTAATGCAGGTGCAGAACATTTAATCTTTCCTAGATTAAAGACGTAATACACCACCAGACTCACCACCAATCCAATAACCCATGAAATATCCGCATCCGGAATTACATCAGCCAATGCACCTGTGAAAAACGCATTTTTTAAGAACGGAATTTGTACCGCAATCCCAATGAAATAAGCCGTAAGCGCTTTTGCATTAAATTTGCCGTAAATACCACCATCACGTGCAAAAATCGATTGAATGTCATAAGACTTTTTATTCACGACATAGAAATCTAGTAAATTAATAGACACCCATGGCACCAAAATAAATAACAAGGCAAAAATCACATTCAAGAAGAAACTAATAAAGTTACTTGATGCCCAAAGCGCCGTTAAAGTCGCTAGAACTAACACAATGATTGATAACACGACTCGGATATTTCGGCTTGGCATCCACTGCCCTGCAAAAGTCTGAATTGAGGTAATACATGACAGAACCGCACCGTATAGGTTCATGGCATTATGACCAATGATATTGCATAAGAACAAAATCATAAGAACATAACCGAACAGCCCAGTGCCTGACTTTACCGCTTCCATAGCATCTGTGGTTGAGCCAATACTGACCGCAATCGTACCAAATGCCATCGCAAAAATAGTTCCTAACGATGCGCCTAAATAGGTAAAAATAAATGGCTTATAAATACCAATCGATTTCGGTAAATATCGTGAATAGTCTGAGGTATAAGGTGAGAAACTAATTTGCCATACCGCACACAAACCAAACATGGCAAACCAGCCTTTCATATTGAAAGAGCCTTTAGCAAGTACATCTGCATTAATATGCGGCACCATAATCATGAGGCCGATGAGCAACGAACCACCCATAAACCAAGTTCCAATTTTATTGAACTTATGAATAAAGTGATAACCGATCACGCCTATGGTAGTTGCTGCAATTGCGCCAATCACGGTCGCGGTCGGCACAGGAATAGCAGGAACAACGGTATGAAGGGTTTTACCTGACAAAATAATGTTAGAGATGAAAAAACCTAAATAAATGAGGGTGGTAAACAGTACAACCAGCAATGCCCCATAACGCCCGAACTGTGCACGGCTCTGAATCATTTGAGGAATGCCGACCTGTGGGCCTTGTGCAGAGGTTAAAGCTAAAATCGCTGCACCAAAAAAATGTCCGCAGCAGATCGCAAGCAATGCACTTACAATATTGAGGTTAAACGTTAAAATTGACATTGCACCCGTAATGACGGCGAGCGGTGCAATATTGGTACAAAACCATAATGTGAATAGATCGCGAACTTTCCCATTACGTTCAGAGGGAGCAACATAATCAATGGAATGACTTTCGATAGCGAAAGCATTATTGCTATTTTCGTTTTGGCTCATATCCTTAATCTCTCTTTGAGGAATTCATTTCCTCAACATCAAAAAATCTGCCCAGCCAAAGTCATGTCGGTATGACTCGGCCTCATCTTTTTAATTCCTTTTACAAACAGCTTATTTCTCTGTTTGTGTTGTTTTAGCCAAGAAAAAGGTAAAGCCAGTCCAATCAATACTTGATTAAGCATCGATACATCTAGTTTTACGTTTTCAACTATTTAAAGCTTTAGGCGATTGCTAAGTTTGACTGATTCATTTTTTCATCCTTGAAATTAAAATCCCGTTATATTTTCATACCTCAAGTCATGATTTATCTCATGACAAATGGGTCATCAATTGGCTCATCTGAGGTACGTAACCAAACTGTTTTGGTGGTGGTGTAATCTAGAACCGCATTTGCGCCACCTTCCCTCCCATGTCCCGAAAGCCCATGTCCACCAAAAGGTGCAAGTGGAGAAACAGCACGGTAAGTATTTAGCCAAACAATTCCCGATCCAATCACTTTTGTCATGCGGTGAGCACGGCTTAAATTGGTAGTAAAAACGCCTGCTGCCAATCCGTAAGGCGTGCTATTGGCTTTTTGCACGGCTTCCGCTTCATCTTTGAAATTATCTACTGATAACACCGGACCAAATAGTTCCGTGGTAATGCAATCTGCTTGAGGTGCATCGGTGCAATCTAAAATGGTTGGTGGATAGTAATAACCTGCTCGCTCAAGGCTTTTACCCCCAGTAAGCAGTTTTGCCCCTTGCTGGATTGAACTTGCAACGACTTGCTCGATTTTTTGACGTTGGCGTAAAGTACAAAGTGGTCCAAACTCGGTTGCCATTTCATGAGGTAAACCAATTTTTATGGTTTGTACGCGCTCAACCAAACGTTGAACAAATTCATCTTTAATGCTTTCTTCAACCAGTAAGCGTGAACCTGCCACACAACTCTGACCAGTAGCAGCAAAAATAGCAGCGACCTGAGCATTTACCGCACTTTGAATATCTGCATCAGCAAATACAATAAATGGTGATTTACCACCTAATTCGAGTGAAACTTTTGCAAGATTTTCAGCCGAGTTACGCACAATGTGCCGTGCCGTTTCTGGACCACCTGTAAACGCAACATGGGCAACATCAGGATGACTACTCAACACGGCGCCACATTCAGGCCCGAAACCGGTAATCACATTGACCACTCCTGCCGGGAAACCCGCTTCATGGACTAATTTGGCAAAGGCTAACAATGGTCCAGGGCCGTCTTCAGAAGCTTTTAGCACGACGGTACAACCTGCCGCTAAAGCTGGGCCAACCTTTACTGCCGATAGAAATAACTGACTGTTCCAAGGAACAATTGCAGCAACCACGCCTACTGGTTCACGAACAATCCATGCTTGCATGTCTGCCTTATCAATCGGTAGAAAACTACCCTCTAATTTGTCGGCAATACCTGCATAGTAGCGATAATATTCAGCGACATAGGCAATCTGGCTCGATGTTTCACGAATAATTTTGCCCGTATCACTGGTTTCAATTTGGGCAAGTTGCGGTGCAGCTTTTTCAATTAAATCAGCTAACTTATAGAGCAATTTACCGCGCTGGGAGGCCGTTAAACCTGCCCACTCCGGTGCTTTTAATGCCTGAGATGCCGCTTGAACTGCTCGATTGACTTCATCGGTTCGAGCTTCCGGCATATGTGCCCAGACTTCACCTGTTGCAGGATTAATACTTTCAAACGTTGCTGCACCAGATTCAAATTGACCATTAATATAAAGCTGAAAATCTGCTGTCATGATATTCGCCTCTATGCAAATGCCGGCATAACTTCATTGATCATACGTTCTAATGATGCTTTTTTACGCTCAAAGCTCATGCCCGTATCAATCCAGAAAGAATATTCGTTATAGCCCATTGCTTCATAAGCTTTTAAGCGGTCAATGACTTCTTGGGCTTGTCCAATCACGTTATTTTTGCGCATCGCCTCAGGTGTATAAAAAGGATGTGCAGCAATTTCTTCAGCACTTAAAGGTGCGATTAAACCTTGATGAATTTCACGCTCATTTTTAAACCAAGCGCCGAAATAGTTATAGAAGGTATTGATTTCATCTGCTGCCAGTTGAGCATCTTCTTCACTATCTGCCACATAGGTATGGCGGAGCAACATAATTTCCGGACGCGGTACATCACTGAACTTTTCACAAGCTGCATTGAAATGTCCCATGAGTTTTTCAACTTCTTCGTCACCTAAATGTAACGGCGTTACCTGTACATTACAGCCATTTTGCACAGCAAATTCGTGGCTATTTGGATCACGGGCAGCAACCCAAATTGGTGGATGCGGTTGTTGAAGCGGTTGAGGTGCTGAGGTGGTTTTTGGAAACTGCCAAAATTCCCCGTTATGCTCATAATCGCCTTTCCAAAGGTTTTTAATTGCGGGAATCATTTCACGTAAACGCTGACCTGCACTCCATGCATCCATGCCCGGAACCATACGTTCATATTCAAACGAATAAGCCCCACGAGCAATACCAATATCTAAACGGCCATTGGTAATAATGTCGGTCATTGCAGCTTCACCTGCAAGTTTAATCGGATGCCAGAATGGCGCTACCACCGTACCTGTACCTAAACGAACATTTTTGGTTTTATTCGCTAAATCGACCAGATTTAAAAATGGGTTCGGTGCAATGGTAAAGTTCATGGCATGGTGTTCGCCTGTCCAAACCGCATGCATACCGCCACGGTCTGCAATCTGACAAAGCTCAATCATTTCATCATAAAGCTGCTTCTGGGTTTGCTGATCAGAAACACGTTCCATATGCACAAATAATGAAAAACGCATGATTAAACTTCCTCTTTAACGATTTGACGAACTGTACCTGTTGTCTGATTTCCGTAATAAACACCATAAGTTTTCAAATGGTTTTCTTTGCGATAGCGCATCAGCATACTTTCTAAAGCACTGTCTACAAACTCAAGTTTCTCAAGATCATTTAAATCGACAAACTGACCTTTAGTGGCTTGAGCTACGGGTGTGTTGCATAAAAATGAAATATATTGCTGCTGGTTTTCAACGTTTTCATATACAGAGTAAATGAAGTTGGCAGAAGCATCTGGCTGATATTGTGCAAAGATTTTCTCAAGCGCTTTATCGGCACCGTCTTTATCTACCATGACATGCGGAATAGTCCATTTATGATCGGCAGTTTCTTCAAGTAAAATGGTATTTTCATGACCAATAATTGCACTCATCACCACTTTAGGACCAGAGATGACCTCGGCAGAAAGTTTGGCCGGAGTGAAGTATCCACCACGATAATAACCAAGTCCTGCAAAACCTGTCGAAGCGAAGTCTTCAACTTTACCAATTAAAATGGCATGGTCACCTGCATCGACAACTTGGTAGGTTGTACAGTCAAACCATGCACTGACATGATCGATCAGCGGGTTCTGGCAAGCGCTTTTTGACCATGAAATATTTGCAAAACGATCTTCGCTTGGACGAGCAAAGGTATTTGAAACATCCTTTTGCTCTTCTGCCAAAATATTGATTGCAAAATGTGTGGCATTTGCAAAGTTATGATAATTGCTTGATGTCTTGGCAATACTCACTAGAAGTAAAGCTGGGTCCAAAGACACCGAAGCAAAAGAGTTCGCTGTAAAGCCAAGTGGTGTTCCATCTTCTTTACAGGTTGTGACCACCGTAACGCCTGTCATAAATGACCCGAAAGCATCACGAAGTTCACGCATTTTATTAATAGTATCCATTTCACTCATTGTTATATTCCTTCAGCAATGTGTGGCAAATTAAACGCTGGTTTCCAACCACGCTTGCATTGCATTATTCACTTTGTCAGGTGCAGTTAAATTCACCATATGACGTTCATTTTCAATGACAATTGCAGTGCCATGCTTTGCCTGTTTTGCCATTTGTATTGCCATTTCTGCAGTTGAATTCGGATCATCCGTACCGGTCAACACCAAAGCAGGACAAGTGATCTTTGACCAGTCATCTGCATAAGTTTCATCGCCTTGTGCAAACGCAGAATACGCAGTGGTATAACCAGATAAGTCGACATTTTCGAGCCAAGTTTTCACTTTGGCAGCTGCTATACGCTCGACTTCACTTTCACCAAACCAGCGTTGTAGCGGAGTTTCAACATCAATACGGCCTGTTTTTAACTCTTCAGCTCTTTGGATGACTGCATGACGTGCCTGTGGTGTCCGTTTATACACACCATTGAGTACAGCCATCCGTTTAACTAAATCAGGACGGGTAACACTGACGCCTGTGGTAATTAGCGAGCCCATTGAATGCCCTGCTAAATTTACCGGGCCTAGATTTAAGGCTGTAATAAATTCGATGGTCCATTCAACAAAATCTTGTAATTTTGCGTCTGCCGGTAATTTGTTACTTTGACCATGTCCCGGCATATCTACTGAAATCACATGATAATGTTTAGAAAAATATTCAATTTGTGGATACCATGCCGCAGCTTGCATTCCCACTCCATGGATCAGAACCAGAGGCTCTCCTTCGCCTTGCTCAAAATAGTGAGCAATACGGTTATTTGACAGCTGCAGGTTTTTTGACATCATGACCTAACTCTTCCAAATCTTTATAACGATCACCAATACGATGATGTGGTCGACCACCTGTCGCTGCACCAATCACAACAACCAGTTCGTCAGCAGCAGGTGCATCTGGAATTGCAAATTGCAATGTTAAGTAATGAGAACGGCGGCCTTCGTCATTTTTATCCATCATTGGAATTAAAATCGGCGCATTTGCTGGGCCACGGGTATTGTTAAATGCCAAATAAGACTTCGCGCCAACAGCACTACGGTAAGTATTACCAAAATGTAAGGTGTGAATTAAAGCTGATGCATGCTCAAGTTCACCATTTAAGCCCACCACTGCACTTTTACCAAAAGCTTCAACAGCCTCGCCCGAACCGACTTCATCAAGAATAAGCTTGGTTAAATGCTCGCTTAAGATTGGCGCAATGCGACGAATTTCCGGTGTTAGGTTTTCTACATAACCTTGCCCTGCCCACGGATTTTTAATTACCGCTGCTGCTGCCACCATTTTTAAAGGCTTGGCTGCTTCTTTGCCGCCATCTACATAAGTGGTTTCTACATGAAGCACAGTTTTACGTATGAGTTCCATTGCTCTTCCTTGCAAGTAAATTATCTTGTCATTCGTATTATGGTATACCATAATACATACTGAAAAAAAAGCAAGAGTTTGCTATGCTAATTTTTATTGAAAAACATGTAATGAAACTCAACATGTTAAAAAACAGGAAAATTTAATTACCTATGAATCTTAAAATTGAAAACCCGCCCGTAACTTTACGAGAGCTGTGTTTAGATAAAGTGCGTAATGCCATTATTACGGGCTATTTCCCTTCAGGAAAAAGATTGGTTGAAAGAACGTTATGTGAAGAACTTGGCGTGAGCCGTTCTGTCGTTCGCGAAGTGATTCGTTATTTGGAAGCAGAAGGTTTAGTCGAGATTTTGCCAAACAAAGGCCCTATTGTTTCACTACTTAACTGGGACATCGCTTCACAAATTTATGAAATTCGTCTTTTGTTAGAGCAAAGTGCTGTGGTCGACTGCACTAAAAATCTAGATGAAAAAACTGCTGAAAAATTAAAACTTCTATTAGAAGATCTTAAAGCTGCGTTTGCCGCCGATGACATCAATCTCATTATTGCGACCTCTACCCGGCTTTATGAAACTATTTTTACAACAGCCAATCACCATATTGCTTGGGAAGTGGTTCAACGTTTAAATGGCCGAATTAGCCGTCTTCGTGCAATGACCATGAAATCAACAAAGCGTGAAATTTCTGGTTATCAACGTATTAAAAATATGTGTGAGGCCATCTATCTTCACAAAGACCCTGAAAAGGCAAAACAAGCTGTTGCTGAACATATTGCTGAAGCTGCTGCTGTCGCAAAAAATATTTTAGATGCGTGAAATCACAAATTTTAGGAAAAGGTAAATAGACCTTTATTGAATAAGTTATAGGGAAATACGATATGTCTGCGTACTGGATTGCTCATGTCACCATTCATGATATGGAACAATATAAACAATATATGGCCACTGCTCCGCAAGCTTTTCAAAAGTACGGCGCCAAGTTTCTTGCGCGTGGCGGTGCCTCAGAAGTCTTAGAAGGACAAGAGTTTGAACGTCATGTGGTAATTGAGTTTCCAGATATGGAAACTGCACGTGAATGTTATTTTTCACCTGAGTATCAGCTTGCCAAAAGTAAACGCCAAGGCTGCTGTGATGTCATGGTGAGTTTTGTTGAAGGGATCTAAATTGCTGAATTGATTTCTCAACTTGAGAAATCAATTCTATTTTAAGTTGTTATATCAGAGAGCTTATTTATATGTTTTAAATAAATCCTATAAAAACCTCACCATTAACTCATCATTCAATCGAAAACTTTCAAGCAAACTAATCGATATTCTCTTTTTTAGAAGAAGACCCCAAAGCCATACTCGAAAATACGCCATCGCGATAAATCCATGCATGTAATAACGCAGCGGACAGATGACCAATGACGACAGCAAATAATAGCCAAGCCAAAATTCCGTGTAGAGTACGGAACCAAGCGTAAAGCGTAGAGTTGGTTGGTGCTATAGGTGGAAGATCCCAACCCGGAAATAAAGTGACAGGCCAATTACCTGCCGATAGCGTCGCCCATCCGAGCAATGGCAAACTAAACATCAAAATATAAAGTAGCCAATGTGATGCATGGGCAAGAAACGCCTGCCAGCGCGGTACAGTCGGCGGCAAAGGTGGAATTGGATAACAGAGTCGATTTATTAATCTTATGATGACCAATAGTAAGATTGCGATTCCTAAAGGACGGTGAATATCAATTAACCACGGACGCCAAGTCATTGAGGTGGTCATTCCTACCCCAATAAATAGCATAGCCAGAATTGCTGCCGCCATAAGCCAATGCAGTATTCGAGCAATCAAATTAAAATGACGTGGAGCATTATCGTTAGATTTATTTTGCATTGTTCAGCTCTCCTATTTGCCCACGGCATCCGTTGCTTTGCCAAACCCAATTTCACGTAATCGAGCATTGTAAGACTGTGAATAGATAGCCGCTCGTGCTGCGAGTACTGGGTCATCTGATAACTCAATTCCCGGTGGCACCAAAGTTGGGTCAAAGTTAATATCACGACAAGCGCCATTTACCTGATCAGTCACATTTTTGACTTCTAATGTTCCGGCTATAATTTCTTTACGTTCTTTTGGCCAAGGCTGAGATGGGTCATTCACCGGGTCTCCCGGCTCGGCAAGTTGCAATACTAAGTCCCAATAGAGCGGCCCTTCAGCCAAACGTTTTTTGATGTCTTTAAATAAGAAATCATGATCAGCTTGATCACGTTGTTCTTTCGTCAGACTAATAAATTTTGAATGAGGACGCATAGACCAACGGACTGGCTGTTCTTGTCCATTGGCTGCCCGCAATATAAAAGCATTTACGACATAAAATTCTGCACCGCTGAAACTACCGGTTAATGGCATCTTGGCCTTTTGCTCAATAGACTTACGCGCTTCGGGATATTCTTTTAAAAATGCCTCAACAAGGGCTGGATCAGGTTTACCAGTAGACGGAACCGGTTTAAATGCTTTTTGCTGCGCCAAAAAACCTTCAGCATTTCGCGTCGGGAAATAAGGAAAGTTGTTTAATTTCATACGCCACTGCGAATGATCGGCTGGAGAAAGCAATAAAGCCATACTCACTGTTGCGGTAGAATTATCTGCCGCATGCGGATTACCGCTTCCAATAGAAAATCGGCCAATTGCTGGTATATCAGACTTGGCAAATACCGTGGCTTTAGAGAGTGCTGCTGCCGCACCATTACTATGGTAAGTGCCATCAAAACAAATACCTTTACCGTGTGCACGTCGATATCCGGGATCAAAGTTTTTTAATGTGTCACCCAAAAAAGTTTTGGATGTTGTTCGATGTCCAAATAGACCAGCGGTCCAAGCAAATGCCAATACTAAAGCGCCTGCGATTACAGCAATACCCACGAATCGCAGCCAGTACTTCTTTAGAGTTTTAAAATTCAAATTATTCATTCTTCATCCTGTGTAAATTATATAGCTGCATTTATAAAGAAAAGTTTGATCCTATAAAAAGAGTATTACTTACATTGATGGAACCATGTTCAAAATTAGTTGAGTAAATAAAATCCTAAAATTTCTGGATCCAATATAGAGATGAGCCTTAATATAATATTTATTCCTGAGCCATATAAGGTACGTACCTCAAGGTTAGTATTAAGCTTATTCACATTTAAATGGAGATAAATAAAGCATGGGTACGAAAAATGTAAAAGTCCCCACCTTGACCGAAAGAGTCCGAAGAGGTGATCTTTTTACTGGAGAGAATAATTGTCAGTCCCGAGAAGCATTTGCTCATGTTACAAGCCTCTGGGGAGTGATATGCCTGATTGCTTTACGTGACGGCACCCATCGTTATAGTGAGTTACGCCGTAAAGCAAACGGGGTTAGCGAAAAAATGCTGACTCAGACCCTCCATCATTTAGAAAGAGATGGTTTTATACGCAGAACTTCTTATCCAGTCGTCCCTCCCCACGTCGAATATGATTTAACCTTATTAGGTGAGGAAGTCGCTAAACATGTTGCTGCACTTGCCGATTGGTTAGAGGTTAATTTAAGCGATATTAAAGCAGCCTCTTTAGCTAGTGAGGATGGATAGTGGCGATAAGAAAACGCTCCAACATCTTTTCCTGCTCGATTGCCCCATCTGAACTTAAAAGCTGAATAATTGTGCCCTCCACCATGTATACAAATAGCTTGGCATCGGTAAAAGAAGCATCCGCGTTTAGCATTCTAAGCTGACTGTAAATTTCATTTTTGAGCCATGTTCTATAGCGCATTGCAGTCTGATAGGCTTTTGGATAACTATTTTTAATCTCAAAAATAGCTTTAAATAATAAGTAATACGGCCCTTCTAAATCGGTATGTAAATAATAAAGCTTTTTGAGTTTATCGATGGTAGGGGTACTTAAGTCATATTCGACCATTGCGACCACTTGTTCTTGGAGCTTTTCTTTTTGCACCACAAGGCAGATTTCAATAAGCCGCTCTTTGGAGTGGAAATAATTATAAAAAGTCGCTTTCGTAATTTCTGATTCTTTCACTATTCTATCGACCCCAATAAGGTGAAACCCACGGTGGTGAAACAGATCAATTGCTTTATTTACAACATATAAGGTACGTGTTGGGAGAACTAAATTTGGCATAGTTTTACCGTTATAAAAATTTTTGTTGTATGTAGAGATAAAAAAGCCTGTGCCCTTTTTGGGAGAAAAAAGGCACAGCAAAGCCGTAAAGACTGTGCTTGGCACATCTCAAGTTTTGTTGTTGCTGAGTTTTAAGTAAAAATGACTTTAAGCCTGAAAAACCTTAAGGCATTCAAGCTGCTTTATTTTTTAAGCTGTGTCGTTATAGCTTTTGGCATTGAGAGCCAAGAAATATTGGATGTGCAAAGCCAACTCCTTTTTATTGGGAGTTCTGCCAGACATTTATAGAATTATGGTGGCAGAACGAGAAAGGGTTCGCGGACTGGTACAACAACCAGCACACCCGAAGGTGTCCCTCTCCCGTCCTACCGCTACGGGAGGAGACGAGGAGATGCTCACACAAAATTATCCCTCAGAAAGGAATAATTCTGATGCTGTTGTAATCGGTCCGCGACGACCGGCTGGCAATGTGGCCAGCAGGCAAAGAATAGTGCCCAACCCTTTTGCAGTCAAGCACACAAAATGCCATTTGTTTTAAATTAAATCATTAGAAAAGTAAGGCTAAATAATGAGTGGGTTATTGTTAAGTGGGGTTGTAAAACTTAAGGTTTTAACTATTAATGCTGTGCTAATTTTGCAATATAAGTGGGAAATTAGAAATTAATTGTCTTTTTATTCGTTTCATATTTCTATATTGTTCTTTTTTCCATTAAATCAAATTTGTATCTTTATTATAAATTAATATTAATTCTTTTTTCTCTTTAACAATTCTTAAAAAAAAATAATAATTAATTAAGAGTGATGATAAGGAAATTAAACACTATGTCTTCAAATAGCTTTGAACAACATCAACTTTTCCAAGAAGAAATAATATTTGATCAATTTCTCTATACTTATTGGGATAAACATAGTCGTCTTGGTCAAATCCAAGAATTAGCATTACCTGAAAGAAAAAATACTTTCGCCATCTGTTATCAAGATAAAAGTACATATACTTTAAAAAGTTTAAGTACAAATCTTTTATTTAAGGCCACCTTAAAAAGAAATCAAGGAATACTAAAAGTTGAAAAAAATCTACTTATTCCATTATTTGAATTTATTACTACATCCTCTGCAATTAATATCAATGCAATTAATGAAAATGGAGAAAGATTAAGAGCAGCTCAAATTGGTGCTCTATACTCATTAATAGCACATTGGACTCTATCTAAAGAGCCTGCAACGGTAGTCTTACCTACAGGCACTGGAAAAACGGAGACTATGCTATTAACAACATTAGTCGACCAATCTAAAAGAACATTAGTAATTGTTCCTACTATTGAATTAAAAGAACAACTCTTTCAAAAATTTAGTAGTTGGGGAATCCTTAAAGATCTAGGTGTGATACCTCAAAATTTTCGAAATCCTAAAATTATTGCTTTAAAAGAGACTATTAAATCTGAAGAAGAAGTTGAATATTTATTAAATGCAGAAGTTATTATTTCTACCCCAGCTCTTTTAGCAAGAAGCCCATCTGCTATAAAACATAAATTAAAAAACTTTTTTAGTCATGTATATTTTGATGAAGCCCATCATGTAACAGCAAAAGAATGGGATATGCTAAAACAATTATTCTCAGCTTCAAAAATTGTCCAATTTACTGCTACGCCTTATCGATTAGATAGACAACCGATTCAAGGAAAAGTTGTTTACAATTATCCTTTATCACAAGCTCTTAATGATAAATGTTTTTCTAAAATTTCATTAATCTCAGTAGACGAACGTCATCCAAGTAAAAAAGATTATGAAATAGCTCATACTGCTATTAATCAATTATATAAAGATCGCCAAAGAGGTTTTTATAACCATAAAGTCATGGTTAGAGCAGAGACTAGAGAAAAAGCAGAAGACTTACTAAGCAAATATCGTATGTGGTTTCCTGAAGAAAAAATAACTCTTGTTCATTCTAAAGTTTCAGGGAAAAAACAAATAATTGAATCTATTAAAAATCATGAGTTTGATATTGTTATATGCGTCGATATGTTAAAGGAAGGTTTTGACTATCCGAATTTCAAAATAGCAGCAGTTCATGGTATGCATAAATCTATTTCGGTCTTGCTACAATTTATTGGACGTTTTACACGCACGAAAGACAATCTTGGTGATGCATCATTTATTGTGAATTTTGCAGAAGAAAAACTCACAATGGAATTAGAGAGTCTTTTCCAAGAAGGAACTGGGTGGGAAAACGTAATTAGCCAAATTGCAGATACCAGAAAAGAACAAGCTGCCTCCTTACTCGCCTTTTTACAGGAATGTAAGCCTTTATCCGGTTTTGATTCTCCTGATATAGATTTAAATCCTAAAATCGTTTTTCCGGCCCTAAGCTTTGTATGTTTCCACGCCCAAAAAGTAGATTGGTATAAATTTAGAGAGGCTTTTAATACAAAATACTATTCTCTTTCTCAGCCATTTATTAATGAAGTGGAAAATGTTTTTTACTTTACGACTCAATGTAGAGATAAAGTGAAATGGGCTAAATCAGATCATATTAAAGATCAAATTTGGGGTTTAGTCGTTCTTCATTTCGATAAATCAAAAAAATTATTGTATTTAGGTTATTCAGATAAATTACTTGATATAGATAATTTAGTACAAATCATTTCACTGGGAACTGCAAAGAAAATAGATAAAGATGATGTTTTCAAATCTTTTAATGATATCAAACGCCTAAGTATAGTTCATGCAGGTGTGTTCAAACCTGCTAATCACTTGCATCGATATTCAAGATTCAGTGGTGCTGATGTCACAATTGAATTGAGTAAGATTAGAGAAGGTAGTAAATGTAAGAAATCTGATTTTGTAGGTATAGGTTATCGTAATGGAAAACCTATAAGTATTGGAGCTTCAGCCAAAGGAAAAATTTGGAGTCCTGCGAAAATTGCAGATTTAAAAGAATGGAAAGAATGGTGTATTCAAATTGGAGCTTTAATAACTGATCCGAATATTAATTCAGATCAAATTCTTGAAGACTCTGCTAAAAAGCAAGATATCGTTGAATTTCCTGAAAACATCAAAATTTTAGCCGCTGATTGGGCCGAAGAATTGTATGAAAAAATTCATCGAATTACGCTCAAGACTGACCAACATGAATACTGTCTTTATGAAACTAAACTTATCATAAAAAATGTGAGTTCTAAAAAGATTGATCTCGCTATAAAAACAGAAATAGAAACTTTAGACTTTTCAATAGAGCTGACAGGTGGTGAAAATGGTTTTAATATTCAAAACCTAGATAATGAAAAAATTTGTATTTCAAATTTAAAAAGAGAAGATATTTCTTTAAAGAAATTCTTTGAAAACTATCCGCCAACATTATTTCTATCAAATAGTGACACAATTAGTGGCTGTATTCATACTATTTACAATACTCAACCTACTTATAGAATTCCTTCCGATCAAATCCATATTCTAGATTGGGAAAATGTACATTTTCCTCATGAATCAATGTATAAGAATGGGGTTATAAGAGAAAATTCTGTCCAAGAATACATAATGAAAAAATATGTTAATGAAAATGCAGATATAGTATTCAATGATGATAATTCAGGTGAAGTTGCAGATGTTGTAGCCATCTATTCAACTGAAGAAGAAATTATCTTTAAAGTCACCCACTGTAAATACTCTAAGCAAGAATCTGGTTCACGCCTATCAGATCTTTATGAAGTGTGTGGACAAGTAATCGTATCTCTTAGATATAAATGGAAACCAGAAGATCTAATTAGCCACTTAAAAAGAAGAAATAAAACGGGTGTATTAGCAGGTAAACGTTTTTATAAAGGTAATGAAGCTATACTGAATACTATTCGTGATGAACTAAAATATAAAAACGTTCGCTTCCTTTTCTCAATTGCTCAACCAGGTGTTAGTTATAGTGCCTTAAATAATGAAATGACAGATTTGTTAAGTTCTACCTACTCCGCAGTAGTTGATATGACAGAAACAAAGCTTCTCTGCTATTTCAATAGTTGAACCGTAGTTAGTAAAAATACTGGCTTTAAATATAATTAGCTGTACTCATATACAGCTAATTATTATTAATAAGTGAAATAACTTATCTTTCTTTATTAGACTGCGATACTAATGAAGCAGCTAAAGTCTTTGTCGTGTCATTATATTTGTCGCTCTTTAATACTTTAGAAGCTTCTGATTCCATTTCATTCCCCGTTTGTTTAGAGGAATGTGTTTGGGCTAAAGCTGATCCAGCTAACTTTTTCTGAATTGCTGAGGAAGATGGATCTCGCAATACTTCTGAAGCTAATTTAGCGACTTTATTAGAAGTTTGTTTTGAATTTTTTGACATAATAAAAACCCCATAGTTAAGAAGCTTTTATCATATCTAAGTCGTTAAATTGATCAATATATAAACGACTCAAACTGTCGTGTTAGTTAATTTTTGCTCTAGCTCTAACAACCAACTACCCGCATCTTATGGCGCAAGCCTGTAACAGGTAGATGTAAATAAAGCGACTCTATTATTTAAACCGTCTGTTATCAACACTTCATAATGCGCGAATTTTTTACTACTACCAACCTTGGTTGCCGTTGCAAATAACACCTTATCTTTCGCACCGCTCATATAGCGAATATCCGCCTGTAGGCCAGTATATGGTGCATCCCCTGCATTACAAGCCATCGCAAAAGCAATATCGGCTAAAGAAAATATGACTCCACCATGTACGCCGCCCAATGCATTCATGTGTTCGTCTTTTATATTAAGCTGACAACGTGCTTCATCAAAACTGCGATGCAGCACTTGAACACCCAATAGCTCTGCGAATTGATCAACTGCGGTAGTTTCCATATTTTGCACAAACGTCTCCCTACTCGTGCGAGTATTCCTTAAGTGTTATAAATCTATCTATATTGAAATCGACTTATGAATAGCCGTTAAACACTATCTTGTTTAATCTGATAGTTTGAAGAACTAAAGTCCTTATAGGTCAGGCGGCCATCCAACTCTGAGGCTAAAGGCTGAACTTCTTGCATTGAATTTAAGCAGCGCTGTGCAAGCTCCATGTATTCTTGCGTGCCTCTAGTTTTCCACTTTTTTTCTTGTTCTGATAAATCACGTGCAACCTTGGCAGGACTACCCATTGCCAATACATTTGCAGGAATAATATCTTTGGTTTTGACCAGACTATTTGCGCCAATAATGGTGTTTTCACCAATTTCGGCATAGTCCAAAATTACGCTGTTCATGCCGACCAAAACATTTTTACCAATGCGGCAGCCATGCAAAATTGCCCCATGCCCTATGTGCCCCATTTCTTCAACTAAAGTCACGCTTTGCGGAAAACCATGTACGGTGCAGCTATCTTGTATATTGGCATTTTGCTTAATATGGATACGTCCAAAATCGGCACGCAATGAAGCAAATGGCCCCACATACACGCCCGCTTCAATAATCACATCACCAATTAAAACAGCGGTTGGGTGTACAAAAGCATCTGGGCTAACAACTGGAATAACACCGTCAATACTATAACAAGGCATGATTTAACCTCTCATTTGTCGCAACCAAACCTCCGAAACGGCGCCAATAATGTGCTGTGGCATTTGGCATTGGCCCTTCTGCTGTTGCAGCAACAGACAAGAAGTATTCATCCGCAGGTTCAAATACTTTTTTATAAATATTCATTGATAAAGTTCGTGCACTAATCGCGGGCCAATCAGTTGGCAACAACTCAAGTGGCAATGCAGGGTCTTTCAACAAAATCCGTCGATAATAATGAATCAGCAAAGTTCGAATTTGAAAGGCCTGAACAGGTTCGAGTTGTTCGTTTTCCTGCATCAGCAATACCCCAATTTCTCTAAAAATATCGAGAAACTGTAGGTATCTTTGGCGTAATTCATCGATGGGCCAGTTGGTTCTGAGCATACGTCCAATGGTATCGAGCGAATTATTAAAGAGCTGCAAGGTTTCGGCCTTAAACACCACCACTTGCTCACTCATATTTAAGTCAACCAACAAGCGTTGCAGTTCAATACGGTTACAACCCGGATAAGCCATTAAGTTTGTCGAAATATTGGCAAATCCTAACCATTCAAGTTCTTTCTTTAACAACGCTTTATTTTCAGTATCGAGGCTAGACATCAGAATAAGATCCCAATAATGGTCCCACTCTTTCATCTGGTCGTTGTAAATGCGTTGCTCAGCTTGCAAATAAGTCGAACGGCTTGAATCGGTAATTCGGTAAAAACTGGTTCTGCCGATTTTGTCTGAACATAACCAATCATTTTTAACTAAACGAAAAACAGAGGTTCTTACAGCGCGGTCATTAAAACCAAATAGCTCTAATAACTGAATCAGGCTTGCAAGACTAATATTTCCACCCCGATGAAGTACTGAATCTCCAAAAATTGTCGAAATAAGCGAAGTTCCACTTAAGGTTTCATTCTTTACAACAGAATCAATTATTTGCTGTATTTTTGCACTCATACTCATGTCTTGGCGTTTAGTTTCAGGGTATAGATTCTATACCCTGAATGATCTTGATGTTAAGCAATCTGACGCATATCGATTACCCGCTTTGCCTTACCTTCCGAACGAGGTAAGGTCGCTTCTGTCACAACTTCTACAGTAACGCTAATCCCAATCATGGTTTTAATGCGTTTCATCAACTCCTGAGCAAGTTGATTGGCCTGTATAGTACAGTTATGACACATCTCTGTACGAATATGCAAAGTATCCATATGGCCTTTTTTAGTCACCAAAATTTCATAATTTGGAACTAAATGTGGAACTTGCAAAATTTGCTCTTCAATCTGAGTCGGGAAAACGTTCACGCCGCGAATAATCAGCATGTCGTCGCTACGACCCACAATTTTATCCATCTTACGCATTGCCAGATTTTCTCCCGGTAGTAAGCGGGTCAAATCACGAGTACGGTAACGAATAATCGGTAAGCCTTCTTTGGTAATCGTGGTAAAGACTAACTCGCCAAGTTCGCCATCTTTGCAGACTTCACCTGTTTCAGGGTTAATAATTTCTGGGTAGAAATGATCTTCCCAAATGGTTAGTCCTTCGCCCTCACCTAAGCACTGCATCGCAACGCCCGGCCCCATGACCTCAGACAAACCATAAATATCGAGTGCTTTAATATTGAGACGTTCTTCAATTTCACGGCGTAGTTCATTGGTCCACGGCTCGGCACCAAAAATACCGACTTTTAAAGAGGTATTACGTGCAGTACCAAATTGTTGCTCGAGCTTTTCAATAATACTCACGCAATACGATGGCGTAACCATAATTGCAGTCGGTTTAAAGTCTTGAATAAGCTGAACTTGCTTTTCAGTTTGCCCGCCAGACATTGGAATAACCGTTGCACCTAAGCGCTCAGCACCATAATGTGCACCTAGTCCACCTGTAAACAGTCCATAGCCATAAGCCACCTGAACCATGTCTTTCGCGGTTAAACCTGCCATACGTAAGCAACGCGCAACAATGTCCGACCAAGTGTTAATATCTTTTTGGGTATACCCCACCACAGTCGGTTTACCCGTTGTACCCGATGATGCATGTAAACGCACAATTTGCTCTTGCGGTACGGCAAACATTCCAAAAGGATAGTTGTCTCTTAAATCCTGTTTGGTGGTAAATGGAAACTTTGCCAGATCGTCTAAAGTCACGAAGTCATCAGGATGTACACCTGCTTCATCGAACTTTTTCTTATAGACCGGACTATTTTCATATACAAAAGTCAGGGTTTGTTTTAACCGTTTAGTTTGCAGCTCTCTAAGCTCTGCAAGTGTTAATTGCTCAACATTATCCATTGTAAGGCTGTCCATCGCCTCTCTCCTCATTATGTAATTTTAAAAACCGTCTGAATTAATTTAAGTTTTCCAAAATCAGTGCAACACCTTGTCCAACACCTACACACATCGTGCAAAGTGCATAGCGTCCACCGCGTTTTTTTAGCTCACGTGTTGCGGTAATGACTAAACGTGTACCGCTCATACCGAGCGGATGTCCTAACGCAATTGCACCACCATTTGGGTTCACGCGTTCATCATCATCTTTTAAACCAAGTTCACGCATACAAGCTAAAGATTGGGCTGCGAATGCTTCATTCAGCTCAATCACATCCATCTGATCTAGCGTTAAACCTGTTTGCTTTAAAATTTTCTGTACAGCCGGAACAGGACCTATACCCATATATTTGGGTTCAACCCCTGCACTTGCAATGCCAATCACGCGTGCTAAAGGTTTTAAACCATGTGTATCTGCAAATTCACGGTTGGTAATTAATACACACGCGGCACCATCATTTACACCAGAGGCATTTCCGGCAGTCACCGAACCACCTTCTTTTTTAAACGGCGCTTTTAGCTTAGCAAGTGCTTCAAGTGTCGTTTCACGCGGATGTTCATCACGATTCACAACGTTCACGTTTTTCTTACGGTCTATAATCTCGACAGGCAAAATCTCATCGTTAAAGAAACCGTTTTGTTGTGCAGCAGCCGTTTTTTGTTGGCTACGCAATGCAAACGCATCTTGGTCTTCACGACTAATTTGATATTTTTCAGCCACATTTTCGGCAGTTTCCGGCATGCTGTCGGTACCGTATTGTGCTTTAAGTTGCTTATTTACAAAGCGCCAGCCAATGGTGGTGTCATAAATTTCAGGTGTACGGCTAAACGCTTCGGTCGGTTTAGCTTGTACAAATGGTGCACGGCTCATTGACTCCACACCACCTGCCAACACAAACTGCGCTTCACCTGCTTTAATTGAGCGTGCTGCAAGCCCTACCGCATCTAGGCCTGAAGCGCATAAGCGATTAACAGTCATGGCCGGAACTGTATCTGGTAAGCCCGCCAAGAGTGTTGCCATACGTGCAACGTTACGGTTGTCTTCACCTGCTTGGTTGGCACATCCTAAAAACACTTCGTCTACCGTATTCCACGGCAAGTTCGGGTATTTATCTTTTAAATATTTGATTGGCAATGCAGCTAGATCATCTGCACGTACTGCACTTAAGGCACCTGCATATCGTCCAATTGGGGTACGAATAAAATCGCAAATTAAAACGTCTTCCATGTTGACTCCTGATTATGCAAATTCGGTCATATCGCGTGAATATTGGGTAGCAATGTTTTGATTTTTCGCTACATATTGCTTGAGGTAGATACTCGCGCGATATTTTTCCTCTCCATACAGTGCATATAAGTTATTTAAGGTTTGGAGCACATAAGCACCGCCCATTTGTGTCAACCACTGGTAAGGGCCTTTAGGATAATTCACTCCATATTTCATGGCATTATCAATATCTTCCAGACTCGCAACACCATGTAAACTTGCTTCGCAAGCTTCATTAATGAGTAAAGCGATGGTGCGTAAGGTTAACAGTGCCGGATGGTCTTTAATCCACATCACGCTGATACCAAACTGTGCAAAGTAAGCCTCAACTTTAGCCAGATCACTTGCTTCACAAAGCTCGTTATGACTCAGTACTAAAGCCTCCGCCTGCTCAAAATCATGATGCCAATCCATTAAAACCACTTTACGGCTTAGGTAATGAATATTGGCTGACTCACCTTGGCTTAAACGCAAGTCGATATCATCAATTTGAAGGATATTGTCATCACTCGCAGATCCGATTTTTAAACCTAAACGGGTTAAAAACGCAGGTAGCTGAGACCAAGTCCCTTTTAGCTGAATATGGGCATCGACAGGCTTGGCAACCACAGCTTGAGGCTGAAATGTCTCGTACTGATTTTTTTCGTTATAGGTATAAAAGCCTTGTTTTGACTTACGGCCCCAAGCACCTGCATCGACCAATTCTTTTTGAATGAGGCTTGGACGGTAGCGTGGTTCGTAAAAAAACTCTTGGTAAACGCTTTGGGTTACCGAAAAGTTAACATCTTGCCCAATGAGGTCGGTGAGTTCACAAGGCCCCATCGCAAAACCGCCACATTGCTTTAAGGCATAATCTAGCTGGTCATAGCTGGTGACTTGTTCTTGCAGCGCTCTAAAGCCTTCTGCATAAAACGGCCGTGCAATTCGGTTAACAATAAAACCGGGAGTCGACTTGGTGAGTACTGGAATTTTTTTCCAATTCAACATCAAATTTTTTAGAGCCAAACATAAGCTGTTTGGTGTTTTTAAGCCTTGTACAATTTCGACCAATTTCATGACTGGCGCAGGGTTAAAAAAGTGTAAACCTACTACGCGCTCAGGATGAGCAATACCCGCCGAAATTGCAGTCACTGAAATTGAAGATGTGTTACTTGCAAAAATGGTTTGCGCGCTACAAATTTCAGCGAGTTGCTTAAATAAAGACTGTTTAACTTCTTTTTTCTCAACAACTGCTTCAATAACCAAGTCAGCATCACGGAGTGCTTCAACTTGATTGACCACCGTTAAACGCGCTAAGGCTTCATCAGCTTGCTGTTGTGTGAGCTTGTTCTTTTCGACCAGCTTTTTAAAAGTCTGCCCTAAGCCTTGAGCGGCTTGTTGCGCTTTTTGAGCGTCCAGATCATATAAAATGGTCGAGTGCCCATTAACGATGGCTAACTGGGCAATGCCGATGCCCATGGTACCAGAACCAATAACGGCAATTCGGGCACGAGATAAGTCTAAATCTGTCATGCTTAGCGCCCTTTAAAATTTGGTTCACGTTTATTCATAAAGGCTTGTACCCCTTCACGATAATCTTCGGAACGGCCTGCAATGCGTTGTAAGTCACGCTCTAACAGCATTTGCTCATCAAAAGTGTTATTGCTTGATTGATGAATGGCTTTTTTAATGAGAGATAGACCAAATGTAGGCTGTTTCGCTAAACGTTCAGCGAGTTCAGTCACTTTTGTTTTAAGCTCGGCGTCTTCAACCACATCCCAAATCATGCCCCATTCTTTTGCGGTTTCTGCTGGGAGCTTGTCACCTAACAAAGCCAATCCCATAGCACGCGCATGACCTACAGCACGTGGTAAAAACCATGTACCCGCCGAGTCTGGAACCAAACCTAAGCGGCAAAATGCTTGTACGAAGTTTGCCGATTTAGCCGCAATCACCAAATCACATGCCAGTGCAATATTTGCCCCTGCACCTGCCGCCACACCATTTACGGCGCAAATCACAGGCTTTGGCATATTTACAATCGTTTTAATGAGCGGGTTATAGTAAGTTTCAATGGAATATCCTAAATCTGGAGCTTCAGCGTTTGGGTCTACTACACGGTCCCCTAAATCTTGCCCTGCACAAAAGCCGCGGCCTTCGCCACTAATCACCACACAGCGAACATCCGGATTTTTAGTCCACAGGTTTAAAACCTCGACAACTTCACGGTGCATATCAACGTTAAAGCTATTCAGTGCTTTTGGACGGTTAAATGTCAGGTAGCCAACACCATTTTTTTCTTCAGCAATAATATTTTGATAGTCCATCATTCACCTCTAAACACTGGCTTTCTTTTCTCAAAGAAAGCATTAATCCCTTCGTTTCGATCTTTTGTAGCCGCCAGCCAGACAAAGTTTTGACGTTCAAACTTGAGTCCCTGACTTAACGTTGTTTCATGAATACTTTTAATTGATTGTTTAATCACACGAATCGCTAAAGGCGCTTGTTTGGCAATTTTGGCTGCAAGTTGAACGGCGTATTCGACGGTTAATTCGGTCGGCACCACTTGACTGCAAATGCCATGTTGCTCTGCCTGTTTTGCCGAAATCATTTCACCTGTCATGGCCCAGCGCATGGTGAGCTGTTGCCCAACCAAGCGAGCCAAACGCTGTGTTCCGCCTGCACCCGGCAACATACCAAGGCCAATTTCAGGTAAAGCAAAACGGGCATTTTCACCGCAAATCACCATATCTGAATGCAAAACCAATTCGAACCCAGCGCCTAAGGCATAGCCATTAACTGCGCTAATGAGTGGCTTATTAAACGCATCAATTTTCTGCCAAAGCTTCGGGCGAATATCGAGTTGCAAAGTTACGGCGTCCATTGCAGCCAACTCACTCAGATCTGCTCCAGCCGCAAAACACTGAGCATTACCCGTTAAAACCACCGTTTTGACTTGAGCATTATGTTCAGCTTCTTCGAGCAACTCGCATAAACACTGCAATGTTGCATTGTTTAAAGCATTTCTTTTTTCTGGACGGTTTAGGGTTAATAACAAAACACCGTCAGCAGCTGTACTGGCTTTGATCAACTCTTGCATGACGGCCTCTATTCATCAAAACTCAAGCGAACATTTGAGCCTTTTGGTAAGGTCTGACAGCTCAGCACATAGCCCTTTTCAACTTCATCTTCTTCAAGACTATAGTTAAGGAACATATCAACTTCGCCAGAAAGTACCTTACAACGACAGGTCGCACACACCCCACCTTTACATGCATACGGTAAGTCGGCACCCGCACGTAAAGCCGCATCAAGAATACTTTCATCATCTTGAGCCACAGAAACAATCAGTTCACGGCCATCTAAAATGATGTTTACTTTTTCTTCTTTACGGTTTGCATCCGCTTCAACACTACGTTTACGCGCTTGGCCTGTATGGAAACGTTCGGTGTGAATGCGCTCTTTGGCAATACCAAAGTTCGGTAAAGTATTTTCTACGGCATTCATCATTTCGTCTGGGCCGCAGGCAAACACATGGTCAAAGTTTGTTTCAAGCACTTCAAAATCAAAAAGTTGTTTTAGCTTTTCTGCATCAATACGACCGTTCATCAACTCACTATCGTTGAATTCACGAGAAAAAATATTGATGAGTTGAAAGCGTTCTTTAAACTGATCCTTCAAATCCATAATTTGCTCGGCAAACATGGTTTGTTTCCATGAGCGATTGCCATAGAGCAAGGTAAAGTTAGCTTCAGGTTGTTCAAATAAAACTTGTTTAATAATTGATAGAATTGGCGTGATACCACTGCCTGCCGCAACGCCTAAATAGTTTTGTCCGCCCATCTTGGCTGCTTTTTGAAAAAACACACCTTGTGGTGGCATGACTTCAAGCACATCGCCCACTTTTAAATGGTCATTGGCCCAGTTTGAAAATTGACCCTGATCAATTTTTTTAACCGCAATACTGATGTCTTCTTTGCCCGCATAGCTACAAATTGAATAGCAACGGCGGATTTCACCCGCTTCAGTTAAATGGCGAATGGTTAAATGTTGTCCCGGTTGAAATTGAAATTGTTCTTGTTGTTCAGGTACAACGTCAAATGCAATACAAATTGCCTGATCGGTTTGCGGCGTAATACTTTTTACTTTTAATGGTACAAATTGGCTCATGGCTGATTTCCTTATCTAAAGACTTAAATACATTTGAAGTAATCAAAAGGCTCAAGACAGTCCTGACATTTATATAGTGCTTTACAGGCGGTAGAACTAAACTCTGTTAACAGTCGGGTATGTCGGCTTTTACAACGTGGGCACTCGACACCATCATTTAAATGAACGTGAGTTCCACACTGATGCGCCAACCCCTCAGGTGGTGCAATGCCATAAACTTGCAGTTTCTTTTTCCCTGCTTCAGACATCCAGTCCGTGGTCCATGCTTCTGATAAATCGACCATGACTTTGACCGGTGTCAAAGCTTCTGCGCTAAATGCCTCCACAATTTGTGCTTTGAGCATATCTGTTGCTGGGCAACCGCTATATGTCGGAGTTAGACGAACAATAATTTCTTGTTGATCGTTAATCTCTACACCGCGAATCATGCCCAAATCGACAACCGATAAAACCGGAATTTCAGGGTCACTTACCGTTTGTAGAACATCCCAACATTGGTCGATGCAATGACGAATCATTTGCATGGCTCACCTCCTTGTCTTACCAGGTCATTCCCGGATAAGTTCTTTGAATACATTGCATTTCAGCCAACAAATAACCCAAATGCTCGGTATGCAATCCTTGTTTCGCACCACGGCGATAAGCACCGTTCACAGCAACATTTAATTCAAAACGCTTAAGCTCATCTGCAATGGTTTGGTTCCATTGCTCTTTTTCATTTGAAAAATCTGGAATCACACCTTCTGCAACTAGTGCTTTTTCGTCTGCACTCAGTTCAAATAATTCAGCGGTAAAGCGCCATAAATTATTTAATCCGTCTTGTACACGTTGATGCGCTTCATCTGTGCTTAAACTTAAACGTTCCATCCAGCTTGTTGAAAAACGGATGTGATACTTCACTTCTTTTAAAGATTTCACAGCAAGGGCGCTTAATTCAGGAAGTGAGCTTTGCGCTAAAGCCGTAAATAAATGGAGATGGTAATGGTCCATCAACCACTGGCGTACAATCGTTTGTGCAAAGTCACCATTGGGTTGTTCGCACAATAAGAGGTTTAAAAACTCACGTTCTGTACGGAAATACGCAAGCTGATCTTCATCACGCTTAGCTTCATCATATTGACCCGCTAAAGTCAGAAAGTTTCTTGCTTGACCTAACAAGTCCAGACCGATATTGGCTAAAGCAATATCAATTTCAAGCTCAGGTGCATGCCCGCACCATTCAGCCAAGCGCTGAGATAAAACCAGTTGACTGTCGCCAATATGTAATAAGAATTTAGATAAAACTGAATGATTCATGTGCCATTCCCCTTACATGTGCTCAATGCCATCTGGGATATGGTAAAAAGTCGGATGACGATAAACCTTGTCTAAAGAAGGATCGAAAAATTCAGCTTTTTCATCTGGCTGTGATGACTTAATCAGTTCTGAACGAACCACCCAAATGCTAATTCCTTCATTACGACGCGTGTAAACATCACGAGCATGTTGCAATGCGATTTCATCATCAGGTGCTCTTAAGCTGCCTACATGACGGTGGCTTAAGCCTTGTTTACTACGTACAAATACTTCGTAGAGCGACCAGTTATTTTTATCTTCCATTTTGATTTCCTCAAATTTTTCCATAAATCTTGTTAAGCCACTTTGTTCGCTTCAAGCTGCTGTTTTTTCGCGTAGACTACTGCTGCATCACGAACCCATTTGCCGTTTTCCCATGCTTTACGGCGGGCTTCGATACGCTCGTGATTACATGGTCCACGTCCGGCAATCACTTCATTAAATTCGTGCCAGTCAATCTCGCCAAACTCATAGTGGCCTGTTTCTTCATTGAACTTTAAATCTGGGTCTGGTACTTCCAAGCCAAGTTGCAACACTTGAGGTACGGTATTATCGACAAACTTTTGACGTAATTCATCGTTACTAAAGCGTTTGATTTTCCACGCCATGCTTTGTGCGCTGTTTGGAGAGTGCTCATCACTTGGACCAAACATCATCAGTGCTGGCCACCAGAAACGGTTCACTGCATCTTGTGCCATCTGTTTTTGTTCCGGTGTACCGTTTGCCAAAGCCATCATGGCTTCAAAACCTTGGCGTTGGTGGAAACTTTCTTCTTTACAAATACGTACCATTGCACGTGCATATGGCCCGTAAGAGGTACGGCAAAGCGCAACTTGGTTCACAATGGCTGCCCCATCGACAAGCCAACCAATTGCAGCAACATCTGCCCAAGTCAAAGTTGGATAGTTAAAGATTGATGAGTATTTCATTTTCCCATTAATCAACTTTTCCATCATGTCATCACGGTCAGCACCTAAGGTTTCTGCTGCGCTATACAGATATAAACCATGACCCGCTTCATCTTGTACTTTCGCGAGCAAAACCGCTTTACGTTTTAAAGTTGGCGCACGAGTAATCCAGTTTCCTTCAGGCAACATACCTACAATTTCAGAATGGCCATGTTGCCCGATTTGACGAATCAATGTTTTGCGGTAGGCATCAGGCATTTGATCCTTAGCCTCGATCGTAATTTCATTGGCAATATTTTGTTCAAATTTCTGGTAATTGTTTTCCATTCTTTCATTCCCTGTAGGTATCACCCTTAAATCTATTTTTCGATACACAAAAAACAAAGTCAACTAATTTTTTAGTATCAAATTAAATCTACAACAGCAAAACAATTCAAACTATTGAAATTTATAAAATTAAGTTAAATGCAAAAAACTTTTTTACTTTTAAAAATCAAAATAAAGTTGACTTTTATACAAATTAATCTGAAATTATGAATCATATTTTTGCAATTTTTATAATTGATGTATCAAATAAAAAAGGAGTTTGGTCATGCTTGAACAAGCACACCTAGAAGGAACCTCAACTGACACAGATTTTCAGCAGTCTGAGCATCAACTGCCTCATCTTGCTTCTTATGTCTATGGAACATGGCATTCGTCTGACGAAGAATTACGTACCGTTTATCATGCCATTACAGGTGAATCGATTTATGCCGTAAGTAGTCATGGCATAGATATGAAACGTGTTGTTCAGTATGCCAAACAGAATGGTTCAGAACTGGCTAACTGGACATTTCACCAACGTGCCAATGCGTTAAAACAAATTGCCCAACATTTACTTGAACGTAAGGAAGACTTCTACAAACTTGCTTATGCGACAGGCGCAACTCGTAAAGATGCGTGGATTGATATTGAAGGCGGGATCCAGACATTATTTGCTTATTCGAGTCTGGTTCGCCGTGAACTCAATGATGAAAAAATTATTACTGAAGACAGCTGGATTCAATTATCTAAAAATGGCACTTTCGGCGCTAAACACATTTTAAGCCCTAAAGCAGGTGTTGCCGTTCACATTAATGCTTTTAACTTCCCAATTTGGGGAATGCTTGAAAAGATTGCACCGACGCTACTTGCAGGCGTGCCATGTATTGTGAAACCAGCAACCGATGGTGCCCAATTAACTCAAGCAGTTGTAAAAGCCATTGAGGAAACACATGTCTTACCAAAAGGCTCACTACAACTCATTTGCGGTCAGACTTATGACCTGTTAGAACAGTTAGGCCCACAAGACTGTGTCACGTTTACGGGTTCTGCTTACACAGGCCAAAAACTACGTAACCACCCTCACCTCAATAAATATTCGATTCCATTTAGCATGGAAGCCGACTCGGTAAACAGTGCAATTTTAAGCCCTGAGGCAAATGAAGAAACTATCGATTTATTTGTGCGTGAAGTCTTCCGTGAAATGACTACAAAAGCAGGCCAAAAATGTACTGCAATTCGTCGTGCATTTGTTCCTGAAAACTTGTTAGCGACTGTACAAGAGAAGCTGACTGCCAAACTTGCTAAAGTTGTGGTGGGCGACCCTCAAAAAGAAGAAACCACCATGGGGGCTTTAGCGAGCATTAAACAAAAACATGACGTTGCAGAAAAAGTTGCCGAACTCAGCAAAGATGCAAAAATTGTTTTTGGTGGAAACGATAGTTTTACATTTAATGCAGACCATCCTGAAAAAGGTGCTTTTTTCGCTCCAACTTTATTGGTGTGCGAACAGCCTTTACAAGCAACGAATGTTCATACCACGGAAGCTTTCGGTCCGGTATGTACACTCATGCCATATCAAAACATTGAAGAACTAGCTGATCTTGTTTCACGTGGTGAAGGTAGCCTAGTGGCTTCTGTCGTTAAAAATAACGATGAAAATATTGAACAGATTATTCAAAAAATTGCGCCTTGGCATGGCCGTGTGCATGTACTCGATGCAGAGTCAGCAAAAGAAAGTACAGGTCATGGTTCACCACTTCCACATTTAGTACACGGCGGCCCTGGCCGTGCAGGTGGCGGTGAAGAGTTAGGTGGTATTCGCGCGGTTAAACATTATATGCAGCGCACTGCAATTCAAGGCTCTCCAAACAGTCTGACACAAATTACTCACTCATGGACTGCTGGCTCAAAAGTTAATGAAGACCGCGTACATCCATTTAAAAAGTCTTTTGATGAGTTAATGATTGGTGAACGCCTATTAACAGCACGCCGTACAGTCACCGAAGCAGATATTGTCAATTTTGCTTGTTTAAGCGGTGACTACTTCTATGCACATACTGACAAAATCGCAGCGGCCGAGTCTTTCTTTGGAGAGCGTGTGGCACACGGTTACTTCATTGTGTCTGCTGCAGCAGGTCTATTTGTAGATGCAGCACAAGGTCCTGTGATTGCCAATTATGGTATGGACAATTTACGTTTTGTTGAACCGGTTAAAATCGGTGACTCGATTCAGGTTGAACTGACCTGTAAGCAAAAAACACCTAAACCACAAAAAGACCCGTCTCAACCTGCGCATGGCGTTGTGGTATGGGATATTAAAGTCAAAAACCAACGCGGTGAACTTGTCGCAACTTACGACATTTTAACCTTAGTTGCTCGTGAGGCTTAATGTTTAAAATGAGATGGGGTCACCTCGTCCCCATCTCATTTTTTAGCACTCAATTGCGTTAACAGCAAGGCCACCTTTTGAAGTCTCTTTATATTTCTCAGACATATCTTTACCTGTTTCCTTCATAGTCTGAATGACTTTATCTAGTGTGACAAAGTGTTCATCGTCATCATGAAGTGCCATTTGGGCTGCATTAATGGCTTTTACAGCGGCAATTGCATTTCGTTCAATGCAAGGCACCTGAACCAAACCACCAATCGGGTCACACGTTAAACCTAAATTATGTTCAAGCCCAATTTCAGCCGCATGTTCCACCTGTTCAGGCGATGCTCCTAAAATCTCGGCTAACCCTGCCGAAGCCATTGCACATGCCGAACCGACTTCACCCTGACACCCTACTTCTGCACCAGAAATAGAAGCATTGAGTTTACATAAAATGCCAACGGCTGCCGCACTTAGAAAAAAGCGAACTACTTTATCTTCGGAAAAGTCTTTAGAGAAAGTCACGTAGTAATATAAAACTGCCGGAATAATTCCTGCGGCCCCATTTGTAGGTGCCGTCACTACTCGACCGCCAGCAGCATTTTCTTCATTTACCGCTAAGGCAAATAAATTGACCCATTCCATCGCATGAAAAGTCGTCACAATCAGGTTTGAGTTTTTCTTATTTAATAACTTATCGTGAATTTTTTTAGCCCGACGTTTTACGTTTAAACCGCCCGGTAATATGCCTTCATTAATTAATCCGTTGTGAATACATTGCTGCATCACTTTCCAGATTTCCATAATCTTGCTACGAATCTCAGCTTCACTACGCCAGCTTTTTTCATTTTCAAGCATTAACTCGCTCACTGATAAATGATGAGTTCTACATAAGCTTAAAAGTTCAGCCGCACTATGAAATGGATATGGAACTTTAACGTCGTTGGTTTCAGTTTGTGTGTGTGTTAATTGTCTTTCACTGACAATAAAGCCACCACCAACCGAATAGTAAGTTTCTGCATATAAAATTTCTTGAGCCCCGTTATACGCAATCAATTCCATTGCGTTGGGGTGATAAGGCAAAGATTCATCTAAAAAAAGCACATCATGCTTATAATCAAAAGAAATACTCTTTTGCTGATTAAGCTGGATGGCTTTATTTTCAAGAACATCTTCAATCAGGCTTGTGCTTACTTGGGTATCAATATGTTCAGGGTCAAAACCCATTAAACCTAACAGAACAGCCTTATCTGTCGCATGACCGACACCGGTTGCCGACAGCGAACCGTATAACTTCACCTGAACTCTAACGGTGGCTTGTAAATCGTCTTGCTTCAATAAATCATCCACAAAACTGTATGCCGCTCGCATGGGTCCAACTGTATGGGAGCTAGATGGGCCGATGCCAATTTTAAAAAGATCAAATACACTAATAAACACGTGGTCCTACCTTCGATTCATTATTATTCGTATGTTCGTCATTATTGTGTCCTTTCGGATAGCTCTAAAATTATCATTAAGCCATCTATAAAGCACTGAAAATAAATGGTTCATTGCCTAAAAATAACACAATCAATTGCTAATACAGTCTTTTTTAAAAATTGAATTTTCCATTAATTTAAATGGTAAATGACTCAACCAATATTGAAGAATTGTTCTTTTGAGCAAATAAAATCACAAACCTTTGCCAATTTTTTATAAAAAATATTTGGTTTTCAAGTTATTTACTTGAAATTTAAAATATTTAAAATCAATTAAAAACAAACATTTACATAGTATTTAAATCATTCATTGTCCATAAATAGAATAAAAATTCCCCTATTTACCAACAACCATATATCGTATACGATATATGAAAGAACAATAGTTCTGTCGTTAAGGAAAACGTAATGACAAGTCAGTTTAAAAAACAGTTATCTCTAATGGATCTTACATTCATTGGCTTAGGCGCCATTTTCGGTTCAGGATGGTTATTTTCAGCAAGTCATGTGGCCTCTCAAGCCGGCCCTGCGGGTATATTGTCATGGATTATTGGGGGCTTTGCCGTTTTAATTCTGGGAATTATTTATTGTGAGTTAGGCGCAGCCTTACCCCGAGCAGGCGGTATTATCCGTTATCCCGTATTTTCACATGGCCCATTACAAGGATATTTATTGGGTTCTGTGACCGTCATTGCCTTTTCAAGTTTAATTGCAATTGAAGTCGTCGCTGCCCGCGAATATGCAGCAGCATGGTTCCCTTCTCTTACCGCCGTACATGATGGTGTTCGGTCTCCAACTACCATTGGATGGTTGTTTCAGTTTGCACTTTTATGCGTATTTTTTGCATTGAACTATTACAGCGTAAAAACCTTTGCAATTGCCAACAACCTGATTAGTGCATTGAAATTTGCTGTTCCGGTTTTAGTGATGGTTGCTCTTCTATACCATTTTAAACCTGCAAACTTCTCAATGACCGAGTTTGCCCCGATGGGTGCTCACGGCGTACAAGGTGCCGTATCTGCTGGCGGTATTATTTTTGCGTATTTGGGTTTAACGCCGATTATTTCGGTAGCAAGTGAAGTAAAACGTCCTCAATTTACGATTCCTTTTGCACTCATCTTATCTGTCGTTTTGGCAACGATTATTTATGTAGTGCTTCAAGTTGCTTTCTTAGGTGCAGTACCTACCGATATGTTAGCAAATGGTTGGTCAGGACTTAGTGACAAGTTCCCATTACCTTACCGCGACATTGCCATGTTATTAGGTTTGGGATGGTTAGCACTCTTAGTTGTTTCAGATGCCATTATTTCTCCGTCTGGCTGCGGCAATATCTATATGGCTGCAACTCCACGTGTCATTTATGCATGGTCAAACAGTAATACATTCTTCCGTATTTTTACGCGTGTAGATCCAAAATCAGGTATTCCTCGTTATGCATTATGGTTAACGTTTGCACTTTCAGTATTTTGGACCATGCCGTTTCCATCTTGGGATAAATTAATTTCCGTAGTTTCGGCAGCTTTAGTTTTAAGTTATGCCCTTGCTCCTGTCACAGTAGGTGCTTTACGCCGTAATGCCCCTGAGCTTGAACGTCCATTCTATGTAAAAGGATTTACTGTTCTCGGGCCGCTCGCTTTTGTCATTGCGTCTTTTATTGTGTATTGGTCTGGCTGGAATGTCATTTCATGGTTGCTAGGCGCACAAATCGTGTTGTTTGCACTCTATGTCATTTTTAAGCGCTACGTGCCAACCCAAGAAGTCAGCCTTGCCCAACAGTTAAAGTCATCAGCGTGGCTCCTTGTTTACTACATTTTAATGATTCTTGCCTCTTACCTTGGCAGCTTCGGTGATGGAGCATCACACCTATTGGCAGCGCCTTTCGACACCTTATTCGTCATGGTGATTTCTCTTGGTTGTTACTACTGGGGTATACGCTCAGGTTTACCAAAAGCACTGATTAAAAATGACGATGAAGCTTAGCAATCATTTGCTTAAACACATATAAGTTAAGGTTTTCTTTTGATTAATACCGTATACAAAATACAATATCTTCAAATGTAAAACCTTCGCTTTGATAACTCTCCAACGTCAGAAGAACCACTTTTGACGTTCACTCTCAAGTGAGGTTGATAATGTTAAATATCACTGGTCAAAATTTTATTGCAGGTCAACGTTCAAGTGCAGGCAGTAAGTTTGTATTAAGCTACGATGCTGCAACAGATGAAGCATTACCCTATCAGTTTGCTCAAGCAACTCCTGAAGAAATTGATCAGGCAGCTCAAGCAGCTGCATTGGCTTATCCGGCTTTTAGACAAACTACGCCAGAACAACGCGCCGTTTTTCTAGAAACGATTGCCAGTGAAATTGATGCGCTTGATGACCAGTTTATTGCAACAGTCTGTCAAGAAACTGCTTTGCCGGAAGCGCGTATTCGCGGTGAACGTGGGCGAACTACAGGTCAATTACGTCTGTTTGCTCAAGTATTACGCCGTGGTGACTATTTAGGTGCCCGTATTGATTTGGCTTTACCTGAGCGTCAACCACTTCCACGTCCAGATTTACGTCAATATAAAATCGGTGTTGGACCAGTTGCTGTATTTGGCGCTAGTAATTTCCCTCTTGCCTTTTCTACTGCTGGTGGTGATACAGCTTCGGCACTTGCGGCTGGATGTCCAGTTATTGTGAAGGCTCATAGCGGTCACATGGCAACCGCCGAATCCATTGCAAATGCCATTTGTAGTGCGATTGAGAAATGCTCTATGCCAAAAGGCATCTTTAGCATGATTTATGGTCAAGGTGTCGGTGAGCCACTGGTAAAACATCCAGCAATCAAAGCCGTTGGATTTACAGGTTCACTCAAAGGTGGTCGTGCTCTATGCGATTTAGCTGCCGCACGTCCTGAACCCATTCCTGTTTTTGCCGAAATGTCGAGCATTAACCCAATGATTTTATTACCCGAAGCTCTAAAAGTGCGTGGTGATAAAATTGCGACCGAACTTAGTGGTTCAGTGGTTTTAGGCTGCGGTCAGTTTTGTACTAATCCGGGCCTAATTATTGGAATTAAATCACCTGAATTTAGCCAATTCCTTGACCATTTCAAGGCTGCAATGGCTCAGCAACCGCCACAAACTATGCTTAACAAAGGTACTTTAAGAAGCTACGAGCATGGCCTGAAAGAATTACTCGCACATGACAAAATAGCGCATTTAGCGGGTCAACCACAACAAGGCAAGCAAGCCTATCCTCAGCTCTTTAAAGCCGATGTATCTCTTTTACTCGAGCATGATGAATTACTTCAAGAAGAAGTGTTCGGCCCTACTACGATTGTGATTGAAGTTGAATCGGCAGAGCAGCTCGCTCTCGCTTTAAATGGTCTACGTGGTCAACTTACAGCATCATTAATTGCCGAGCCACAAGATTTTGAGAACTTCGCGACACTTATTCCATTACTTGAAGAAAAAGCAGGACGTTTACTTCTAAATGGTTACCCAACAGGTGTGGAAGTCTGTGATGCCATGGTACACGGTGGGCCATATCCTGCAACTTCAGATGCACGCGGTACATCGGTAGGAACCTTGGCAATCGAGCGTTATTTACGTCCAGTATGCTACCAAAACTATCCAGATCACTTATTGCCACTCGCCCTTCAAAATGCCAATCCGCTTGGTATTGCGCGCTTAGTTAATGGTGAAATGAGTAAAGCTGCTCTTTAATTTTTTAAAGGAGTTTATCCAAGAGATGAACTCCTTTTTTAGTCCAAAACCTCCAGCGTAATCGCACATTATTTAAATAAAAAGTGCAAAAAATAAATAGCAAGATGCTCCATCAAATCAATGCGTAACATATTTTCAAATAAGGATATTGGTATATGACGACAACACTAAAAAAGGTAGTCGCGGCCTCTATGGTCGGCTCCGTAGCAGAATGGTATGAATTTTTCCTTTATGGCACCGCTTCTGCCCTTGTCTTTGGCGAACTTTTCTTTCAACAAACTGGCAATGCTATAGATGGAATTTTGGCGGCCTTTGCCTTGTATGCTGTTGGCTTTTTAGCAAGACCTCTCGGTGGCCTCGTGTTTGGGCATTACGGCGATAAAATTGGGCGCAAGAAATTATTGCAAATTAGCCTGATTATTGTCGGTATCACTACCTTTTTAATGGGCTGTATTCCGACCTTTCATCAAATTGGCTATTGGGCACCTACACTCCTAGTGATACTGCGTTTAATTCAAGGTTTTGCTTTTGGTGGTGAATGGGGCGGCGCAGTTATTTTGGTTTCAGAGCACAGTCCAGATGATCGCAGAGGTTATTGGGCAAGCTGGCCACAAACTGGTGTACCGCTCGGAAATTTAGTAGCCACACTGGTTTTATTATTACTTTCAAAAAACCTCTCACCCGAACAATTCCTAGATTGGGGATGGCGCTGTGCATTCTGGTTCTCAGCAGTCGTGGTACTGATTGGATTATGGATTCGAAAAAATGTAGACGATGCCGAAGTGTTTAAAGAAGCACAGGCCAAACAACAGCTTCTTGAAAAACAACAACTCGGGATTATTGAGGTTTTAAAATATCATAAGAAATCTGTTATTGCGGGTATCGGTGCCAGATTTGCAGAAAATATTTTGTACTATATGGTGGTTACTTTTTCGATCAGTTATTTAAAGTTAGTCGTCCATAAAGATACTTCGCAGATCTTACTGCTCATGTTTGGCGCTCATCTGATCCATTTCTTTATTATTCCTTTTATGGGGCATTTAAGCGATATATTTGGCCGCAAACCTATTTATCTTATTGGAGCTGTACTTACTGCTTTTTGGGGTTTTGTCGGCTTTCCTTTAATGGATACAGGCAATGACTGGCTCATTATGTTAGCAATTGTGCTTGGTTTATTTATTGAGTCCATGACCTACTCGCCTTACTCTGCGTTAATGACTGAGTTATTTCCAACTCACATCCGCTATACGGCGCTTTCATTTTGTTATCAAGTCGCACCCATTATGGCAGGTTCGCTTGCTCCATTAATTGCCCTAACATTACTCAAAGAATTTAATAGCTCGGTTCCGATTTCTTTATATTTGGTTGCCGCAAGTCTGATTTCTATTGTCTCGATTTTGCTGGTGAAAGAAACCAAAGGCCGATCATTGGCTTTTAAAGATTAATCTTTAATATACAAATTCAGCACTTAATAATGATTTGGGTTGTTCTATACAACCCATTTTTTTATCTAAATATTTTTGGTAGAGGCGCGATATAAGGTAGGCGACATGCCTGTATGCAGCTTAAACTGACGACAAAAAGCACTATGGTCGGTATAACCACAGCGCAAACCAATTTGAGTAATCGGTAAGTCAGTCGTAAGCAGTTCAGTGGCGACTTGGAGACGAATTTTGCTAATCATTTGCCGAGGCGTTAAATGGTATATTTTTTTGCAATAACGTTCTAACTGAGCCACCGACACGCCAGCAATTGCAGTCAAATTTGCCAAAGTAATGGTTTCGGCATAATTCTTTTTAATATATTCCTCAACCTGAACCATTTTGTAAAAAGCAGGGTGTGTATTTTCAGGCACATTTAAATCATTAGAAATACCCGCTATTCCTACTAAGTTTCCATCCGCATCAAATAATGGTTCTTTATAAGTTAAACACCAACCCGACTGATTTTTTGCATATAAATGTAGTTCTAATTGCTCTGTTAACTTTTTACCACGGCGAATAACTTGCAAGTCTTGCGATGTATATATTTTTCCAAGTGAATGAGGAAAAACTTCAGAAGAGGTTTTTCCCAATATTGCAGTTTTATCCTTTAGACCGCAGCGATTTACTAATGTTTGATTGACAAATACATAGCGTGCTTCGGTATTTTTGATGAAAAACACCACCGAAGATAAAGCATCAAACAATGGTTCTATACTTTCCAGATTTTTTAAGAAATCTTCCAAAGTGGTAGTTAGTTTCGGAATTTGAACCAAAGTCATGAGCTAGAGCGGACAAAGTTATAACTTGTCTACTCTAGAACATTTCATTTTTGATTTAAAGGAGAAGTAGACATCGCCATGAGGCTTTTTACACGAGTAGGAAGTAATGGTGGTCTAGAGTTAGGCAACTGCCAATCAAATAAACAAGCTGCTGCTGTTGCACACGTGCTTCCTTGGCACGCCCCCATTCCACAGCGTGTATGTAATTTTGCATCAATCCAACTTTTACGCTCGGCAACTTTATCAAAAGTTACATCTTCACATCGACAAAAAATAGTTTCTGAGCGTGCAAGCGTTTTTAACTCAGCACGTAACTTAAAGCTTTTCTCAAGGAGATGTGCAAATAAACGATACCGTTGTCTTTGAGCAAATAATTGTCTCGCTTTTTCATTTTGGCCTATAGCTGCATAACCCGCGATGCTACCTTCAACCATCGCCAGCTCACTTCCGCCAAAACCTGTACACTCACCTGCTGCCCACACCTGTGGCTGTGATGTACGTTGATAGTCATCGACCGTAATCGCATTGTCCTTAATTTGACAACCCATTAACTGCCCTAATTGAGTATTCGGGACTAAGCCAAATCCGCACGCGAGTCGATCACACTCAATTTCAATGATTCCCTTCGGCGTTTGTAGCCTTACTCGTTCAAGACGCTCCTGACCAATCGCCTCAACCACATAACTGTCAGGTTGATATAAACGATGAGGTAAAGATAACGCTTGTATTACTTTCGAAGGCCAACGCCAAAGTTGTAGTGCAAATTTACGAACGGAAGATGAAGCCGCCTGTTCGGCAACATAGAGAACTTGAGCCTCTGCTTTTTTTGCCGTATCCGCACTTGCTAAAAGTAATGGCCCTGAACCTGCAATCACAATGCGTTCATTTTTGACAGGTGTGCCTGCTTTAATTAAGGCTTGCAAACCACCTGCCCCTGTTACGCCAGGTAAAGTCCAACCGGGAAAAGGCAAAAACAGTTCTCTTGCTCCCGTACACAATATAAGCTGGCGATAAGACAAGTTTAGGCTGTCGTGAGGTCGCTCAACAAGCAATTGGCCTGCAAAAGGTGCGGCGACAATTTTCGCACCAAACATAAATTCAATATTAGAATGAGCCTTAATTTGTTGATATTTCTGCTGCGCCATTTCAGGTACAGGGAAAATCGGTCCAGCGCGCCAGATTTGACCGCCCGCCTGTGGGTTATTATCCAATATTAAAATTCGCCCGCCACTTTCGGCGGCTGCAATAGCAGCTGACAACCCTGCAGGCCCAGCACCGACAACCACCACATCGTATTGTTTTTCCATTATTGTGTTTCCACTTTCATGTCTTGCTGGCACAGCGTCTGACAAGCAAGCACTCTGAGTCCATTAATATTGACACGGCATTCCTGACAAACTTCCATTCCACAAAATGGAGTACGTTTTTCACCACAAACTGACAAACGGCTGTAAGACTTCGCTTGTGCTAAAGCAGCAGCAACACTCGTACCTTCAATCACAGAAACCGGTTGGCCGTTAATAAAAAGCTGAATCATCTATGCAGCTCCTATAAAGCGATGAGGTAAAAAAGGTTCTGGATCTATATCAAAAGTTAATCCACATATGTGTGAGACAATCAGTTTTGCTGTACCTGTTGCTGTGGTTACACCTAATCCTTCATGACCTACCGCTAAATAAACCGATTCAAATGCAGGATGTCGTCCAATTACCGGAATACCATCTGGAGTAGCAGCACGAAAGCCAGTCCATGCCCGAATAACATTAAGATCAGCCAAAGTTGGAAAATAATCGGCAGCTTCTTTAAGCACACGAGTAAAGACTTCCGGCTCCACGGTCGGATCAACCGTATTGAACTGACGAGATGACCCAATAAAAAGCTGGCCCGTCGGTCTAGGCTGAATATTACAAGCCACCGAAATTCCACTTGTCGCTTGAGTGCTGGCCGCATAAGCCAAAGCCACTAATGTATGTTTTACATTTAATTCAGGGTAACGGTCAGTAATCGCCAAATGACCTTTTTTAGGTTCAATCGGTAGCTCTGAAAAAAAATCTGTCGCATGAATACCGTTAGCCAAAACGATATACGCAGCTTTTAGCCATGTGCCATCACTTAACTGAACCCGATTTTCTTCAATATGAATAACTTTAGCTTGTTGAACCTGAACCTTGTGGGGAAATTTTTTTAATAACCATTCAGCAGCACAAGGTGCATATAAAATTCCATCATCAAAAACTTCTAAACCACCATAAAGACCCTGCTTTAAGTGAGGTTCAAGCTGATGAACTTCATCTGCGTTTCGAAGTTGGCAACGGACACCTTGTGCAGTGAGACGTTGATATTTTTCCTCAGCAATCTGCATTTCTTCTGGGCTACTTGCCAGCCATAAAGTTGGCGTTTGGCGATAGGCACAGTCTTCCGAAAGTTCGTGTCCTAATTCATGCCATAGCTGAACTGACCAATGACTAAGTTTTAATTCGGCTTCCAAGTCATCCATAATGACCAAATGCCCCATGCCCGCGGCTGTGGCACCACCAATCCGAGCATCCAAAACTTGCACATTTAACCCTTGCCGAGCCAATTCATAAGCACATGCCGCCCCCACAATACCTGCACCAATGACGATGGCATCGGTTCTCATAGCTGAATACCCCAAGCAAATGGGTCATTTTCATCCATAAATAAAGTTGCTTCAGCACTCATGTAAGCTTCTCCACGAATGGTTGGAATCACATATTCCCCTGCTTGCTCATAAGAGGCAATAAACTGACTACCAATAATGCTGGCTTGTTTCCATAACTTTCCTGACTCAAGTTTGCCATCTGCAGCCAAGCAAGCAATTTTCGCACTGGTTCCGGTTCCACATGGTGAACGGTCATAGGCCTTGCCTGGACAAAGCACGAAATTTTTACTATCTGCTTCGGTGTCACTTGCAAATAATTCGATATGGTCAATTTCTTGCCCATCTTTACCAGTTATTCCTTGTGCCGTAAGTGCTTGTCTAACAGTCCACGCATATTCAGTAAGTTGATCTAAATTATCACTTGAAACACGTTGACCATGATCATTAATCAAGAAGAACCAGTTACCGCCCCATGCAATATCACCAGTAACTTTTCCATATTTTTCAACATCAACTTCGACTGCTTTTTTATAACGATATGCCGGTACATTTCGCACACTCACTGAATGATCTTCATGCAATGTCGCTTCAACATCACCTACTGGAGTTTCAATTAAATGCGTGCCTACTTGTATTTTTCCCAAATGTGCTAACGAAGCCACTAAACCAATCGTGCCATGACCGCACATGCCAAGGTAGCCCGTGTTATTAAAGAAAATAACGCCCGCGCTCGCTTTGGGATTCACTGGCTTACACAATAATGCGCCAACCAACACATCATTACCGCGCGGCTCTAACATGGTTGCTCTACGGAAATGGTCATATTGTTCTGATAATATTTTTCGGCGGCTTTCCATATCTCCTGTGCCTAAATCAGGAAAACCTTCAAGTACTAATCGTGTTGGTTCACCACCAGTATGAGAGTCCAAAATTTTTACTGTTTTCATAGAAGTATCCTTACATTTTCCTTTAGGATGACTGATCTCAAAACAGCAAGCTTGATCGTTTTCTTATAAATCTATGACGAAATCAGCATAGTGAAAACTTACTTCAGCTAAAATAAAGACAAAAAAATTAGGCCATTGGCCTAATTGAAATGATAAAGAATGCAGCGCTTAGTTTTTCCCATTTTTATGGTGAGGTAGATGTTCATAAAGTGATTGGCAAACACCATTAATATGCTCTTCAATTAACTTAACCGCCAAATTAACATCCTTGGCTTTACAGGCTTTCACAATTTCTTTGTGCTCATCATTTGCACGCGATTTACCTTCGGAAACATTCATTTGTAATCTTAAATAACGCTCAATTTTATCGTAAATAGAACGAATTAATCCGAGCATATAAGGCCGCTGTGCTGGTTCATACAGGCAGGCATGTAACTGCCAATTTAATGTGGTCCAGCTTCCAATATCCATGTTATCAATAAAGGCATTACAAATTTCATCTGCCTTTTTATAAGTCTCTTCTGTCATATTCGGCACGGCGAGCTGAATCAGCTTCGTTTCTAACATAACCCGTACTTCAAAAATCTGAGCTAATTCTTCTTCAGAGATTCGGGTCACAATTGCACCGCGATTTTTTATAAACTCTACTAAGCCTTCGGCTTCAAGTTGCTTTAAGGCTTCACGTACCGGAATTTTGCTGACATTAAATAGCTTGGCAATTTCATCCTGACGGATAGGCTCACCTTCAGCAATATGCCCTGCAATAATTGCTTCTCTAATATATTTGACAATAACTTCAGATACCGAAGGCATTGCACCAAGATTTGATACATTAAAAGATGGTAGCGTCACGAATATTCTCTTAACCTCAAAATATGACACAAACAAAAAGATGATAATTTTAGTCATCCACCATAATGAAATTATTGCTTTGAAAGCATCATTTTCGGTACGGCTTATCCTTCATATAAAGCTTTTAAAAACTATTTTTATATCACTATAAACCAATAATTTTTAAAATCATTCATATACAAAGTATACTTTATACCATTTAATTCACAAAACTATTATTAGACTATGCCGAAATCGTCATTATTTTATTGTATTTAACCAAGCAAATCGTCATAAATACCAGCATACTACCCTGTTCTCTTGACGGGAAACTGTCAAAAATTCTTATCCATTGAGCTGATTATTCCTTACAAGGTAAAAATTATTATCTTGTAGAAATCTTGCTGCATAAAACTTTCAGAGTTTGAGTCACTTCATATGAGTACGCCAACAGAAGCAAAATTTTCCCTGACTTATTATACGGGTTTCTTATCTGTACTATTTGCTGCTTTTCTATGGGGTACGGCAGGCACAGCAGCATCTTTTGCAAAGGGCATCAGTCCACTTGTAATTGCTACTATTTCTGTGGGCTTCGGTGGTTTAATTCACACATTTTTAAGTTTAAAAGCTATTAAAAAAGATTACCGAAAGCTTTTTGACTATAAAACTAAAGTTTTGATTGCCGTCATTGTTTCTATTCTTTGCCCGTTTGCTTTTTATTCCTCAGTCTCATTAGCTGGTGTTTCTATTGGTACTGTTATTTCAATTGGTTGCGCCCCTTTGTTTTCAGTCATGCTTGAGTGGTTATTAGATAAATGTAAGCTTTCTTTAAAATGGCTTATCAGTTTTATTCTTGGTTTTTTAGGAGTCGTTTTACTCTCATATGCAGGCGAACATAGTCACCAACATCAAGGGGGCCAATCCGAACGGTTATTAGGTGTATTTTTTGGCTTACTCTCAAGTCTGAGTTATGCAACATATTCATGGATTATGAAAAACTTAATCCATAAAGGCATCGACTCAAGAGCTGCCATGGGCGTGATCTTTGGGATTTCAGCAGTTCTGTTATTACCTACTTTATTAATTACAGCAACTCACCTATTTAATTATCCAAATAATATTTGGGTAGCCCTTTATATCCCAATCGTACCTATGTTCTTAGGCTATTTATTTTTTAGCTTTGGTTTAAAACGTATTCCAGCCAGTCAAGCCATGACGTTAGCTTTGGTCGAAATTCCTGTTGCAGCGTTATTGGCAGTTGTTGTAGTAGGCGAAAGTTTAACAATGAATAGTTATTTAGGTTTAGTTTTAATATTCCTCTGCGTTATTGTTCTCACTAAAAAATAAATAATAGAAGTAAAAAAGAGGCTAAATCGTTAGCCTCTTTTTTTATAGATATTTGCTTAGATTTCAGCTGACCAGTTACGGTACCAAGTACGGAATAATTCATACTGAGTTTCAACGTATTTACGTTGTGATTCACTCAATGCATCCGTTTCATTAAAATGTAAGGTATATTCTTTATCGCCATTAAGTACCATTAAGTACTTGTAATAAAGGACTAAATCAGTACCTTCATCAAAAGATGATAAAACTTCTAAAGCGCTTGATAATTCTTGTGCCAAACGACGAGCTTTCGCATCGCCTGCTGCAGCTTTCTTACTAAGGTCAACCAACTGCAAAACTTCTTTAGGCAAAGCATTACCAATGCCCGTAATTGCACCCGTTGCATTGCAGTTAACAAAACCATGGAAAACCTGAGTATCTACACCAGCCATTAATGTTACAGAATCATCTTGAGAAGTGATGAACTCAGCTGCATAACGCATATCAGCAGCACCACCAAACTCTTTAAAACCAATTAAGTTTGGAAATTCACGGCGCAATTCAAAAAACAAATCTGCACGAGTCGCAAATCCATAATACGGGCTATTGTAAATTACCGCAGGTAAGCTAGGAGCAGCTTTTAAAATCGCAGAAAAGTGTGCCTTTTGTGCAGTTGGTGATGCACCACGTGATAATACACGTGGAATTACCATAAGCCCTTGTGCACCTACTTTTTCTGCATGAGCTGCATGAGAAACTGCTTCTTTTGAATTAACTGCCCCAGTACCCACAATTGTCGGAATACCAGCAGCTACAAGTCGTGCTACCCCTTCTTGACGTTGAGCTTCGGTCAATAAAGGCCAATCGCCCATTGAACCACAATACACTACCGCACTCATTCCCGCTTCAATAAGCTCATGCCCTTTTTTCACAAGCGCATCAAAATCTGGCTCACGGTTAGGAGTACATGGAGTCATTAGCGCCGGGATACATCCTGTGAAGATATTACTCATAATTATTCCTCAGTAATATAGTTAAAACTATTGGTAGTTGTACTTTTGAGTTAATCCATCTCAAAAGTTATGGAATGGGTATCAATAGCTGTCCAATCATTCTTCATATATCGTATACGATATACATAAAAAAGAATAGTCTTTGTTCTAAAATTCTTTTCATCTAAAAAAACGTATAAAAAACAAAGATAAAAACTGTAGAACTGATGAATAAGATATATTTTGAAAGCTTTTTTCTGATTTATTAATAATAAAAATTCAAAAATTAAACGGGTCTGAAGAAAATTATTTACTTTCAAAAATGATTAAAAAAGATACAGGAAACATTAGCCATTAGTCGCACATCCCTATTTTTACTCATTTTTACTGGTAAAGTGCTCTACATGGTTTGATACAACCTACTTAACTCAGATGCATAATTCACCTGTTACCTGCATCTGAAGTTTTTCTGCCTCTAGTCCGCTAGGGGCTTTTTTTATGATTACTTAAAATATGTTCTATTCAATGGGTGGGAATAATACAAAGAAAAAAGCCTACTCAAGAAGCAGGCTTTTTTAATCATTTATTTTGAATCATTGGCTTTTTTAACTTTAGCATCGTAATGACGATAGCAATAACCAAAAACTGCTCCAGCACTAAAGAAAAACATTGCTTGCATCATAGCTCGGTCCTACACATGATTTAAAAGGAACTTAAAACTTAACACCTATGTTTGTTTTTCTTTGAATGAGGTTTAACAGGTTTTTGTGCATTATGAAAAATTATGTGATTAAGCTTAACAATTTATTTGGCTGTCTAAAAAAAGCCTGTCTTTTGACAGGCCTTCTTGTTCGAACTTAAATTAATTCTTTAATTAAAGAATTAACCACATGTTGCTTGAGTAATTTTTTTAGAAGTTGGATCAATTGTGACAGTTACTCGATTTGAACGATAATCCATTGTCATCGGTTGACCTGGAGCAACTTTACGAACAATTTCTGACTTCGTTTTTTGCTTAATTTGATCATCGGTTAAACCAGATTGCCCAACTAATTTTTGAGCTTCTTCTGAAACGCAGTTCGCCTGATTATCACGGAATAATTTCCACTCTTCGACGACTTGTCCATTTGGCAAATGGCAATAACCTACCTGACCATTTGCTTCATTTCTAATTTCTAATTTCCCGCCTTGGTCAACGCAATATTGACTAGCAGGATTTGGTGAACCAATTTTTGGAGGAGTTGAATCTTTATGTTGTACTGATGAACAAGCCGTTAACGAAACAAGCGCTAAACCAAGAAAGATAATTTTTTTCATAAATTTTGCTTCTTACTAAAAGAAATAAAGATATCAAAAAAATTTATGTTTTATATGACTTGTTTACAATAAAAAACCTTCATAGAGAGCAACTTACAAAATAATTCTCTATTGCAAATGTTAAATTATGATGCGTTATATCTAACAATAAAATTTATCTTCTATGGTCTTTCTAAAATACGTGGCCCGGCACCTTCTTGTCCCAACACATCATTTGGATTCCTTAATGGACATTGTTCTAATGACAAACAACCACATCCAATACACCAATCCATTTCGTCTCTGAGTCTTGTGAGTTTTTGAATACGCTCATCCAAATTCCTCCGCCAATCGAGAGATAGCTCTTTCCATTGTTGTGCAGTTAATTTAGAACCCATCGGATATTTACTTAGGGCTTGTTTTATTTCATCTAATGGAATACCAACTTTTTGAGCAATTTTAATGATCGCAATGTAGCGTAACGCCACTAGAGTAAAACGGCGTTGGTTACCATTGGTTCTTATACTTTTAATTAAACCTTTAGATTCGTAAAAATGAAGGGTTGAAACTGCAACACCGCTACGTTTTGCAACCTCACCAACCGTTAACAAACGACTTTGATTCCTTTCACTCATTTTTATTAATCTCAAGCTTAGTTGAGGTCTTATAAAAGGATGCTAAAATTTTGTCAAATTGCAATCTAACTTTAACCTTTCAGCAATTTAATCTATTTATAAAAATTAAAAACTATAATTTGCAAAATTGAATAAAAAAACATCAAAATTATTTAAATTCACTATTCATTTTAGATTCAATAAAAATATTATGGTCTGTTTTCACAACCACATATCCAGAACATATTATAAACAAATGGCATAGGTGCGCCTAAAGGATAGACTTTAGCCTCCTCTATTTTATATGTCTTTTTTCTTGATTCGATATGTAAAATACTATCACAACGTGCAATTACAGTTCCTTTTTTATATAGTTTTTTTCTTTCATTTTTTGCATCGAATTTATATACCAAAAAGTAAACTTTTTCCCCTACCTCTATCCTTGAATGATTAACCATAATGTAACCATTACAATACTTACATTGCCAATCGTCCATATCTTAAAATATCACATACTCAAATGAGAAAAATAGAATAACTGTTTTAGTATAAATTTATTAAAAATATAAATCTAAAAAAATATTTAAATTTAAAAAATAATACTTATTTGAGACGTTCATCACACAATTTTCCTAGCTAAAACTTAGTAGATAAATATATAAAAGACAAATAGTTACACAAATATAAAATTATTACTATTTTCCATTGAGTGCACTTTTTTAACAATAGAAAGTTAAAATTATTTTTAATAATATTACACAAATATAATATATTATTTGTTATATGTAATAAAATTAAAAAATACTTTATTATTCAGCACAAATAATAAAGATTAGATATTTTCATCATTAATTGAAAAAAATTCATTTTTATAAGGAGTTAAAAAATCTAAAATATATAAAAATATAACTTATTTTTTAATTATGGCTATTCAACGTCAAAAACTCGAACTCCCATCTGGACATAATAAATTATTACTCCATTCTTGCTGTGCTCCCTGCTCTGGAGAAGTAATGGAGTCATTAATTGAGTCTAATATAAACTTTTCTATATTCTTTTATAATCCTAATATTCATCCGGTAAAAGAATATCTCATTCGTAAAGAAGAAAATATCCGCTTCGCAGAAAAACATAATATTCCCTTTATTGATGCAGATTATGACACCGATAATTGGTTTGCCCGTGCTAAAGGTATGGAAAATGAACCTGAACGCGGTATCCGCTGTACCATGTGTTTTGATATGCGCTTCGAGCGTACCGCTTTGTATGCATATGAACATGGGTTTAGTCTAATCAGCAGCTCTTTAGGGATTTCAAGATGGAAAAATATGGCGCAAATCAATGACTGCGGGATTCGCGCTGCTTCACACTATCCCGATATTCAGTACTGGGACTACAACTGGCGAAAAAATGGTGGCTCTAGCCGCATGATTGAGATTAGTAAACGTGAAGAATTCTACCAGCAAGAATATTGTGGCTGTGTGTATTCCCTACGTGATACGAATCGCTGGCGTATGAGTAATGGTCGAGATCGCATTAAAATAGGTGTTAAGTTTTATAGTAATGCAATGGAAAATGATTAAAAAAATTTATAGCGATTCAAAAATAAATATTTAATTATATTTATATACTTCTAGATTTTTCTAACCGCAAATAAAAAGAGCCACATCTGGAGAATGTGGCTAAAAGGTGTACTTAGACGAGCTTTGTTTTATTAGAATAATAAAGCTAGCTTAAAATAAGATTAATAAAAAAATTTTTATTTTAGAAAGTTATAAAAATAAGCAATTTCTTTTCTCATCAAATTTATTGTGTTAGTTTTTAATACTTTAATGTTTCTATAAAACATTCATATCCAATATATAATTTCATCAATTAGTCAGAATGAAGTGTAATTATGATTCAAAATGAAACGATCGAAGTCTCGCCAGTTCAACAACAAGACTATACTCAATGGTTAGAATATTGGGTTGCCTATCAAAATTTCTATCAGGTCAATTTACCCCTCCATATCACAAAAAAGACTTGGGATCGTTTTTTCGATGAAAAAGAACCTATTTATTGTGCTGTTGCCAAAAATAAAGAACGTATCTTAGGTTTTGTCACTTATATGTTTCATCGGTCTACTTGGGCAGAAAATAACTACTGTTATTTAGAAGATCTGTATGTATCACCTGAAGTTCGTGGACGACACATTGGTAAACAACTTATTGAGTATGTACAGAAGCAAGCCACCGAACATAGCTGTGAACGTTTATATTGGCATACTCAAGAAAGCAATCAAACAGCCCAAAAGCTCTATGATTGGATTGCACAAAATCCCGGCGTTATTCAGTACCGTATGTCTTTGAACTAAGCGAAGTTAAACACCAAAAATTTTTACTCTTTTGGTGTTTTAGCTTTAATCATTTTTGACTACCCAAATAGATTGGTACTTAAAGCTTGCTGCGAATGAGTTTGACTACCTTATCATTCACAGTTGAGCATTGATTAAATGCTGCAAAACGCTTGAGTTCCTGATCTAATTCAAAAAAGAAATGCTCTTTATCTTTTACCGTTTTTTCTAAATGTAGACTAATCACTTCTAGTTCTTTTACTGTCCGGTGTGCTTTACAGTCGATTCGTCCTACTAACTCATTTTGATAAAGAATAGGCAAACAAAAATATCCAAATACCCGTTTGGCCGCTGGTACATAGCATTCGATCCGATAATCAAATTCAAATAAAGAAGTTAAACGGTCACGATGAATAAGAGAGTTATCAAAAGGCGAAAGTATTTTTAGACCAAAATCAGTATCCAATTGTTGCTCTATTGCAGTTACATCAACATATAAAGTTTGTCCCTCAGCAAGTTTAATCGCTGATACAACACCTGCATCAATCTGCTCTTTTAGCACAACACGCATGGTTTCTTTTAAATCATTTTTCTTTAAATGAACCAATTGTTTCCACGTAAATGCACCATGAGCTCGAAGCGTATTATTAAATAAATACTGAGCATATTCGTAAAGCGTAGGCAAACTTAAATCAATATTTTCAGGTAGGCAGCGTTCAGTTAAATCGTAAACTTTTTCCATACCATTACGTTCACAGATCATCAGGTCACCTTGCATATATAACTGCTCAAAAGCACGGCGGCCTGGACCGGTATTCCACCAATTCCCTAAACTCTCTTTATTTTTCTTATCAATATCCCTTAACCGAATTTTACCTTCGGCACGAACACGTGCCAGAATTTCATTCATAAGGCGTTGATCGCCTCTATTAAAATAGCGACTTTCCCCTTTTCTGACAGACATCATTGCCGGTAATGCATATCGATAATCTTTCATAGGAAGATAAGATGCCGCATGATACCAATATTCGAAAATCTGCCGCTCACGAACCAAACTGTTTAAATGGCTTAAATCATAATTTGGCACTCGACTCCACAATATATGGTGATGAGCACGTTCAACGACAGATATGGTATCAATCTGTACATAACCTAAATGCTCAATCGCCTCTAATGTTCCTTGCCTACCTGCTGCGAATGGACTATTTTTTCCTAAGCCCTGTTTTAATAAAGCTATTTTTTTCAAAGAAGATGTCCACTGTAGCAATGGGAGCCGATAACTTGATGATGGCTGATGGTATTAATATAGCTAGAAATAAAGCCTCACCAACCCCAAATGAGAAAACCAAATCAAAATAACGCTTATATTCTGTCCGTTGTGTTGCTAATATTCAGCAGCCAATTGAACAACCTCAAGCTATGTATGAACCATCAGAGTTTTGTTGATAATTTGTTTCTGCACTATCGATTCTTTACTAAGAGTTAAAAACTGTTTTCTCCTAAATATATTACACAGTATGTTTATTTTCACCCACCCTAAAAACAAGATTTTAAAGTACATTCAGCGATACAAAGTTAATTTTTTAATAATTTATTATAATGACTCAGTTAAAAAAGGCATGTTCATATTGATACTAACATGCCTTAAAAATTCTTATACTCATCTCAATTAGAGCTTAGATTTCCAATAATTAGCTTTCTCAGGATTATATTTAGGGTTTCTATCATTTGAATAGATATCAACCAACAATTGTATGGCAGCTTTATTCTGCGCATTAGCTGCTTTTTCTGCATACTCAATTGATTTTGAAAAATTCTGCTCTATACCATTACCATCAAAATACTTAAGAGCAAGATTATATTGCCCTAATACAGAACCATTATTAGCTGCTTTTTCAAACCATTTTTTAGCAAGCACTGGGTCTTTTGTAACCCCATCTCCATTTTCATAAGCTAAACCGATATTGTTTTGCGACTCAACATCCCCCTGATTTGCTGCCTTTAATGCCCACTCAAAAGCCTTTTTGTGGTCTTTAGTTACACCTTCACCGTTGTATAAAAGACCCGCAACTATTACCTGTGATTGTAATAAGCCCAATTCTGCAGATTGACTAAAATACTTAAAAGCTTTCGCTTTATCTTCTGTTATACCTAACCCTTTATAATATGAAACGCCTAAATTATGTATAGCTGAAGGATTACCTTTCTTAGCTCCCTGTTCAAACCACTTTAATACTTTTAAATTATCTTTTTTTATTAAATCATTACCATTCCGATAAATTAATCCTAATTGCAACATGGCATTTGAGGAGCCTAGTTGTGCAGATTTCTCAAATAGTTCCAATGCTTTCTTTTGATCAAGTTTTTCACCTTCGCCTGTGGCATACATAAATGCCAATACAAAAATAGCCTCAGCGTCATTTGCTTTTGCAGCCTTTTCTAGTTCATGTTTAGACTTATATTCAGACACATCTTTATAATCTTTAGTCAAAGCTCCATAAGTGTGTTCTTCCTTCTGCTGACTGCATGCAGATGTGACTAATATTAAGGTAATGACAAACAATCTAAGCTTCATTAAACAACCTTTTACTTCAAAAAATTTTTCTTATCAAAATAATCTTCTGGATAAGGGTCTTTACCTTTTAAGTTTTTTCTATAATCCATAACACTGATGTTGATTCCATCATTAATTAAATAATCATTATAAAAATCCTGCTCTTTAGGATTTTCAAAACCTAATTTTTCAAATATTTGTTCAGACAAATTACCAAAATTCTCGTATGATTTCCGATAAGCAAAATAATTAATAAAACCCATAAATAAAAAAGCTAGAATTAAAAATAGGAGAACCCAAGATATCAAATCAAAAAAGGAACCCCATGAGTAATTAGCATCAAATATATAAAGGACTAAAAGAATTATAGAAAGTCTCCCCAAACAAATTAGAGCAAAATAATAGGTCTGCATAAAAATAGCTTTATAACCTTTTTTTACTGATCGCCCCATTTCATAAATCATATATAATAAACCAGACTTCGGGTCGAGGATTGCATAAACTTGATGACGCCCATTCACAGGTTTTTCGCTAATTACAGCAATCAACTCGTCATTTTCTTCAAAACGTGCTGTCGTAAATTGCCCTACTAATGGATACTTATCTATTTCACCTATAAAAGTTATACCATCTTTAGCCTTAGCCGCCATCACTAATATAGGTGCGCTGGTAAGTAGAGAACTACTCTCAGCGAGGACTCCTGCAAAAGCAGTTCCAGCCGCAATTCCACCAATATTCTGATTTACGGGAATTTTAGACTTTGCTTTTTCTAAATAATATATTGGACCTTTAACTAACTTAAGGTTTAATTTATGTTCCACTACTTATTCGCTTGTTGTATTATTACTAAAATAATCTTCTGGGTATGGATCTAGACCTTTTAAATTTTTTCTATATTTCATTACACTAATCTGAACACCATCATCAGTTAAAAAATCATTATAGAAATCCTGTTCTTTTGGATATTCAAATCCTAGCTTTTCAAATATTTGCTCCGATAATGTTCCAAAATTTTCATACGATTTCCTATAACCAAAATAATTAACAAAACCAGAAATTGCTACAGTAACAAATAAAGTAGTGCCAACAATCTCTAGAAAATATAAAATGGTATTCACAGAATAAGAAAAATTAAAAATAAAATAAAATAAAAATTAAGAGAAAACCCCATGACAACAATGTAAAATAATAAGTTTGCTTAAAAATGGCTTTATAACCCATTTTTACTGAACGCCCCATCTCATAAATCATATACAATAAGCCTGATTTAGGGTCGATAATTGCATAGACCTGATAACGTCCATCTACAGGTTTTTCGCTAATTACAGCAATCAACTCATCATTTTCTTCAAAACGTGCTGTCGTAAATTGTCCGATTACTGGATATCCCTCTACTTCACCAATAAAAGTTATACCATCCTTAGCCTTAGCGGCCATTACTAATATAGGTGCACTGGTCAGCAACGAACTACTCTCAGCGAGCACACCAGCAAAAGCGGTCCCAGCCGCAATTCCACCAATATTCTGATTTACTGGAATTTTAGAATTTGCTTTTTCTAAAGAATGTATTGGACCTTTAACTAGCTTAAGGTTTAATTTAAGTTCCACTACTTATTCGCTTGTTGTATTCTTACTAAAATAATCTTCTGGGTATGGATCTGGGCCTTTTAAATTTTTTCGATACTCCATAACACTGACATGTACTCCATCTTTAATAATAAAATCGTTATAAAAATCTTGTTCATCTACATTTTTAAAACCTAAAATAGAAAAGATTTTCTCTGATAACTCAGCAGCTTGTTTAAAGCTTCTTCTAAAAACAAGATTCATAAATAAACTAAAGAAAATTAAAAGTACACAAAGAATTAAGAAAAATAATTTTAGATTTTCAATTAAATAAGAAAAATTGAAAATTTCTTTTCCAGAAAAAATATCAAATATAAAAAATAGTCCCGTAAAAATAATACTAGCACTTATAGACCAAATAAAAACTAGCTGCCAAATATTTTTATAAGAGTTTTTAAGTGACCTCCCCATTTCATATAACATATATAATAGACCCGTCCGAGGATCCAATATAGAGTAAGCTAAATGCCGACCCTGTTCTTGTTCATCACTAATCACAATAACAAGTGGATCATTTTCTTGAAACTGTACAGTAGTAAATTGCCCTATGACCTTATAACCATTGATTTCACAAGTAAAAGTTTTAGCATCAATTCCTCTTGCAGCCATAAGCATAATTGGTGCATTAGTCATTAAAGTACTACTTGATGCTAAAGCTCCAAGCATCGCAGAACCAACTGCTTGTTTTTCTATATTTTTTAAAGGAAGAATTTTAGAATCTTCAATAGTAAGTTTCTGAATTTCACCTTGAATAACTTTCATACTAAATACTCATAATAGCTTTACTAAAAGCTTCTTCTTCATCTTTAAATAGCTTAAACTTGCTTGAATCTTTACCAAATATTGATTTCTCACACCATTTTTGTAAATCATCATCTAACACATATGTTTTAAGCAAATATTCAATAACCAAAAAACCAATACCGATCCAATTACAATATGCTGCAATACGTATAAAATTTGCTCTTAAAAGGATTCTTGTAAAAGCTATTTTATTAGCTGATGACACTACCCATGAATTTTGTAATATCGGTAAATTTAGTAACAATCCAAAACCAACTCCAACCATTACTAAGGATACGGTTGCCTTTGTGAATAGAAAAGCCATAAGAATTTTATCTTTATCACCTTCCTTTTCCTTATACACAGCAAATGCATCTATACAAAAAGATATAATAGCTGCTGAAACAGCCAGTCTTGCACCATATAATCGAATTTTATTTGCTTTCTCTTGAAAACTTAAGGCATCCATTCCCCCACCAGCAATATCCAATACCGCTGCTGAAGATGCTAATAAACCTGATATTAATTGAAACCCATTTTCCCAATTTCTTTCGCCAATAAACTTATTAGATTGCACTCCAAAATTTATTAATTCAAACAAAGCCACAATACTTGAAATCCTAATTGCTACGCTTGCTGGAGACTTACTAAGGATTTCTTTGATTTTTTGTGCAGCGGTATTTTGCCCTGCATTTTTCCAGCGTCTTTCTATTTCTGTTACATTCAGTTGGGTACTCGCATTTGTCATTTTAAAATCTACATTATAGAGCAACGACCACTTTGGCACTCTGTCTGTTAATAGTGAGCTATGCGCATAAGCAATGAATGAAACACGTGAAAGTCTTTTTGCAATCAATGGATTTATATTATATTGCAGGCTCCACTTAGCCACACTTCTAGTAATTTCTGAAATCCAGAGTAAGGATTTAGCAGGGTTATACCATTTCAGCTCATTAATTTTATTATTTGGATCAGCTAACCATTGCTCCCAAAGCTGGTCAGCACTTACAAATGCAGCGATTAAGCTTTTTAAACTGGATTGGGTCTGATCCCACGTCAAAGAGGTAATCTCAGAGCTTTTTGCATTATATTGATCAATTAAATTTTTTTGGTTATAAGTGACTGCTCGCATATATAGATTATCGTCAGAAATTTCTTCAACCCCCAACCATTTTTCCATTAATGCTTGTCCCTCATCACATCCTGTCATTCCATCCATCACAGCTAAAGCGTGTACATGGAACAATGCACCATATTCTTTTAAAATTGTTTGGTCATAAACATAAAATGCATTCAGCAAATGCTTAGATTTAAGCCACTTAATATGATCACTTGCATAAGTTTGAGCAAGTGTACGGCCTTCATTTATTAGTTTTTTTACTTCTTTATCAAAAGCTTTTTTAGTATCCCAATTAATTTTAGGTGCATATTTTGTTTCCCAAGTTATTTTAGCTTCAGCTTTTGATTGCGTTATAATTTTCTCTTTTAACTTTTGTTCGCCTTCTGCAAATTTTTTATTCCTTTGCAGAAGAAATTTATCTCTTTCAGCAGTAGGTGCTCGATCCCAAATTTCTTGAATTTTACTTAAATATTCCCTCTGATCCATCGAACCAAATTTTGGTATTTTATCTTTAGCATATTCTATTTTTGCTGATAGATCAGCAACTTGGCTTCGTGCGCTTAATTGTTGATTAATTAGTTTATTCTCAACAACTATTTTAATACTATCTACGAGCTGAGAAGATTGTAGTCGGTGTTCATTGCTAATCTTTTCTACATTTTTGGCTAGATAATTTGTTAATTTACCAAACTGACTATTACGACTGTCATTCAACTTTCTCGTAATACCAACTGGATCATATAAAGCCATACAGGCAAGTGATTTAGGCTCATCTTTAAACTTGTTTAATGTCGCATCGATACGGTTTTTACCAAAACTGTTTAGATTATAAACCGTAGTTTTAAATTGGCTTGCAGCAATACAATGTTCTTGCGCACTTCCACCATTAATTAAAATTTTCTGCCACTTTCCTTCTGTTACAAACTTATCGGCATTTTTTTCATATTCAGATATTTTGGCCTTACTCATAGGCACATGCGTATGAATAATATATGCAATCTTCGCCTCATCTTTAGGGTTACTTTCTACAGCTATCACAGATGAATTAAAACTATGACCTGCTCCTTTACATGCGAACTCTGGAACACTTTTAGGTGCTTCTTTACCCACAGGAAAATAAGACAAATGTCCATTTGGAGTAACTTTATATCCAGCCCACTCCAAAGCTCCAGATGTTCTTTTTACTAAGCGATAGATATAACCAGTATCAATCATCTCAACTGCATATTTGAGATGGCTTAACTGAATATCTTTGACATTTTTACCCAAGGTTGCAGGTAAAGCAGGTGGATTATCTTTAACAACGGTGTATCGTAAAGGTAAAATATTGAAGCCTTTTTTACGACAAAAATTTGAACACTCTTTCTGGGCCTGCCCCGCACTACTATTTTGCATGTTTGCAGCAGTTGACTGTTTCGCTGATTTTGCAATTTCACTTTCTTCAATCTTCTTATTAATATTTTTAGCAACTGTTGGGTTGCGCATATCGCCCACTGCTTTGGTTTTTCCTATAACAGGAATTTGACTCTGCTTCTGTTTTTGCTGAGCAATAATCTCATTCAATAAATTATTTGATTTTGACTTACCCAATATCATTTTTTGATTTTCTGACATCTTTTTATCCATTTAATTCTTTAGCTATTTGTTCATATAAGTCTTTCGTTACATAATTCATAGCGTCCGTAAAAGACATTTTATTCATTACACAACGGTCGTAGAGCACATTGGTTACCATGGGATGCTGTATAAAATTTTTATGTATAATTTGGCTGTAAAGACCATATGTAACTAAATCTAAATGATTTTGAATACCAAAATCGTAGTAAGCCTCTTTAAGATTTTGATGGATTTCAACTGGATGAATTTTTATTAGATCAACTTGTTCAAATTCATTTAATTGTTGAAATACATTATTAGCAATTTCAATTAAATCCAATTCTATAGATTGCTCAAGGTTCACTTTTGTTAGATTCAAGATTGATTGCGACTCATCGTAAGACTTAAAGCTAAATAGACCTTTTGGATGCAAAAAATGCCATTCTTTAAAGCCATTTAATAAGCCACCTACATATTCTGTTTTAAAAATCTCATCCAAGTAGATCATGACTCTAGGATCATACCAACGGAAAAGAATTTTTTTACCTTGATCAGAAATCACTAATTTAGTTTTTATCTGATCTCGCAATTCCTCAAGTGAGCGTGTCTTCGCCACGCCAAACCCATGAACAAAATAGCAGTCATTCGTAATATTTTTATTTCTCGATAGATTTTGCAATAAGTCCTCTTTGATCTGCTCAAATACTTTTTTATCATCAATACAAATAAAAAAGAGATTTGACTTTGCAATTTCTTTTTTATGCGCTAAAGGGATATATGCAATATTTTTGTTTGATAGATTATCTATTACACCGTTAAAAATAGAATCATTCAGTGTAGTATCTAATAAAAAAATAATCTGGCCATATTCATTCAGAATTTGGATGCACTGTTCTTCAATTTTAGAAGTAATATCTTTTAAATCTTCATATTGGGTTGTATTAAAAACCGACAAACTCATGATAAATCTACCTTAGCCGAACCATTTTGAGCAGCTTGAGTTTGCTTAGCCGAACAGTCTGGTAAATCTAATGCAGGTGGATTTATTGATGACCCTCCCCTAAACAAGTGCTGCCCAGCTTTCACCTCAAGCTTACCGCCCGTAACAGGGAAAATACCTGAACCGTTCAGCTTAACTTGAGATCCGTTTGCTGTCAGATTAATCTCAGTTGGGCTAGTAATAAAAACTGTGTCTTCGGTTGAAGTAATCTGTATACCTTTTCGAGCAATGACATCCAAGCCATCACCTTGAGCTTGAATTTCTACTTTGCCCTTCCCAGCAAAAAGTCGAGCACCCTCCTGAGCGGCAAAGAGACTAATCTTTTGGCTCGCATGATTCACTATATTCTTTTGCGTACTCATATTAATGCTATCTCCAGCACTTTGAGTGAGCTGACCATTTGCACTGAGGTGTATATCTTCATTACTACTTACAGCAATACTTTTTGGAGATGCTAGCAGCATCACTGCTGATTGAAACTCAGCAGCTTTTTTAGGATCTTCTTGTTTGAGAACTTCTAAGAAAGTCTGAATATTCTCAAGCATATCTAAGGGGTCAGTTTGCTGATTTTTAGCAACTTCACTGAGTGCCTTGGCATTGTTGAGGCTGCCTTCGATTTGTTGCTTGGCCTCACTTGCATCAAGGTGTACACCTTGTGCTTGATCCTGTTTGTGGGTACTAATGAGTAAGCCGCTACCAGCTCGAACCGCGCCCCACTGGTCAGTTCTGAGTTCAAAACCTTCCCCACGACCATCGCTTTCCGCCTTGTCTTTTGGATAGCTTAAGTTACCCAAGTTTAGCTGGCTGGCGGCATGGCTACTTTGTAGCTGGGCACTGATTTGGCCTGTGGTGTCATCAAAACGGAGCTGGTTAAAGCCTTTGCCATCAACTTCTTCTGAACGGATACCGCTGAGTTTTTTAGTGTCAGGTAGCTGACCTTTCTGGTCAAACTGGGTCGGGTGGCGCTCGGCTTCATGAATACGCCCCACCACAAACGGGCGGTCAATGTTTCCGTCAAAGAAGTCGATCACAACGATCTCGCCCACGCGAGGCAAGAAACGTGCGCCATAACCTGCCCCTGCCCATGGGGTCAGCACATCGACCCAAGCGGAGTCAGTGTCATTGTCGTTACTTCCTGCTCCACCATCATGACTGTGGTCATCAGCTCGGGTAAACAGGAAACGGACCTTAATACGTCCCCATTGATCGACATGAATGCTTTCACCCTCTAAACCCACCACTCTAGCGCGCTGTGGGTGAGCGGCTGGTCGGTGCTCTAGCGGGTTATATTCAGGCACAGCTTTGATGTTACGACGAACGACATTCAGCTCAGCAAAGTGGCGCTGCTCAGGGTTTTGACTGTCGAGTTGGGCTGCCTTGAGTTTGCCTTGTGGTAATAGGCGCTCAAGTTGCTGTTGTATTTCTTTCGGTAAATTATTCTGGTTATAGTAGTGTTTGCTTAAGATTAAGAACTCTTTATCAGCACTGTCATGTTGGTCAAGTTCTGGGTGGTCATTGAGTTCAAACCAGTAACCTACCTGTGCATCACGGACATTCCCTGCAACGGTAAACTGTTTAGAACTCAAGTGATGGTAAGCATTGATATGCTGGTTAAGTTGTTCAATCTGGCTATTGCCTGAAGCTGTGGCTTGATCTTCCCCGTTTAAATCCTGCATCCACGCTGGGCTAACATGCCATGCATCTTCAAGGTTCAGGCTTGCATTGTCATAGTGTTCGCTGTGCTTTTGGGTGCCTTGTACGCTGCCGCTACCTTCTTCTTGTTGCAGAGCATCGGCTTGCCAGCGTTGCACATGAACCGAGGTTGGTTGTAAACGACGCTCAGCTTTGACTTGGGTAATGGTATCGAACTGTTCTGTTGCACTGCTGCGTTGATAGCGGATGCAGCGGCGTTCAAGTGCCTGATAATTTTGGTTATCGTCAATTAAACGTAAGACTTGTGGCTGAATAGAAGCATTTGGGTCAGCGACAAAAAGCTGTGACTCATCGACCAGCCAGTTAATACCTTCACTACGCCACAAACGGGTTAAAAAGTCATAATCGCTTTCATTTGACTGCATCACAAATGGACGCACATCGTAGTCTTTAGTTAAGCCGGATGTATCGAGCGTTATGCTTGAGGCAAATAACGGACTTTTGCCTTGCCATTCCTTAAATAGAATTTCACTAATATCGCGCACGCTTTTATTCATAAACACGCGGCTATTACGGCGTTTATGCCAGAGTGCAGTTGGGTCTTTTAAAGTTAAATTATAAATAGTGAGTGAGCCGTCGCTTTGCCCTTGGCTGGCTTCGGTAATAATACCTGTCGTTCTAAAAAACTGGCCTGTATCGGTGACCTGATCGACGGCAACCTGACAGCCAATAAGCTGTTTTAATGCAATATGGGCGTTTGTCGATAGACACAATAACTCAGCAACGCTGCCCTGATTAAGCGTATGTTCGCCTTCAATACGTTGTAAGAAGACTTGATTGTTTAATGATGCGTTGGAAAATTGCACATGAAGAACGCGATTCTGTGCGACCAATCCTAAACTATCTAAAATTTGAAATATTTTATGGGACATCATTATTATAAAAACTGAGTCATAATCATCGATATTTTATAAAAAACAGACAGAATTGTCTAATTTATATAAATTAGCTTATCTTCCCCTAACTTACATACTTTTTAGTTTATCTAAAATAAAGGTAAAATTTTAAAGGAGAAAATCCATGTCTAAACAAATGGATCAGGCCATTCAAAGTGTCATTGACTTATATGTTTTGATCGAAAATGTTTTTACAGGTCAAAATGCAGAACAAAGTCTCACACCACTTTTAAACAGTTTTAATCAAAATTTTAAGATGGTTACGGTTCAAGGTCAGAGTATTGGTTTAGCCGAAGTTAAAAACTTATTTAGTCAAAATATTGGAAAAAAGCCCTCTTTAAAAATCACTATTCTTAAAAGCACAGCCTTATACGAATTTGAAAATTACTGTTGGGTGCAATATCAGGAACATCAGCAAACTAATGAAACCGAGACAGTACGTACCTCTACGGCCTGCATTAAAGTAGAAGGCGAAAAATGTTATTGGGTGTATTTACATGAAACTTTAGTTCCCTCGTCTTCTTAACTCATCTAATGCACTTTAAAGATGGCACCTATTTTGCTTAACAATATTACGTTTTATGAAAATCGTAATACTGATCAAAATGGGGAGCTCTCAATATGGGTTATGTTGCAAAGGAATTTACGCAAAAGAACAAGCTGATTCTCAGTATTTGTTCTTTCGTGATTCCAATATGTCTTTGGTGCGCAATCAGTTACTTACCTTTTGTTTGGCATCCTCAAGTACAAATCACAAGTTCGGGAAGTGTTTCTTACTTACAAGTAGGAAGTCGCGTTGATAAAAATGTGTTCTATCTCGAAGCACAAAATGCAGTCAATCGAGATTCTGCACCACCACAAGGTATTTTAGTCAATCCAATTTATTTACCCGCTCCCCATGAAGTCGCTAAGGCTTTGGTCACCGCATTTACCACACCACCTGAACAACCTGATTCGCCATGGTTTCATCAAAGTTTATGGCACAGTATTAAACTGGTATTTTCAGCTTTTTTTATCTCTTCCTTAATTGGGATTCCACTGGGTATTTTGTGTGGTTTTTCTAAGCGGATATCCCTGTTAATAGAACCGTTTGTCGAATTTTTCCGTTACTTACCCGCTCCCGCCTTTGGTGCGCTTGCAGTGGCAATTTTAGGGATTAATGACGCACCTAAAATTGCCATTATTGTGATTGGTACGCTCTTTCAGCAAATTCTCATTATTGCCAATACCACCCGAATGGTTGATCGAAGCTTAATTGAAGCTGGCTATACGCTTGGCACCAATAAGCTCAAAAGTTTATTTCACGTGGTGATTCCTGCTGCGTTACCTGATATTTACCGTGACTTACGTGTGCTATTGGGCTGGGCATGGACCTATTTAATTGTTTCAGAGTTGATTGGTACGACCTCGGGTATTACATGGTTTATCACCCAACAGGCACGCTATCAAAACTTTGACAATGTCTATGCGGCCATTTTGATTATTGGGGTGATTGGGCTGGTCTGTGATTGGTTATTAATGAAGTTAGGTGAGCGGGTGTTCACTTGGAAAGTAGGAGCAAAATAATGAACGATTCAACATTTAACGCACATGAATACTTTCAAAAAATTTATGAACGTCCTGTTATTTTGGAAGCTAAACAACTGAGCCAAGTCTTTAAGCATGGTCACAGCGAACGCACTGTTTTAAATAAACTCGATTTAAAAATTCATAAAAGAGAATTTATTTGTGTGATTGGCCCTTCTGGCTGCGGTAAATCGACGCTAAGCCGTGTTATTGCAGGTTTAGACCCATACCATAGCGGAGAAGTTTTAGTAGACGGCGAATGCATTACAGGCCCATGTCCTGATCGCGGCATGGTGTTTCAGGGCTATACCCTTTTTCCGTGGAAAACTGTAAAAGAAAACGTAATGTTTGGTCCGCAAATGCGCGGCGCCAGTCAAATGACAGCCGAAGCTCAAGCACGCGAATGGATCAATATTATTGGTTTAGAAAAATATGAAAATCAGTATCCACACCAACTTTCTGGTGGCATGAAACAGCGCGTTGCGATTGCTAGAGCTTTAGTTAATCAACCTAAAATTTTACTTATGGATGAACCTTTTGGTGCGCTCGACCCACATACTCGCCAAAAAATGCAAAAGCACTTAATGGATTTATGGCAAAACATTGATATCACCATTATTTTTGTGACCCATGACATGGATGAGGCTATTTTACTGGCAGACCGAATTGTGGCACTTAAAGCTAACCCCGGTGAAATTAAGGAAATTATTGAAGTTAATTTACCTCGCCCACGCTCACTCGATTTAATGAGTACACCTGAGTTCAAACAACTTCGGGCACGAGTTGATTATCTAGTTCACGCTGAAGAAGATGAGCTTGACCCTGCGTTGCAAGACTTACCAAAAATTCCACGTATGACTCAGGTCAGTACAGAAAAATAAGTAAGACATTAAAAAGCCCAAGTTCAACTTGGGCTTTTTGCTTTATGGAGCTTATTTGAGTTGTTCTATGAGTGTTGGATAAATCAGCCCATCTACATTTTGTTCGGTTTTATAAATACCGTTTTCGACATTAAATTTATTGACGTGATAGCTAGAGCCATAAATCGAGTCAAAGCCTTGAGATTTAGTAAATACTTTTTTATTGGCATTGATATCTAATAAATGCGTACCGCTAACCATCAACTCATATTGCTTTGGGTCAACCCCTGAACGATTTGCCATAATTTTAACTGCATCGGCATGGGTTGCAGGGTCATTAATATATTTAACTGTTTTGTCCCACACCTGAATAACTTTTTTCCATTCCTCTTGATGAGCTGTTAAATGACTCATGTTGACTGTTAAGGTGTCGTAAATTAAACCCGGCTTGTCTTTAGAGGTATAGATAATTTTAGAGCCTGCCACTGCTTTTAATGCCTGACCAGCAACAGGTTGCCAAACAGCAATCGCGGAAATATCTGGGCTATTAAACACTTGAGGTAATTGGTTCGTCGCTGAATTTACCAGCTTCACCTCATTCGCTTTAATGTTATGATCGGACAAAGCTGTTGCCAATAAAAGATGGTCAACCAAGCCTTTTTCGACACCAATTGATTTTCCTTTTAAGTCTTGAATGGTGTTAATACCCTCTTTTGCAATGATGACATCATTGCCCGCAGAATAATCCGTTGCCATGATCATCATGCCTTGCGTACCGCCAGAAGCAGTTACCAAGTTATCGCCATTGGTGACCAACACAGCATCGAGCTGATTTGCCGAAAAGGCCGAAAGAGAAGCCGAATAATCAAACCACTTAAACTCTACATTTAGCCCTGCTTCTTTTAACCAGCCTTTTTCAATAGCCACTTGCCAAGCCACCCAGCCCGGCCAATCGCTATAGCCAATGGTAATTGGTTTTGTATTTGTAGATGCCTGAGCGTCTTGTTTAGCCTCGGGCACTTTAGCCGTATTGTCACACCCACCCAATACAACTGCCGATAAAATAGATACGGATAAAAACGCTTTTTTAATCATATAGAAACTTCCCCAACATTTTTACTAACAACACTTTGAGCGGTTTGATTGAGTGACTGTATGTAAGCTCGCCAGCCTCCAAAATGGCTAATATCGGTTGCATCTTGAATGGCATACGCTTCACAAATGAAGCCTTTGACCCATGTTCCATCTTTTAATTTCAAGTTCCCAATGCCAAGAGGTGCAGGTACTTCAGCCACAATGGCTCCAAAATTTGCTAATGGAACATCCCATACTTCAACTTCAATTGAAGTACCTGCTGCATCGCATTGCAGCCCCGGCTTTGGTGGCGTGGTATTTTTTAAGGCAAAGAGTTTATAAGTCTCTGCGGTCTGGGTTTTCTTAAGCAAAGTTGCATTGCGGCTAGTCAGCTGAAAATTAAGTGGCATGCCTGTTAAGTGTGCTCCCACAACAGCAAGCTGCACTGAATGATTCGACTGGATGTTTATACTTTTTTGATAATGTTGAGTTGATTTACCTAAACTCAGCGATGTTTCGGTTTGCCAAAGCTGCGCAAAATTAGCGAGTGCCTGATCGTGCCAAGCTGGTGCAATGAAGGTTACCCCACTTGGTAGACCATCTTCACGGAGTACATTAGGTAAAGCTAAAGCCGAAAGATCAGCAAAATTAACAAAGTTGGTATAGGCCCCCATGTGTGCATTTTTAGTCAACGGATCGGCTTCAACTTCGGCAATGGTATAAATGGTTGGCGCTGTCGGAACCATTAATGCATCAAAAGGCTGTAAAGCCAAATTAATTTTTCGAGCCAGAACGGCGCGGTTATATTCGGCTTGAAGTGCATCTGTTGCCTTGAATTTATCTGCCTGCGCAATAATTTGAGCAATGACTGGATGAGCCTTTTCACGTGTGGTCATGCGTTCAACGGCGACTGTTCTTTCTGCCACCCATGCATCGTTATACAGTGCGGCAGCAAGCTCATTAAACGCGCTGAAATCAATACTCTCAACGTCATAGCCCAGTTTTTTTACGCGCTCAATTGCAACTAAAAAAGCTTTTTCAGATTCAAGATCACCATAAAACTCAAGCTGAGTTGGAATAGCTATTTTTCGTTTAGAAAACTGAGTCGGTACATTGGCTGGATGTACTCGTGAATATTCATCTGTTTCATCGTAGCCCTGCATTAAACTGGCAACTGTCCAAGCATCATCAACATGCAAGGCAAAAATAGAAATGACATCAATAGTCCGACATGCAGGAATTAAACCTGTGGTAGAAAACCAGCCCTTTGTAGGTTTAAGGCCCACAATATTGTTATGGCCCGCAGGTACACGCCCTGACCCCGCCGTGTCTGTCCCCAAACTAAAAGGTACAATACCGTTGGCAACCACTACCGAAGAACCAGAGCTTGAACCACCGCTGATATATTCGGGGTTAAAACTATTTTTTACTGCACCATAGGGAGAACGAACACCAACCAGTCCCGTTGCAAACTGATCAAGGTTGGTTTTACCGACCACAATCGCCCCTGCTTTTTTCAGCTTGGCAACTACGGCAGCATCTTGGTTCGCTAAATATTGAACCTCTTTACAAGCAGCAGTAGTGTGAAATCCAGCAACATCAATATTGTCTTTAACTGCAAATGGCACACCATATAGAGGTAAGTCAGCAACATTCTGGTCTTTTAAAATATCAATTTGTGCCTGCATCTGCTCGTTCGATGCAATTTCAATCCATGCATGATCATCATTTTGAATTTCTGCCACATAGCCAATCAGATCCTTAAGATGGATTTGTCCGTTTTGATATGCTGTTTTCCAGTCTTGGATGGTCCATAAATTTTTCAACACGCTACCCCTCATTTAGTCATTTTGCTGTATAGGCGGCATGACGGCATCCATCAGTTCTAGATGTCCTTTGATTACCCCTTTCAGCACAATAAATTGCTGGCTAATTTGTCTAAGCTCAGAACTCGCGCCCTGCATTAACATGACTTGCAATATCTTTTGTTGGTCGAGCTGAATATGAAGTGAACTAATCACTTGTGCTAAAAACTGTTGTTGCAAATCAACCAATTGGTTGCGCAAGGTCATTTGGCTAGCGTCATAAAGCAGCGTCAATGTGCCCACCATGACTTCATTGGCCTGTGCTTGCTCCGCAATTAAGTGTTTATTAATCATGTCGACAATAGCTTGCGAGCGACTTTCATAGTTCTGCTCGACAATTTTTTGATCGAGTGCGTTGAGGGTCGATTCAGGTACGGTAATACTGATTCGAGCAAGCTTTTGTTTTGCCACAGTCTTATCCTTTTGTTTTAGGCAGCTGATTGTTTTGTTTGATATATACGCCTGCACGTACGCTAAGTAATTCGACTAAAAAGGCTTTTAAAGTTTGCTTTGGTTGAACCACAGGTTTTACATCGTTCATATCACACCTCTAGCTTGGTATTACCAAATTCAGTTTTTGTATTACTGATATGAGATGCAGAAAATGTGCCAGTTTTTAAGGGGGGTTTTGATAGGTGTGGCAGAAATTTATGAGTGATTTTTGGGCAAAAAAAAGCCCCATGCACAGGGATGGGGCTTTTAATTAACTAGCTCTATCTAATGTCACAATCATATGTTTCTCATAATTATTCCGTAGTTGCTGCTTTAAGTTATCTGATATTACTGGCCATTGTTGGAAATAATAATAAAAGTGGTGATCAATATTTATTAATGTCTTGATGTTCGATAAAGTTTGCTGGTCATCCATAAGTGATTTACAAGATATCGTAATTTCTTGTGAAAGAGATTTAGAAACGATCTTCTTCAATTCTTCATAAATACTATTTGATAATTGCCCATTATTAATTTTTTTGTAAGCAGTAGCTTCATTAATTTTTAGCACAGCTCTGTCATCCTCATCCAAATCTTGAATAATCTCAGAGCTATTTTTCAAACATTCTAGAACTTGATCAAATTTCTCTGCTAAAAGTAAATCATAGGTATATTTAATTAAATATCTTGAAAAACTTGGACAGAGTTTTCTTGTATTTTCTAAATAATCCATAAATTCATCAGATTTTGCCCCATACAGCAAAAGTGAAACATTCTTTGAAAATAAACTAGCTTCATATGGTGTTAATTTATCTTGATGGTTTTTCATTATCAAATCTAAACTTCTTACTTCATCTTTTAAATCTAAACTTTCCAGAAGAGAAACTAACTCTAAAGCAATTTCATAAACATTTTTATGATTAATACATTTTTCGATTAGATTATAAAATGAAATATCCCTTACATTTAAAGAAATCATAAACATAGTTTTATATAAAAAATAAAATATATTGCTATCAAACTCAGGTTTCGAGAAAAAGTTTACGGCCTCTTTTTTAATATCACTATCTTTTTGATAACGTTCTAACATTTTTCTTTTATTAAACAACATAGCAAAACTTTTAATAATATATCTTTTTTGTTTCTTACTAGATTTATCAATATTTAAAAAAATTTGATTATAAAATTTTAAAAAATCAACTGAGGAATCACTCTTTATTAAGTAATTAATTAAACAATCAATGCTATTTTGATGTTTGGGACTCACAGTTAAAACCTTAACAATTAATTCTTTTATTTGATCATTAGTTTCATCAATAATTTTATTACGATTAAGAGTACTTGAAGTTTTCTTTGAAATTAAATCTTTTTTAATAAAAAGCAATTCTACTTTTATTTCATAAGCAAGGTTATCCAAACTATTATCAATATTCAAACTTTCTTCAATATAATTTAAACACTTATCAACATTAATTAAATCAGGTTCAACTTTACTCTTCAAATAGTATGAAAGATAACTTCTACAAATATCATTTCTAATTGATGCACTATAAGGAAACAAATCAAGAATAGATAATAAGTATTCTATATTTTTTTTACTATCATTAATAAGTAATATTTTTTTATGATGATAAGTTAAATTAAATTTATCACTTGCTATTAAACTATTAATTGCTTCATTGGCCTGCTCGATCTTTTTTTCTTTTTCAAGACAATCTATTTTCATAAAAAATAAATTTTCCTGAAACTTTGTTAATTCACTTGATAGATCACATCCGCTATCTTGCAAAAGCTTATCAATTTTAGCTACTGTTTTATTAAAACTACCGGTTAGAATCAAATTTTGTATTTCTAGTATTTGTTTAAATTCTATTGAAGATAAATTATTATTTTGATTAGATTCATTTAACTTTGCAATTAATTCAGAAATATCTTGATTATTAGATTTTTCTTTTAATTTAAGTAAATCTTTTCTAATATAATCATTAGAACTTAAATTAAAATCATCTTTAATAAAATTCTCAATACACTTATCAATTTTTAAAGAATTTTTTTCAGAAAACTGTTTTAGATTAATGCCTAATTCATTATTTAATTCTGCAAATAATTGATCAAAACCATCAATTTTCACACAATAAACTTTATCTTTCCATAATATCTTTCGAACCTCATGTGATATCTCATCATCTTCTCTAAAACACCAATATACTCCATTTTTAAGATATTCTTCTTGCTGTACTAAATAATTTAAAACATCCATGATGGACCTATCTTGGCCAGAATAACCAACAATTATTAATCCATAATCTTTTGAGAATTCAATAAACTTTTCTCTTGTGTTATTTTCTAAACTTTCGGTTTCCTTTAAAGTATTCTTAATATCATCAAATAAATAATCTCCATGCAATTTAATAATTTTAGGTCTATCAGATAAGACTGAAAGACTACCTATTGAGGAATCATGAGCGCAAACATGGGGCCTAACATCCGAAAAGTGATAAAATGCTTCATTTAACAAATCATCAAAATTAGTTGTAAAAATTGTATTAAATGCTTTTTCATTAACAAGATTGATTAGATAATTATATCCTATAGATGGTTTTTTATTATCTACTATTGATTCTACAAACCTTCTTCTTTGAGATGGTAAATCAAATTTCCTTTCAAATAGAGAAGAATATTCATTTTGAGGATTATACCAAATCCCCTCATTTTTAGATAAATAATTAATTATTTCCAACTCATTATCTTTTAAAGATTCAATATTACTATCAAATACTTCTTTATATATTTCTTCGCGCCATTGTTTAACTAAACTTCCTCCGGTTGGTATTCCAGATGTTACAGATGCACCAGCCCCTAAAAATACACTATATGACGGATAACCATTATTACGTTGAACAAACCTTGCTAGATCTTTAATTGATCTAGTTTTATTTTTAAGTTCTTGTTTAACTAAATCTTTAAACTTTTGATTTTGCATTTTATTCCAAGGATTTTATTAAGTGTAAAGTTTAAATAATACTCTTTGATAAATATTAAAAACAATACTTTATCACTAATAATTTGAAGAAATTATTGGTGATAAGTTACAACAACTAATTTTTATACTATTTTGGATTAATCATCGTATGTGCCCATACCGATAAAGACTCTAAAACAGGCTTAAAAGATTGACCTAATTCGGTCATTTCATAAACCACCTTAATCGGTGCTTTTTCACCATAAACGGTTCGAGAGATTAAGCCACTTTGCTCTAATTGCTTGAGTTGCAGGCTTAAGGTCATTTCTGTGATGGTTGGCATTAATTGATTGATTTCATTAAAACGTTTTGGCCCATCTTTTAGATAATACAAGATCACGCATTTCCATTTTCCACCGACTAAATCCATAGCCATACTGATATGACATGGATACGTTTTTCCATTCATGGTGATTTCACATTTATTTTCAGTATTTGCCATTTTTAAACGCTACCTATCAACTTTGATAGTTATTGTACACCCATACTATAAAAATTATAGTGACTATGATTTTTATAGCTACAAGGCATTATTATGGCTTTACTGATTTTGGCTCATCCCTACTACGCTCAATCAATTGCAAATAAAACGATTGTGAATGAACTCATAAAAACCTATCCGGACCTTGAAGTGCGAGATATTTTCCAGCTTTATCCGGACTATAAAATTGACGTCAGCGCTGAACAAGAAGCGTTGTTACGCCACGACACGATTATTCTGCAATATCCAATGTTCTGGTTTAATATGCCGGCAATTTTGAAGTTATGGTTTGATGAAGTTTTTACTTATCAGTTTGCTTATGGCTCTCAGGGCGACAAATTAAAAGATAAAAAAGTCATTATTAGTATGACGGTCGGGCAAAAAGAAGCGAACATGGTGAACGACCAAGAAAACTTAATCGATAGCTTTTTAAAATCAGTTCAACATTCAATTCAATATACGCAAATGCAGTTAAGCGGCACATTTTTGCTTTATGACGTATCGCCTTTATCGGGTAACCCAGAGTCGAAAATTAAATTAGAAGCTGTTGAACATGGCCATAAAGTATTAAAACATTTGACCGAAGCATAATAAAAAAGAGAGCATCAATATCGATGCTCTCTTTTGGTTTAAGCGACTGGTGCCAAAGTAAATAGCACTTGTCCTGTTTTTACGGTTTGCCCTTTTTCAATGGTAATGGTTTCTACTTTCATGCGTTCCGGCGCAATAATCGGAATTTCAATTTTCATTGCTTCAATTACTGCAAGGGTTGCACCTTCTTCAACAATATCTCCTGATGCACATTCGATTTTCCAGATTGAACCCGGCATGTGTGATTCGACTGCACAGCCTCCTTCAGGAATAACCACGGTTTCACCTTCATCAACAGCATCTAGGCTTTCAGAGATATATTCTTGTAAGCCCGCTTCGTGCCAACGGCGGCGCTCAGCCTCAAAGTTAGCTTGTTGCATGTCTTTAAAGGCTTGAATGCTGTCTTGATGTGTTTTTAAAAACTCGTTGTATTCTTTTAAGTTAAGCACACCATCTTCAATACGAAGTTGTAGTCGGCCCGCCTTAAAGTCTTCACGCATTTGTAGAAGTTCAGTCTCAGAAACTTCATAAAACTTAACTTGGTCAAAAAAGCGCAGTAACCACGGTTTGCCTTCTTCGAAGTTGGCATTTTTACGGTAACGGCTCCACATTTGGGTCGTGCGACCAACAAACTGGTAGCCACCCGGCCCTTCCATACCGTACACACACATATACGCCCCGCCAATGCCGACCGCATTTTCAGGTGTCCAAGTTCGCGCAGGGTTATATTTTGTGGTGACTAAACGTTGGCGTGGATCGAGTGGCGTTGCAACGGGTGCACCTAAATACACATCGCCTAAACCCATCACCAAATAGTTTGCGCTATAAACCACATCTTTAACTGCTTGCTTTGAAGCTAAGCCATTAATACGGCGAATAAACTCGACGTTATCTGGGCACCACGGTGCATCTGGTCGAACAATTTGTGTGTAGCGCTCAGTTGCAAGTTGAGTCTGCGAATCTTCCCAAGCCAAAGGCAAATAGACAGTCCGTGAAGGCACCTGCATATTTTGAATATCGGGTAATTCGGCTTCTGCTTGTTGAAGTTTCTGTAAAAGTTCAAGTTGATCGAGCTGGATTGAATCAAAATGAATTTGCAGTGAACGAATGCCAGGTGTTAAGTCGATAATACCTTGAATGTTTTGATCTTTGACCCATTGCATGAGTGCATGAATACGGAAGCGTAAATTTAGGTCAAGTACTAACTCGCCATATTCCACCAACAAATAGCTATTTCCTGCTGGTCGATAGGTCACGCTTGGTAAACCAGCGTCACCGTCTAAAGTAGCTAAAATGGCATCTTTTAAAGTATCGGGTTCTGCTTGAATGGCTGGGTTAAAATCGATCTGAGTTGTATCAGTCGCGGTTAAACTTTGATGATATTTTTGATCGAGTGCTTTTGCTTGCGCATAACTCACGGGTACAAATTTGACCTTGTCGCCTGCTTTTAGCTGCCCGATTTTCCAAAGTTCGGAATGAATGACTACCGCAGGGCAAACAAAGCCACCTAAGCTCGGACCATCTGGACCCAAAATAATTGGCATATCGCCCGTAAAATCAATTGCGCCAATGGCATAAGCATTGTCGTGAATATTGGAAGGATGTAAGCCTGCCTCACCACCGTCTTCACGTGCCCACTCTGGTTTTGGGCCAATTAAACGAATGCCTGTGCGGCTTGAGTTATAGTGAATTTCGAACTCATTGGCAAAGAAGGTATCAATATCTTGTTTAGTGAAAAAATCTGGTGCGCCATGTGGCCCATACATGACGGCAATTTCCCAGTTTTGGGTAAAGCTAGGAATTTGCGCTTGAGCTAAAGCTGTAGTCGATTGAGCGGAATATTCAGTAATTGGCAACATATCGCCAATTAATAAATTACGGCCTGCATGTCCACCAAACTGCCCTAAAGTGAAAGTCGCCTGTGACCCTAAATACTCAGGAACATCGAAACCACCTTTCACGCCTATATAGCTACGGCAACCTGAACGGATAATCCCACATTTTAAAACTTGGCCTTTTTTTACATTGATGGTTTGCCACATCGGCACCAGTTCGCCATCAAGTTTTGAAGGCATATCACCGCCCGTAATCACAATTTGGCTGTCGCAGTGAAACTTTAAAGTTGGCCCTTGCAAGGTACATTCAAGCCCTGCCGTATTTGGCTCATTGGCTAGAAGCTGGTTTGCCACAGTTAAACTGAGTGGATCGATGGCACCTGATGGCGGCACCCCAACATCCCAATAACCTAGTCGACCTGTTACATCCTGAATGGCGGTTTGAATGCCAGCCTGCAACACCTCAATTTTTTGAGTTTTCCATTCAAAGGTATTTAAAAATCGGGTGGTTTGAGTACCTAAAGCAAACACATCACAAGCAATAATATTCTGCAAATATTCCAGATTGGTTTCAATCCCTGCGACTTGCGTGTCGGCAAGACTAGCACTCATTGCCTGTATGGCTTGGTCCCTTGTTGCAGCAGTTACAATGATTTTAGCAATCATTGGGTCATAAAAAGATGATACTGTTGAACCTGTTTCAACCCATGTTTCGACTCGTGCTTGCGCGTCAAATTTAACATGTGTGAGTAGGCCTGCACTCGGCTGGAACTGTTTAATTGGGTCTTCGGCATAAAGACGAACCTGAATGGAATGTCCTGTTGGCTCTAACTTTTCTGTGGGTGCTGACCAGTCACCGCTTGCCAAAGTAACCATCCATTCAACTAAGTCGACACCAAACACTTGCTCGGTCACGCCGTGCTCGACTTGCAAACGCGTGTTGACCTCTAAGAAATAAAATTCTTGCGTTTCGGTGTCCATGACAAACTCAACCGTGCCTGCCGAACGGTAGTTCACCGACTGCATGAGTTGAATCGCAACTTTTTGCAAGTAGTCACGTTGCTGTTCATTTAAATGTGGTGCGGGTGTTTCTTCAATGACTTTCTGATTACGGCGTTGCACCGAGCAATCACGCTCACCCAATGCCAAAACTTTCCCTTGCCCATCACCAAAAATTTGTACTTCGATATGGCGTGCATGTTGTACAAATTTTTCTAAATACAAACCTGCATCTTTAAAATTGACCTGCGCTAAATAAGATACGGTTTGGTAGGCATCTTTTAATTCAGTTTCATTCCAGACCAGACGCATACCAATACCACCGCCACCCGCGGTACTTTTCAGCATGACTGGATAGCCAATACGAGCAGCTTCGGTCAAAGCCTCGGCTTCATTAGCAAGTAATGAGCTACCCGGAAGTAGAGGCACATTGCTTTTAATAGCAAGTTCACGTGCAGTATGTTTTAAACCAAAATCGAGCATTTGGCTTGAAGTTGGCCCAATAAAGGCAATACCTTGGCTTTCGCACAAATCACAAAACTCGGCATTTTCAGACAAAAAACCATAACCGGGGTGAATAGCTTCTGCTCCCGACTGTTTTGCTACTTCAAGGATTTTTTCAATATTTAAATAACTTTGATGGGCAGGTGCAGGACCAATCAAGAAAGCTTCATCGGCCAAAGTCACGTGTAACGAGTCACGGTCGGCCTCGGAGTAAACAGCTACCGAAGCGATCCCGAGTTTTTTAAGGGTGCGAATTACGCGACAGGCAATTGCACCGCGGTTAGCAATCAGAACTTTTTTAAACATGCTTACACCCCTTCCGCTTCACGGACAACCAGTTGAATTTTGGTTGGGTTATAGGCATTACATGGGTTATTGAGCTGCGGACAATTGGAAATTAAAACAATTAAATCCATTTCTGCCCGAACTTCGACATATTTCCCCGGCCCTGAAATTCCATCATCAAATTTAAGCTGACCGTCTGGTGTAACAGGCACATTCATAAAAAAGTTAATGTTTGGGCCAATATGACGGACATTTAAGCCATGCTTTTTTGCAATCGGGTGTTTTGCCAAGGCATACATAAAGTTGTTACGGCAACTATGCATTGGGTAGGTTTCATGTGCATAGCGAACTGTATTACTTTCACAAGAACAAGCACCGCCAATGGTGTCATGGCGCCCGCAGTTATCATCATGAATAACGGCTATTGGACGGCCCAAATTACTGTAGAGTTTGGTGCCCTTTTCTAAATAGATTTGTTGGTTGATAGCCAAGGTATCCATTGCGCTATAACGCTCAGTCGGGTTTTCTGCACTCATAAATAAAGTATCGACTGCTTGGTTTCCCTCAAGGTCAATAATTCGAAAATATTGGCCTTTTTTAACCTCGCACATCCACGCTTCGCCAGCAGGACAAACTTCATTTAAAACTGCTTTTTCAAATGATTGTAAAACTGTCATGATGCTTCTCCTGATTTAAATATTGCTAAGTGCGTAGTAGCGGGCTGTGTTTTGAAACGCGCGCTGATTTTGCGAACATGCATCACGACAAATATCGCTGTCTGTTAGAGAATGGGCTTTAAATAAACTGAGTTGAATATCGGCAGGTTGATAGCTTGGGCTGGTGTCTAAACCATGCGGCGCAGCAGATAAAAATACTAAGCAGTCCATTTCAAAACGCAGTTCAATGCTTTGATTGGTGTTATCAGAACTGGCATAAGACAAAGCACCGTTTTCATCTGGTGCAACTTTAGAAAATAGATTAACGGTGGCACTGAGATCTTGGCTGGCAAGTCCGTATTTACACATTTCAATGAGTAAGCTGTCTAAGCCGTTTTGGTACATATCATTGCGGGCATCTTGAAATGTACGAGTACCGAATTGCTTTTCAATTTGTTCTGGTCGGCTTGGGCCACAAAGTGCATCATTCCAACCATGATCATCACGAACAATGGAAGCCATGACACGGCCAAGGTCTGAATACAATACGTTGGAAGCTTTTAAATAGGCAGTGTGTTGCCCTTTTAAACTGTCGGGCATGTTAAAACGTTCAAGCACATCAGCAGCATTTACACAAAACAAAGAAACATTTGCCTGAGCGCCAAGCGAAGTAAATCTAAGAATAGTTCCTTTTTGAATACGACCCGACCAGTGATGTCCTCCGGGTAAAAGTTCGGTCCAAATCGCCTGATTGTTATGATAACTTGCAGTGTTCATAGCCACTCCTGTCGGATAGTTTTAGACTTCCTCCCGGGCTTTTATCCCTCCGTGTAGTTCGCTAGGAACCGTGAACTCTCGGTCCAGACATACTGTAAGTATCGGAACCCTAGATCACTTTTGATTGTTTAAGACTATGCAAAGGATATGCCAGCTTAGTATTACGTTTTTGGAGAAAAGTAATACTCAATTTGAGCAAATTGGGTGCGCTTTAGAATGGAAAATAAAAAGCTGCACTAAAAATTGTGCATCTTGAAAATAAAAAAGCCCCTTTCACTAAGAGGCTCTAGAGTGAAATTATAAGATTGAGAGTTTTAAGGAAGCAGAATCACCTTACGGCAGTCCTCTTCTCTTTCATTAAAAATGCGGTATCCCTCTGCGGCATCTTCTAATTTCATTCGGTGGGTAATAATTGTTTCAGGTGTTAATTCGCCACGCTCAATCAATTCTAATAGTTGCGGTAAATATTGATGCACATGGGTTTGTCCCATTTTAAAAGTTAGCCCTTTATCAAAAGCATCACCAAATAAGAAACCATGAATTGGACCTGCATATACGCCCGGTACACTCACCACACCACCACGGCGAACCGCGGCTATACATTGACGAAGCGCTGCGCCACTTGAACCTTCAAGTTTTAAATTGGTCAGGACTGTTTCAATAACACTGCCCTTTGCCTCAAAACCAATCGCATCAATCACCGCGTCGACCCCACGGTAATTGTCCGTATTTTGAATAATAAATTCGGCTGCATCGACTTCATCAAAATTAACCGGAATAGCGTCATAGGTTGCCGCCGCATAGTTCAATCGATATTCATTGTGATCGACCATAAATATTTTTTCAGCCCCAAGCATCTTGGCACAAGCAGCACTTAATAGCCCGACTGGACCAGCACCATAAATTGCAACGGTTGAGCCACGTTTCACTTGGGCATTGGTCACGGCTTGCCAAGCCGTAGGCAAAATATCGGTCAAGAAAAGTACTTTTTCATCTGACAGTGAGCCGGGTACTTTAAAAGGTCCTTTATTGGCTTTTGGTACGCGAACATATTCTGCTTGCCCGCCCGGTACACCGCCGTAAAGATGACTATAGCCAAATAAAGCTGCACCCGGTGGAATCTGCTTTTTATTGATAATCGCGCCGCGCCCTGTATTGGTGGTCTCACATGCAGCGGTTAAGTCAAGTTGGCAAAAGAAACATTCACCACAGGCAATCACAAATGGCACAATCACACGGTCGCCCTTTTTGACTGCGGTGACGGCTGGACCGATCTCTTCAACAATGCCCATGAACTCATGCCCAAAGATATCGCCATGTTCAGTCTTTGGGATTTTGCCTCGATATAAATGTAAGTCGGAGCCACATATCGCTGTGGCAGTCACACGTAAAATAATGTCATCTGGTTCTTGAATAATTGGGTCTGCAACCGTTTCTACTCGAACATCTTCTGCACCGTGGTAAGTAAGAGCGCGCATTTGTTATTCCTCTATTTCCTATAATTGTCATTTGATTATGAGGAGGCTTTCTTTACGGTTTGCAACGATTGTTATTTTTCACGTAAGGCATATTGCTCAAATGCAAATGAATTAAGGCTCCACTTCTAACAAAAAACATGCAATATAGAGATGAAATCACGCCGACGAACTAGAATTCCACCCTAGTGAAAAGCATGCTAATATCCAAATTCTGACAATTACTCATGTCAAATTTACTTTAGAGGGAACAAGATGTTAAAAACTCAAAAAATCAACATCGTACAAGAATTTGATGCGCCCGTAGACAAGGTCTTTGCCGCCTTAAGTGAACACGAAAATCTAAGTAAACTTTTTGCCCCTGCTAAAGTCACTCGCATTAGTAATGGAAAGGATGCACGTAATGGGGTTGGCTCTGCACGCAAGATGTCTATTCCGTTTACACCTTCATTTGTTGAAACAAATTTAGTCTACAAAGAAAATGAACTGATCGAGTACGCAATTACAAGCGGCATTAGCCCAATTAAGGCACACCGTGGTGTGATGCAATTTACAGACTTGGGAAATAACCGAACTCGTTTAAATTACACCATTAGCTTTAAAGGTCGCGTTCCTTTTATTGGCCCAATTATTAAAGCGGCTTTACAAAATGGCGTGAGTCGTGGCCTTAAAAAGCTTAAGTTTTAATAACCCCATACTCAGTAAAAAAGCCCAGTGATGGGCTTTTTTATTTTACTGTTTCTAGACTTAACACTCAGACAGCTTTCTTAAAAAATAATCTAATAATTTATCTCGTTCATCTGTTTCCTCTTTACTTAAAAGCTGAACCATTGCCCCATCAATCACAAACAAAAACATGTAAGCATCTTCCATTAAAGCTGTGGGTTTGACGGTTAAAAGTAGGCCATGTATTTGGGTCACTAACCAGTTTCTATAATCAACCACCACTTTGTAGGCAGTGGGATAAAACTTTTCAATTTCAAAAATGGCTTTAAAAGGTAAACGGTACAGCCCTTCGAGGTTGGCATGGAGATAAAATATTTTTCTCAGCTTATCAAACACCATAAGTTCACGATAAGAATGAATAATAGAAAATACCTCTTCTTTTAACCCATCTTTTTGAAAGGTTAAGCACATTTCAATGAGCCTTTCTTTTGAATGAAAATGGTTATAAAACGTGGCTTTGGTCACCTTAGATTCGGCAATAATTCGGTCAATACCGACTTTATGAAATCCATATTGGTTAAATAAATCTTTTGCTGTATGAAGCACTCTGAGTGCTCTAAATGAAGCTTCTAAATTTGGCATAGTTATACCGTTTAAAATAATTTTTTGTTGTATATAAAAGAGATAGACATACCGTCACTCTTAAATTGAGTGCTAAATACAGGCATGCAAAAGCCGCACAATAAAGATGTGCTCGCCTATCTCGGGTTTATTGTTGCTATGATTTTTTAGTCGTAACGATGTTTAGGTGTAAAAACCTAGAGTCGGTTAAACCAATTTATAGAGTATTTAAACGGTATAAATAGAGAGATTTTGGCAAAGGCCAAAAATTGAGAAGAAATAGTACGCATAGCGGACTCCTAGATGAAATAGAAGTTCTACCAGATCACTGCTAAATGATTATGGTGGCAGAACGAAAGAGGGTTAGCAGACCAGTCATCTAGGAACTGGCACGCCCGAAGGCGTCCCTCCTCCGTCCTACCGCTACGAAGGGGGACGAACGAGTTCACCACCAAAAAATTACTTTTTTGATGTTCTAGATGAAAACGGTCTGCTAAAACCGACTGGCAATGTAGGCCAGCAGGCAAAGGATAGTATTCGCTATTATTGGCGTCAAGCGTAAGAAATGACAATCGTATTAAAGTAGAGCGGTTGGGGAAATAAAAGCTATTACGGTTTGGATTATGAAATATTGCGAATAATAAACATCTTTATTTATTCTTTTCTTAATATGATATATAAAAATATTAATTTTAAAGAAGTTCTTCATAAAATAGTTTTATCTAACTAGAACACTTTAGACATAGAAATTTTAGATATTGAGGGAATTTAATGTTAATTTTTGAATATGAATCTGACATATATTTATACCATTATACTAAAGCATCTACAGCGATAGATTACATTTTAAAAAACAAAAACTTACAACTAGGAAGTATGCTCAACACAAATGATCCAAAGGAATCAAAAAATTGGCTTTTTGAATTAGGTACCAATGAAAATGCTGATTTAGATAAATATGATCTGTTTGACACTTCATCAAAGGTAGATTTTATTATTAAGTCTTCGACCTATATGCTTTGTTTCACCAAAGATAAAGAATTAACAGGTGATCATATTCAAGATATAACTAAAAGAGGATATGGTCATTCAAGGATGTGGGCACAATATGCAGCAAACCATACGGGAATATGTTTAATCTTTGAGAAAAAACTTTTAGAAAAATCATTCATTGCAACTTTTAATAGTTATACATATTTTATGCAAGATGTAAAATATATAGATCGTTTTATTGGGGAAAGGGATTCTGCTTATATTGTTAATGTTGATTATTTAGAAAAATTGGGTTTAGAAGACTATGCTTTGGCCCATGCGGAAACTTATAAAAATAGGCTTTTTTTTGAAAAATTAGAAGATTGGAAAAATGAAAATGAGTATAGGTTAATTCTTCAAGGATATAAAAATAAGCAACTCTTATTTCCATATGAACATTCTCTAAAAGGTATTGTTTTCGGGGCGAGCTGTTCAGAAGCAGATATACAGAATATAGTGGATCTTACTCACAATATGGGAATAGAATACATTCAATTAAAATGGCGTAATTGCAGTCCATGGTATGATTTTAGAAAAGTTTTTGTAAAATCAAATCAATTATAAAAAATTAAAGATAACCTAATTGAAGAAAAATCCAATCAGGCCTTTTGTTATAACCCCGGTACTAATCCATCAACTTTTTACGGCGATACAATCCACAATTCCCAGAAAATAGCGCTGCCAACAAACAAGTAATAATCGCATAAGTCGCAACATTCATTCCAAATAGCTCAACAGCTAAAATAATAGAGGTTAACGGTGCCTTACTCGCGCCTGAAAAAAGGCTGACCAAGCCTAGGCCTGCAAGCAATGAAATTGGTAGATTTAAAACTGCGCCTAAAGCATTACCTAATGTCGCACCCACATAAAACAGTGGTGTAATTTCACCGCCTTTAAAACCTGAACCTAAAGTGATAGCGGTAAAAATGGTCTTGTTAAAAAAGTCGTAAAACTCAATCGGCACATAAAAAGATGAAATGATTTTATCTGTACCCAAACCATTGTATTGCTGATGCGCAGTGAACAAAGTAAGTAGCATAATGACAATACCACCCGCCATCGTTCTTAAAGGCAAATACCGAACGTATTTATAAAAAACGTCACTCGCAAAATGGATGGCTGCAATAAAGAAACGCGCAACTAAACCAAAGATCAACCCTGCCGCAATCAGGCTCATGAGCGTTCCAAAATGAATAGCTGGAAACTCACTAATCACATAAAAAACATGCGGATGAACTATTTCGAATAGCTCAGGGATGGCCGAAGCAATCAGCGCCGACACAAAACATGGGAAAATGGCTGAGTATCTTAAATTACCTAAGGCAGTAATTTCTAAACCATAGATTGCACCCGCCAGAGGCAAGCCAAACACCCCAGCAAAGCCCGCGCCGATACTGGCGATTAAGCAAATTTTTCGGTTATCTTCCGAGATTTTTAAAATATGGCTCAGGTGGTCAATTAAAGCACCCGAAAGTTGAACTGCTGGCGCCTCTCGCCCTGCCGAACCACCAAACAACTGCGTTAAAATTGAGGTGATAAAAATGATGGGGCTCATTCGTTTTGGAATAAACGACTTGGGTTGGTGAATTTCATCTATGAGTAAATGAGTTCCGCGTTCGATGGGTGAACCATATTTTTTAATGAGATAACCAATACCAAAACCTACAAAAGGCAAGAAATAAATAAGCCAGTGATGCAGGCTTCTCACTTTATTTGAAATATCAAAAGCCACAAAAATTAAAGTCGATGCTAACCCTGCAACGACTCCAATCACAATCGAAATGACAAGCCAGTAGACACTGTATTTTAGAATTTGATCATATTCAGATGAAGGTAGAATTTTCATTCGCTTTCTTCAATTCGCCTTTGAGGGAGTGCCAAATTCTCAAATTGTTTTTATGCTGCCAGCTCATTAAGTGAGAAATGCTTAAACTGGGCTAAAAATTAAAGCCCGCATATGCGAGCTTTCAATACAGTGATTAATTTTTGTATCACCAAACTGTGACAAATATCTCATAATTACTGTATTTTTTCAAGACGAAATTCGTTAACGACAACGTAGAAAAAATTCCTCACTCACTTGATAGATAAAGGTTATGTTGAGCCGTAGCGGACTAAGACTCAATCAATTTAAAACAGTTCAAAGCTTAGTGAATACTCGCAATAGCAGTTTCTGCATGGCAGGTCGCGCCTTTCTCGGCACCAATCTGAATAACACCACTTCGATGTGCCAGTACTTGAACTTCCATTTTCATGGCTTCCATAATGGCAACCACTTGCCCTTCTGTGACTTGCTCACCATTTTCAACTTTCCAAGCGCTAATCACACCATTGATGGGCGCAAGTAAATGCTCAGCACTGACTTCTGGCTCGGCTGTTTGGGCTTGAACGGCGGTTGCTGGCCCTTGTGCAAACATGCCCGCAGGTAAACCTAGACGGTGTAACTTGCCATCAATTTCAATGTAGCTCAGCAACATTGGTTGTTGATGGTTTGGAATGCCACGTTTGGTTGGCATTAACTCTTGTTTAAAGTCATTTTCGATCCAGCGTGTATGTACATTAAATTCATCTGTAAAGTCAGGTTCATTGAGTACCGCACGGTGGAAGTCTAAAACCGACGCCACGCCTTCAATTTTGAATTGTTTCAAAGCACGTTTCGCACGGGCAATTGCAACTTCGCGGGTTGGACCAGTGACAATCAGTTTTGCCATGAGTGAGTCGAAGTGGCTAGATACTAATGAACCCGTGCGAACGCCAGTGTCCACTCGTACACCATGACCAAATGGCGCTTCAAACAAACTCAACACACCAAAGGCCGGAATAAACCCACGGGCTGGGTCTTCGGCATTAATGCGAAACTCAATGGCATGGCCTTGTGCTTTCGGTGTTTCTTTAATAGAAAGCTCATGGCCTTGTGCCACGCGAATTTGCTCAACCACCAAATCGACTTTGGAAGTTTCTTCGGTCACTGGGTGCTCAACTTGCAAACGTGTGTTTACTTCTAAGAATGAAAGCTTGCCATCATGACTCAGTAAATATTCAACTGTTCCCGCACCGACATAGTTTGCAGCCTGACAAATATTTTTTGCCGAGCTTAAAATTTGTTGGTAAATCTCATCGCTAATAAATGGCGCGGGCGCTTCTTCGACTAACTTTTGGTTGCGGCGTTGCAACGAGCAATCACGCGTACCCAGTACCACAATATTGCCATGTTGGTCGGCTATTACTTGCGCTTCTACATGGCGCGGTTTATCAAGATATTGCTCGACAAAACATTCACCACGGCCAAAGGCCGCTTTTGCTTCACGTACTGCCGACTCATAAAGCTCTTTGACTTCTTCGAGTTTCCACGCGACTTTTAAGCCACGCCCACCACCACCAAACGCGGCTTTAATGGCAATTGGTAAACCATATTGTTTGGCAAACTCTAAAACTTCATCTGCATTGTTGAGTGGGTCTTGCGTACCCTGAACCAAAGGCGCACCAACCGAAGCTGCAATTTTACGTGCTTCGATTTTATCACCTAGTTTTTCAATGGCACTTGGAGATGGCCCTACCCATTTTAAACCTGCATCAATCACAGCTTGGGCAAATTCAGCACGTTCAGATAAAAAGCCATAACCCGGATGGACCATGGTTGCTTTCGATTTTTTTGCAACTTCGATAATGGCTGGAATATTTAAATAGGTTTCACTGGCAGTCGCACCAGCCAAGCCCCATGCTTCATCTGCAAGTTCGACATGCATGCTATCAATATCGTCATCTGCATATAACGCGACCGATGCAATTCCCATGTCACGACAAGCATGAATAATACGAACGGCAATTTCACCGCGGTTAGCAATCAATAATTTTTCTGTATTCATCATTCATTCTCAAAATCTGTAAATTCGGCAATTTTTTTAAATTTGATGCAGCAACCTGCCGGAATCTGTGCCACCAAATCCCAATGGTGTTTAGCAACTGAAGCAATGACCGGATATCCGCCCGTTAAAGGATGATCATTCATAAACAAAACCGGCTGCCCACTCGGTGGAATTTGCAAAGCGCCAATACACGTGCCTTCACTTTCCAGTTCATGGGTAATTTTGCGAGTTAGAGGCTGCGCACCTGAAAGTCTTAGCCCGACACGGTTGCTTTCATTGGTCACGAGCCATTCTTGCTGACAGAGCAGTTCAATACTGTCTTGTTCGAACCAATCGGTACGTGGTCCCATCACAATATCTAGCTCAACGACTTCGCCAGCTTGTGGCAAATCGGTTTTACCAACTTCATTTACGCTAATATTGGCTGCCTTTACTTGCCCTTGGTAAATGCTATCTCCAAGCTTTAAAGGCTCTGGCCCTAACACTGCTAAGCTATCAAACGAAGCACTATTGAGCACTGGTTCAACGTCTATACCACCGCGAACTGCCAGATAGTTTCTTAAGCCTGCGGTTGGTGGCTGAATTTGAAATTCATCGCCTTCATCTAAATCAATCGGTTGATAGCTTGCAAAGTCCGCGGTTTGACCGTCGGCAAATTTCACACGAATGTTTGAAATGGCACCTGCCACCGCAATAACGCCAGCATGCTGCATTTTGGCTTTTAGGCCGCCATTTAAAACTTCAATAACGGGTGTATCGGTTGGATTCCCGACAATACGGTTAGCACTATGCATTGCAGACAAGTCCATTGCACCTGCCACACCAACACCAATATTGGTCTGATTTAAACGCCCTTCGTCTTGAATAAGCATTTGTAAACTTGGCGCGGTAATCTTAAATAGTGGCACCGATTGTTTCGGCTCAGCCTTACGTGTGATTTGCTGCGGTACAGTCACCGTAGTTGGACGATGCGTGACATCTTCAAAATGTACAGTCATGCCCGGTAACAGCAATGCAGGATTTTTACGCTCTAAATCCCACATTTTTTCTGTTGTTGTACCAATCAGCTGCCAACCACCCGGACTGTCTTTTGGGTAAATACCAGAGTATTTTCCAGCCAACCCCAAAGAGCCTGACGGTATTTTTTTACGTGGGACCGTTAAGCGTGGAATATCGGTAAAAGGCTTATCGGGACTGCTCATATACGCAAAGCCCGGCGCAAACCCAATAAAAGCCACATTCCACACGCTTTGGTGATGTTTTCTAATCATATCAGCAACAGTCAGCCCTTGTAACTCGGCAACTTGCGCAAGGTCTTCGCCGTTATAGCAAATCGGCACAATCACTTCTTGGCTGCTACGCTCAAATCCAGAATCAATTTTGAGGCTCTGAATTGAAGCAACTAGCGTTTTAAAATTGGTTTCGATCTCATTAAAAAAAACCAAAATTGTTTTTGCAGCGGGGACTAAGTCTTTAATTCCATTCAATTGCGTATTTTGCAATTTATTGTACAACGCCAATGTTTCTTCTAGGCTCGCAAGCTCAATTAGAAAACAATCGGCGTTTACCGATAAAAAACGCATTTGCTTATCCTTTTTAATTCTTCTTTAGCTATTTAGCCTATCCAAGCACGGTCAGGAATATCGGTAATAAACATGTAGCCCGGTGCATGACTAATGGCAAAAGGAATTTTCGAGTTCATGACTGCTGCTTGCGGTGTTACCCCACATGCCCAAAATACTGGAATTTCACCCGCTTCTATACGAGAAGCATCACCAAAGTCAGGCTTATTTACATCCTTAATGCCTAAACTTTCAGGATGACCAATATGTACAGGTGCCCCATGTACACTTGGCATACGCGCTGTAATTTTTACCGCTTCACTAATTTGATGCGACGGAATTGGTCGCATGGACACCACCATGTTTCCTGAAATACGCCCTGCCGGTTCGCACTTTATATTGCTCAGATACATCGGCACATTGGTGTCATCATGAATATGACGAACTTCAATACCCGCTTCTTGCAAAGCCGTTTCAAACGAAAAACTGCAACCAATCAAGAAAGTCACCAAATCAGGATGAGCATTATAAATTTCTCTCGCATCGGTCACTTCATCGACCATTTCGCCATCTTTCCAAATGCGATAACGTGGAAAGTCAGTTCGAATGTCTGAATCTGCTGCAAGCTTAGTTGCATAGATGCCTTCTTCGAGCACATCAAGCACCGGGCTGCTTTGCGGGTTACGGTGTGCATAGAGTAAAAAGTCATATGCCCAATCTCTTGGCACTGAAATCATGTTGACCTGCGTCATACCCGCAGCCATACCCGCGGTTGGTTTATCGAAACCTGCACGGATTTTTAAACGTGCATGTAATGCGGCTTCAAGCTGAGCTGGGTCGACTTTAATATCCTTATACATTGCGCTCTTCCTTATGCTTTATTTACAAATGGGCGAATTTCAATATTATTTTTTACAAGCTCGGCTTTAATGGCAGCCGACATTTCTAGTGCACCGTCGGTATCGCCGTGTAAGCAAATCGTGTCAGCCTGAATTGGGGTAAATACGCCATCAATTGACTCGACCCCACCATTTTTAAGCATAGACACCACACGGCTCGCAACAAATGCCGAGTCGTGTAAAACCGCACCTTCTAAACGGCGGGAAACTAATGAACCATCACTGTTATAGGCACGGTCTGCAAAAGCTTCTGATACAACTTTTAAACCAGCAGCTCGTGCTTGCTCGACTAAGTTTGAACCCGCCAAAGCAACTAAAACCAGTTCAGGGTTATACATTTTAATGGCATCAATTACGGCTGCTGCCTGAACTTGGTCGTGAGCAATCGTGTTGTAGAGTGCGCCGTGTGGTTTAACGTACTGCACTTTTGAGCCAGCTACTTTCGCTAAACCATCGAGCGCAGAAATTTGGTAAAGCACATCGGCAATGAGTTCATCACGTGACAAATCCATATTACGGCGGCCAAACCCAACAAGGTCTGGGTAAGACACATGAGCACCAATGGTCACACCAAGCTCTACGGCTTTACGAACCGTTTTTAAAATGCCGAGCGGATCACCAGCATGAAAACCACAAGCAATGTTAGCACTGGTCACGACAGGTAAAATTTGGTCATCATTACCCATTTTCCATGAGCCAAAGCTTTCGCCCAAATCACTATTTAAATCTACAAACATGGCATTATTCCTTTATCAATTCATGTCGTCTGGCTTAAAGCTTGGTCAAATAGTTAAACACTGTCGTAAATGACATATAACCCATCCACCACGTTAACAGACATGTTAATCCACCCAAAATAAGTAACCATTTTGGATAGTTATAATTACCCATTAAATCTTTACGGCATGCAGCCACATACACAAAAATTGTAAGGCCAATTGGCAACACCAATCCGTTAAAACCACCTACGAAAATGAGTAAGCCTGCCGGAGTTGCACCCAATAACACATAGAGCAATAACGCTAATGCGATAAAGGTAATGGTCGTATAGTTGGTCTGTTTTGGTGTTAAGTTCTTTTTAAATGCAGTAAAGAATGACACTGAAGTATATGCTGCGCCAATCGTGCTACTAATACCCGCCGCCCAGAAAATTAAACCAAATAATTTAAAACCAAATGTGCCTGCCGCATATTGGAATGCTTGGGCTGCCGGATTGGCATCGTGACTGGCTAAATCAATATGAGCACCGCTTACTACCACACCTAAAAAAGCCAAGAACAACACATAACGCATGATGCCGACTACAACAATGCCCTTGGTCGCAGCTTTGGCAACTTCATTAATATTTTCAGGTCCAACAGCACCTTTATCGAGTAAACGGTGTGCTCCGGCGTAACAGATATAACCACCAACTGTACCGCCAACAATCGTAGTAATAATGGCAAAGTCGATTTGGTCTGGAGCAAAGGTTTGCTGAACTGCTTGCCCAACAGGAGGCATTACAATGACGGCCACAATAATAATCAGCAAGATTTTAAGCAATCCCAACACGATCATGCTTTTATCCATGGCAAGCGTGGCTTTTTTAGAAGCAAAAATCAAAATGGCTAAGGCACCACTTAAAATACCGCCCCACTTTGTATCTAGGCCAAAAAGTGCATTTAAACCTAAAGCTGCACCTGCAATATTACCGACACTAAAGAAAAACCCACCCAATATCACCAGAAACGCCAGTAAGTAACCACTACCCGGTAAGGCTTTATTGGCAATGTCTGATGCACGCATCTGGGTAAGTGTCACCACTCGCCAGATATTTTGTTGGACGACATAATCAATTAAAATAGAAATTAAAATTGCAAAGCCAAACGCAGCACCTAACTTAACTGTAAATACAGCAGTTTGGGTTAAAAATCCTGGGCCCATTGCAGAGGTCGCCATCATAAAAATTGAGGCAACAATGGCCCATTGGCGATCTGATAAAAAAGAAGATTTCAGTAAAGACATATTAATGCGTTCCTCATCCATTTGAGCTTAACAACGCTATTTTCAAATTGAATCAAGAACATCATTTTTTGTCCCAAACGATATTCTTTAATCCTTTTAAATGACAAAGATTCCCTGTTCCCCAATCAACACAATCGGTGATCAAATCTTGTGTTTAAAATAAAAACATAGCTAATCCCTACGAACAATAAGACTTTTTACAGAAATTTAAAATTTTAAACTTTTGATTTTTATAAACTTATCTTCAAAAGGAAGAGTGGGATAAATTTTACTTATTGAAGTACATAAGCTGCTTTTATCGTTTTACCTACAAAACAGCTTTTTTTAATAAGAAAAAATATGGATAAAAAGCATTCAAGAAACATCTTATTTTTTAATTTGTTCATTGAGTCTTTTCATGGCACTTTCTGAAACCTGAATCGCTACTTCAGTTAATTTTTCTTTCAAAGCAACGTCATTACCATGAATATAAATAGACGTGAAATGAAAGGTTTTTAAACGGATGGGCGTATTTAATATTTCCAATCGTCCGTCGGTAATTTCCTTTAATGCCGTTAAGGTCGGCACGACCGCAATACCCAAACCTTGCTCGGCTAGACGCAATAACGTCGCTAAAGAATAACTGGTAATAGAAAGTGGTTCATCAATCCCCTTTTCTTTCATTTTTGCCTTTAATTCTTTATAGGGATAGGTAATTTTTGGATAGGTTAAAATGGTATGCGACATTAAAGTTTTAAAAGACATTTGCCCAATTCCACCTTTAAAAGATGGCGCCGCCAAGAAACTCAGTTCAAAGTTACATAGCGACTGCTCAATACATTCAAAAGCCAAAGTTGGCCCAAGCAAAAAGGCCATGTCCAAGTCGCCTGTACGTACCCCTTCTTGCAAGTTAGGGGTCAGATCTACCACAATTTCAACCGAAACTTTTGGGAATTCCTGTTGAACTTTTTCGATATATTCAACCAACCACGTATACACAATGGTTTCGGAAACGCCTAAACGTATGGTTCCGGTCAGGTGCTGATTTTCGGTAAGTTCTGCGACCAGATCTGTTTCTAAGCGCATAAACTTTTCGGCATATTTAAATAAAGTCATGCCTTTATGGGTCAGTTTAAACTGCCGTAAGCTTCGGTCTAAAACTTTAAAACCTAATTCATTTTCAAGAGCTGTGATTTTTTGAGATACCGCAGGCTGCGTGGTTTGTAATTTAGTTGCTGCCTTATTGAAGCTATTTAAAGTCACCACCCAGTAAAATGCTTCAAGATTCTTTAAATTCACGTTTCGTCCTGTCTTAAAAATTCCTTTACTTTTATAGTATGTAAGCTTTTAGCTGAGTTAGGCTACCCATTTATTCGTTTTTAGTTAAATTTGATTTATTTCACTTAAAAAAATAACGTTGAGTTTTTGATAGAAACTTACTTAAAGCGAAATGTATTCAATGTTTTCATTCTTCTAAAATCTACAAATATAAAATACTGTAAATTGCATCAACCGCCCTTAAGGACGGTTGATCGTTATAAATTAAAAGTAATTAAAGGTAATTTTTATAACATCACACGTGGTTACTGTGCGGCGTTCACACCAACAATAAACTGACTACAATTTGAACCTTCAGAAGCATTACCTAATTGCTTTTCAGAAAACTTAAATTTTGATGCAACAGAAGCATAATCTTTTTTAAGGGTTTGACCTGTGAGCTCACCTAACTCTTTCACTTGTTCAAGCTTCAAGATTTCATGTTCAACTGCCTGATTCACCATTACACATGCGGTGGTCATCGCATCATAACGTGCGGCCGTTTTAGAGTAACCTATTGCACCGACTACACCACCAATAATTAAACCAACCACTACAGCCAAAGTTACATGCATTTTATTCATTTTAAATACCTAAAAAATCAAACTAAAAAGGAGCACTTTAAGAGTTTGTGCTCAAGTAGAATTAAGATAACTGCTTTTATTTGATATAAAAAGTTAGATTCTTTCAGTTTTATTGATAGTTAATGTAATCATTTTACATTTTAATTCTTTGAATATTTACTTAAATACTCTCAAAAAAGATTAAATATTTTTCTGTTTCTTCTGCCTTTTTAAAATAATTAAGTTTTAAAAACTGGTTTATAAAACTTATGAAATTTATATAGATATATTAGGTTTGATAGGCCAAAATGAATGAGTACTTTAAAACTATTTCATAAAAACTGTAGATGAATCTGAATATAAGAGGACATTTAATGAAGAACTTTCTCACCAAGAAAATGTACGCAACTAGAGCTTTATTTTTTGCTGTAGGTGTTACGGCTTTGAATGTTTCCCCTATTGTTATTTCTACTACTCATGCAGCGACAGAACAAAAAATGGATAATTTATCGACTACACTTTCATTAATTTTTGCAGATAAACCCATAGAAGCTTCTTTATTTAGCCCTCAATTTTTAGGACAAGTTCCCATCACACAAATTCAAAAAATCGTTGATGATTTAAAAGTCTCTTTAGGTGCACTTAAAAGTATTAATGTTTCAAATGGCTCTGGGACTATTAATTTCGAAAAGGGAGAATTACCCGTTTCAATTAGCTTAAATGAGCAAGGACAAATTAGTACTCTTTGGTTTAGCGCGCCTCATTTTAAGACAATAAGCCTAGACGAAATGGTTAAAGGTCTACATGAAAATGCAATCGGTAAAACCTCTCTTTTAGTTATTGTAGATAACAAGCCTGTGGTTGTAGAAAACGATAAAACCCCTATGGCTGTCGGTTCGACTTTTAAGTTACTGGTTTTAAAAGCTTATGAAGATGCGATAAAAAAAGGCGAATTAAAAAGAGAAACTATTGTTTCTTTAAAAGAAATGAATCGCTCATTGCCAACAGGAGTTTTACAAAACTTGCCTGCTGGTACACCTATAAATCTCGAACTTCTTGCGCAGTTAATGATACAAATTAGCGATAATACAGCAACAGATAGCTTGATAGATGTATTAAAGAAACCTCGTATAGAAGCGTTATCACCTAGAAATTCTCCTCTGCTGACGACACAAGAGCTATTTCAACTGATTGATTCAAGTAATGAAAAGCTCAGAAATAAGTTTAAAACAGGAACAAAGTCGGCTCGTCTGGAAGCACTCTCTGAGCTAGACAAACTGCCACTACCAAGTGTGAGTAGCATTGGAAAATCGGCTACTTGGCAAGATGCTGAATGGTATATGTCAGCCCATGAGATTTGTCCTCTTCTTGAAAGTGTTCAAGATGCTCCGGCTCTGAACAGTTCTTTAAATCCACTTTTTAAAAATTTAAATTGGCAAAAGATTGGTTTCAAAGGTGGATCCGAATACGGCGTCATCAACTTTTCCGTGATTGGAAAAACTCAAAAAGGCCATAAAGTGTGTGCCGTATTTACCGCAAATGGAAATGAGCCCCAACCCGAATCAAAACTAGCAATATTATTTACAGGCATACTTCAAGCTGTTGATTCTATAAATCATTAGACATAAAAGATTAAAAAATTGAAGATAATATCTAAAGGAAGAATAATGGAAATTTCATTAAGATTCGCGAACACTGCCGATCTAAAAGCTATAAACGAACGCTATGCCGAAATTGATTTTGTACCATCACATGCTGGTGAACTTATTGTACTAGCTTCTATTGATGAGAAAATTATTGGGCAAGGTAGAGTTGTAGGTATTGATGCTAACAGCGGCGAGCTTGGTGGAATTTATGTTTTTCCGGGCAATGAAGGGTTAGGAATCGCCCGTAAGGTAGTTGATTTCTTAATTAAAAATTCAGATTTTTCTATGCTTTACTGTTTACCCTTTGCCGAGTTAGAGGGCTTTTATGGCTCTCTGGGTTTTGCTGCTGTGAAAGACATAGCTCAAGTTCCAGAAGCTATACTAAAAAAACATGAGTGGTGTAACAGTAATTACGACAAACCGGTTTTACTTTTAGAAAGAAGTAAATAAAGGAATACCTATAAAAAAACCGCCCCAGAAGGCGGTGGCTGAATTTAAACCAGCAATATATAGAAGTATGGTGGACGAATACTTCTATATTCTTTTACGAAGGAGTTTTATTGGTTTTCATAAAATCTTCCGATTTAAAATATTTAATAATCATATCTGCATGCTCTTCTTTAGGAGGAGCAACAGTCACAGGAAATGATTCTTTAGAAATTTTAAATCCGTGCGGAATTAATTGTGAAATTGGTGGAAATTTAGGTTTTCCGCCATCGGTAATTCGCTCGATAAAACTTGCTAACCAGAGCAAATACTCTCCTTCGTTTTCAAACTTCGGCATTACACTTAGATCAACTTTGACTTTACATTCACTAAGAGGCTTCGTGAGCTGCTCGTCAAAATCAATATAATTGAACTTAAGTTTAAACTCAGTCCCTTTAATGGCCTTACGTATCTGACTGATTAAACAATTCAGATTTTGTGTAAGGTCATTGGTGAATAAGTCGTCTTTTTTAATATTCTTATAAACCTTTTCAGCCACGGCTAAATACTTTGGCATTTTTACGCTCCTCAATCTCAATTGTTATAAAGTTTTGATCTTAAAATGTTTTATGGTTCTGATTATGATTAAACAAATGTAAAGGAGTGAAACAATATTATACTCAAACGTAAGTAGTTAAAGCTTTATGTAAAGACTATTAAACAATCACCTAAAAAAATTATGGTTTTGATAACTCATCCGCAATTTTTTTAAAAATATTATTATCTTTTGAAATATTTATTTTCAATTAAAATTTACCATTTGGTAAAATTAATAGGGTCTCATTTGCTGATCTCGTCTTACGAGTCCTAAAACTGATCTACGAACTCTTATTTCATCTTCAGAAAATGGTAAATGCTCTTTTAGCTCATCTATAGAAAGTGAATTATTTTCTATTAAAAAACAGTCTTGTTCGGTCGTCCAACGTGAAGCTATTGATTCGGTTTGTTTCCAGTAACGTTTCATATGCCCTAGTAAATTAATCAGTCTAAAAGCTTACGATGAGTGCAAGCTTTTTATAGATTTTGTGCGGAAAGAAGAATAGGAATAGTACCGAAATACTCAAAAATAAAAAAGCCAAACACCTCAATAAAGCACTGTTTGGCCTTTCATAAAAACTGGTTTAATCCAACTCTAATTGTTGTCTCAATTTTAAAATATCGACTAGTCCTTTATCCCTTTTTTGAGATAAATCGATATCTTTATAATGTGTTAAAAGCTCTTTAGTTTGTTCTTCTAGCAACTCAGTAGTTTCTTCAGAGTGCTGAAAATTTTGCATATCATTCCACCATTCGGTCATAGGTGGTCCTAAATGGTGAATTGCCTCTTTAAACCCCTTCTGATTGGCAAGTTCCATATTTATATAGGGGCCAAATAAAGCCCATCTCAGCCCAGGCCCACTGGTGATTGCGATATCAACATCTTCTGCCGAACACACCCCTTCTTTAACCAGTGAAAATGCCTCTCGCCACAAAGCAGCTTGTAAACGATTTGCTACATGCCCTTTAACTTCTTTATTTAAAACAATCGGATGCTTACCCAAACTTTGATAAAACTCGGAAGCTTTCTTTAAAATTTGCGGATCTGTTAATTTTCCACCCACAATTTCAACCAAAGGTAATAGATGAGGCGGGTTAAATGGATGACCTAAAAAAATACGCTCGGGATGAGTTGCATCTTTTTGAAAGTCAGAAACTTTTAAGCCTGAAGAACTTGAAGCAATTAATGTTTTTTCAGGGCAATATGAAGTGATTTCTTGATATAAATTTTGCTTTAAATCTAACCTCTCCGGTGCATTTTCTTGAATAAAATCGGCATCAATCACCGCATCTTTTAAGTTGTTGTAAAGCTCTAAATTTAGGAAAATATCTTGTAAATGATGACTTGAATCTGTTTGCTGATCTAAAGCGAGCAAATCACTAAGATTTGCCTGTATTCTCTTTTTAAATAATTCTTCGTCTATTGGATAAGGGTCATATACCTTTACCTTAAAGCCTTTATATAAAAATAATGCTGTCCAGCTTGCACCAATGACACCGACACCAACCACACCGATTGTTTTAATTCCTTCCATATCTTCCTCGTGACCTTATTACTTCAAAACTTTTCTTATTCCTTGCATGACTATAAAAATAGTCGACTTCTTACCTTTTCTCAGTTATTCAAAGCCAATTTATAATAAGCACGCATAACCAAAACTTCATACCATTATTGTACTTTTCTTGCATTACCTTCATTTTTTAAGCAAATTTTGGCTACCGCTTGCAGCCCTATAAGCACTAAGGGTGTATGATTGGCAAGATTTTGAGCCATTTAACTTTAATATGACAAATACATTTTCTGACCACAAGCAAGTTGAAGTGGTATCTACTTTTGCTGAACTTGTGAATACACATTTTCAGGGAAATAAGAATGCTATTTGTTGGCACAGAAATTTGATAGGCGACTTTAAAGAAATTGTGACTAAACTTAAGTTAAAAGAAAATATTACCGAAATTTCTACTGAAGACCTGTTAGCACTTGAGCTTTCAGAACAAGGTGATTTGGCTCGAGATATTATTTTAAAAGACATGCAGCTCTTAACTGATATGGGGGCATCACCTGTACTTAATTTGCTTAAAAACTATGAACGCGATGAAGAGCTAGATTTCATTTCAACAGATGTATATTCATTTCATGTTGACCGCTCCCCCATTGAAACCGACACATTCTTATGTACTTATCACGGCGCTGCTAGCGACATTGTGCCGAATGATCAGGTTGAACAAAAAGTTTTAATTCCAGAAATTAGAGAAAAGCTCAAAGCTTTACATGACGGCCCAGAAGCCGAATTTGAAAGCTTTTTAACAGAGTATTTTTTTGATTTACATTATCAGCCTAAACCGAATGCACAACCTATAAATTTAGGTATTGGACATATTTGGCGTTTAGCAGTAGATCATCCAACTCAAAAGGTTTTACCGTGTGTTCATCGGGCACCTGTTGAAAAAGATGGTGAATATCGGTTGCTATTGATTTGTTAGGTATTTCAAAATCTTATATAAAACCAGTCAAAAACCAAAAATTACTTTTAGAATCGTGAAGAATTTCTGGTCGTTAAACCACAATAAAAAGATAAATCTGAACATTTACCAAAAATAAAATAATAAAAAATTATGATTTAAAGTAGTTGACCCTCACGTAACGTAAGCCCCTAGCATAAAACACGCCTAAGGAAGAAGGAGCTAAAAAGATGCTGTTAAAAGTTGGTGAATTGGCTAAGCAAACAGGACTTACTGTCCGTGCTCTTCATCACTATGACGATATCGGTTTACTTCAGCCTTCGGCCCGTTCCGATGCTGGTTATCGACTATATACCCCTAAAGACATTACTCGTTTGCATCAAATTCAAGCATTACGAGGGCTGGGTATGTCGCTAGCCGAAATCTATACGGTTCTTGAAGATCCCAATCTAGCACTTTTACCGATTATTGATCGGCAGATTCAAGTAATTGATCAAAGACTGGCAGAGCAGAAGAAATTGCGAAATCAGCTTGGACAATTGAAATCTCAACTCATCAATGGTGAAGAACTTGATTTGGAAGATTGGCTAAATATGCTGGAGCTTATAGCAATGTACGAGAAATACTTTACGCAAGAAGAACTTGAAAAGCTTACATTTTTACAATCAGGTACTAAAAGCCACCAAGAATGGCAAGAGTTAACTCAAGCTGTAAATACGGTATTTAATGCTGGCGAATCATCTAGCAGTGAAAACGCTCAAAAGCTCGCCCATAAGTGGATGAAAACACTTGAGCAGAATACGCGCACAAATCCAGAATGGCTTGTTAAATTAAATAACATCAATTCAGCCGAACCTGAATTTCAGGAAAAATTAGGAGTAATGCCAGAAGTTGTTGACTTTTTACTTAAGGCCTTTTCAGAGAGTAAGCTGAGTATTTTTGCCCGTTATTTATCTGATAATGAGTTTGCTTTTTTAAAGGAAAATTATGTTCGCGAAATGAAAAAATGGCCTCAACTATTAGTCGATATTGAGAAATTGATTGACGCTGAGGTTAAACCGAATAGTGAAGGAGCAAAGTGTTTGGCACAGCAATGGCTCTCTATGCTACAAGGTTATACTGGCGAAAATCCAAGCACTCAAGAAAAGATCCGTTCAGCAATGCAAAATGAACCAAGCCTTGCTGACGGTACTTGGCTCAAACCAGTTACCCTACACTTTCTAGAAAAAGCAGTAGCAGCATTCAAGCATACTGCTTAGTTCTATCTATCAATTTTAAATGGCTCTTTTTTTTCAGGAAGAGCCATTTACCCGTAAATATGATTAAAGTAAAGAAACAGTTTCAAGATTTTTAGTCATAAAACTGAATATTGCAGACTGTGATTCAATACTAACTAAATGACTTTGAAATTCTTTTTATAATTCTGTCCATTCTCGCAATTGCATAAGTAATGTATTCAAAATAATATTTAGACAAATAGATTATAACTTTACATATTGTTTAGCTTATAGATCAATACTAAGAAGACTGTGAAGTTAAATTTAAAATGAATCATTTTGGCAGTTAAAGCCATCCATATTTAATTAGAGAAACATTTGATATGAAAAAATATTTATTATTAATTTTATTCAGCTTTTATTCGGTTCATTCATTTGCTTCGGACAAACTACATGGCAGTGTTTGGAAAACTATTGATGATGCCACCAATCAACCGAGAGCACTGGTAAAATTTAGCCAAGACAAAAATGGAGTTCTATCCGCAAATATTGAAAAAATCCTTGTTCCAAGTGAAGCCAATAAATGTACGATGTGTGAAGGGACTTATAAAAATAAATCTTTAATTGGTTTAACCATTGTCAAAAATTTAAAAAACGTAGGTCAAAATAAATATGACAAAGGATCTATTCTCGATCCTCAGTCAGACAAGACTTATCGCTTTAGCGTAACCGTATCACCAGATGGGGAAAAACTTACCGCTCGTGGCTACATTGGTATTTCTGCAATTGGCCGAAACCAAACATGGTATCGAGTTAAATAAGCTTTAATCGCTTTAAAGTACTGTTTATAAAATTGCATGGTTTTTTGAAGTCATCATTTTCCTCAAAAGCCATGTAATTTTTTAAATATCCTTAAGTTAATTAATAACTTTAATTATGTATTCAACCTATAAATAAGTAATTTTAAAAAGCTCTATTTTTTTCATGCACCGATTTCAACTCAAAAGATAACTACCAATTTTAAGTGATAAATAATTCTTTTTTATTCATAAACATAAACTCATCTTTGCATATATCCATTCCACTTTTTCATATTTTTATTAATCATAAATTTTCACTAAGATCGAATAAATTTCGAAAACTACTGGAAATATAATGTTGTTTGGAACACATTTTCACTTAAAAAATGCTGTCTTATCAGTAGGGGTTCTCAGCTTTGCACTTTTAACTGGTTGTGGAAATAATTCACAGCAGAATAATGAAACTAAGGCAGAAGCTTCTCAAACAGCGCCTGCTGCTGAACTACCTAAAGAAGTACGTTTTGCTTGGGGTGGCGGTCCCCGAGTTTGGGTTCTTGGTAAAGCTGATGGAGATTTTGAAAAAGCTTTAGGTACAAAAATTAAGTGGGTTGAATTTGCTTCAGGTGCAGATGTAATTAATTACTTCGCCGCAAATGAAATTGACATTGCACGTTTTGGCTCAAGCCCAGCTGTTGCAGGTATTACTCGCGGATTACCCATTGAAATCATTGGTTTGGAAGGTCTAATTTCTGGTGCAGAACGTTTAATTGTTCGTCCTGATATTAAAAATCTGCAAGACCTAGTTGGTAAAAAAGTTGCCTTCCCTGCCAACTCCACTGCACAATATGCTTTAGAACAAGCCCTTGCATTAAATAAAATTGATAAATCAAAAATCAAATTAATTCCACTTAAGCCTGCTGAAATTGTTTCTGCATGGACACGTGGTGATATTGATGCAGCCTATGTTTGGGGACCCTTTACTCAACAGCTAGAGAAAGAAGGAGGTAAAGAAATTTATCGTACGACAACGCTGAATGAAAAAGGTATTTTGGTTTATAACAACTTCGCTGTCCGTAAAGAGTTTGCAGAAAAACACTCTGACCTTGTTATTAAATTTTTGAAAGCTTACCAAGATCAAGTTGATGAATATAAACGTGATCCTAAAGCTGCTTCTGAAAAAATCTCTAAATACTTAAGTCTTCCCTATGACCAAGTCGAAACCACACTTGCTGGTATCGAATATATTCCCCTAAAAGATCAAGCCTCTGAAAAATATTTAGGTGCGACATCAAATGATGAAAACTCAGGCTTGGCTAAAGCCACCCAAGATATTGCTAAATTTTTAGTCAGTATTGGCGAGCTAAAACAATCTGATGTTCCAAAGAGTTATGCACCTAATATCGACAGTAAATACCTTATTGAAGCGACAAAATAAGGTTATGAGATGATTCAGTTGAACCCGTTTAAAGTAAAAGTGATTAGTACATTATCGCTAATCACTTTTGTGATTATTTGGCAGCTTGTGTGTACATTTAAACTTGTCTCACCAATTTTGTTGCCCTCTCCTCTACAAATTTTAGATACAGTTTTAGATTTATTTAAAAACGGTTACCGAGATGCTCCTTTTTATCAACACATTTTAGTCAGCACGGCGCGTGCCTTCTTTGCATTCTTCGTTGCAATCGTTATTGGTGTGCCTTTGGGATTATTAATGGGCCGTAGTCCTGTACTTAATGCCGTTTTAGATCCATTTGTACAATTCTTACGCCCTGTTCCCAAAATTGCCTTAATCCCCTTAGTTGTAGTGTGGCTAGGGATTGGCGAGGAATCTAAATTTTTCCTTATTTTTATTGCAACTTTTCTTAGCGTCATTGTGGGTGCAACCGCAGCAAGCCAAAACGTTCCATATGGTTTGATTCAAGCAGCACAAACGATGGGCTTAGGAAAAACAGCAATCTTATTCCGTGTCATTTTACCCTCGTCACTTCCTGAAATTTTCACCACTATTCGTTTATCTATTGGTATCGGCTGGACATCATTAATTGCAGCAGAAATGGTTGCAGCGACTTCTGGTTTAGGGTGGATGATTATTAATGCAGGTTCTTATTTACGTACAGATGTTGTCATTGTCGGGATTATTTTACTTGGAACAATTGGCTTTATTTTAGATTGGCTCATTGTGAAAGCACAGCAAAAATGGGCCCCTTGGACAGGAAAAGCATAATGACTCAACCATTTATTGAGCTAAATAATGTTCAGAAAATATTTAAACAGAACAAAACGGAAAATACGGTCTTAGAAGATATTAATCTGAAAATTCCTGAAGGTCAGTTTGTTTGCTTACTTGGGCCTTCTGGCTGTGGTAAATCAACTATTTTGAACTTACTTGCTGGTTTTGAAAAACCAACTTCAGGTGACATTTATGTAGATGGTCAAACCATCTCAGCTCCGGGCATTGACCGAGCTGTTGTATTCCAACAGGCTCAGTTATTTCCTTGGCTTACAGTAAAAGAAAATATTCAATTTCCACTTAAGCAATCGAAAGCTGAGCCTAAATATATTACTGAGCAAACTGAATATTATTTAGAAAAAACGGGTTTAAAGAAGTTTGAAAACCATCGCATTTGGCAAATCTCAGGCGGTATGAAGCAACGTGTTGCGCTTGCCCGTGCTTGGGTTATGAAGCCAAAGATTTTATTGATGGACGAACCTTTCGGAGCTTTAGATGCCCAAACACGTATTTTGATGCAGGAAACACTGACTCAGCTTTGGCAAGACAATAAAACTACCGTTTTATTTGTTACTCACGATATTGATGAATCTCTACTTTTAGCAGATCGCATTATCCTAATGGCAGGTCACCCTGGCCGCATCGCCGAAGATATTCAAGTGAATTTACCTCGTGACCGCACCATTGAAAATATTGCGCCACAGCAGGAATTTATTGAAACCAAAAAACATATTTTAGAAATTATGCGTAAAGAAGTAAGTCGCATGATTGATTACATACACTAAAATTTTAGGACATTATTATGTTATTAAGTCATTTGCCGCGCGTTCAACTGGTTCATGCGCCTACTCCTCTAGAGTTTTTACCTAACTTAACTAAAGCGTTAAATGGTCCGCAGATTTACATCAAACGAGACGATGCTACAGGGTTAGCTACAGGTGGCAATAAAACCCGAAAATTAGAATTTTTAATTGGTGATGCACTTGCAAAAGGTGCCACACATGTACTCACTCAAGGTGCAACTCAATCTAACCATGTTCGCCAAACGATTGCAGCAGCCAATAAATTTGGCCTAAAGGCATCTGTTTTACTCGAACAACGCGTTAGTGATGGTACAGAGGAATATTACAATAACGGCAACTTATTGCTCGATGAGATTCTAGGCGCAACATCAATTGAAGTTGTTCCGGGTGGCACAGACATGGCGGCGGCTTTAGAAGCCAAAGCAAAAGAATTAGAACTACAAGGTGAGCGTCCGTACATTATCCCGGGCGGTGGCTCAAACGCTATTGGTGCTTTAGGTTATGTCTCAACAGCAATTGAATTAATTAACCAACTTAACCAGATTCAACTCGCACCAACTTATCTTGTACATGCAACAGGTAGTACGGGTACTCAAGCTGGCCTTTTAGCAGGTATTGCGGCAACTCACTCAAACTTACCAGTCTTGGGTATTAGTGTTCGTGCTGAAAAATCTAAACAAGAAGAAAATGTTTATAAACTTACTCGCGCAACATTAGAACATCTTGGTTTAAACGCAGATCTTATTGCTCGTGAAAAAGTGATTGCAAATAGTGACTATGTTGGCGATGGCTACGGTATTCCAACTGATAGCATGGTTGAAGCAGTTGAACTTCTGGCTCGAACTGAAGGTATTTTGCTTGACCCTGTTTACTCAGGTAAAGGTTTTGCGGGCTTAGTTGATCTCATTCGTCAGGGCCATTTCACTAAAGATGACAAAGTGATTTTCCTTCATACAGGCGGTGCCGTAGGCTTATTCGGTTATCGTAAAACCTTCTCTAGCAAAGATGCATACCGTTTATAAGATGACAGAATTTTCACAACTCCCCACTCTTGGAATTTTGGGTGGCATGGGACCGGGCGCTGCTGTTGATTTTCAACAGCGTCTGCTCGATACAAGCCCTGCCACTAAAGATCAGGAACATATTCCAACAATCGTTTGGAATCACGGCGGTATTCCTGACCGACAACTTGCACTTAAAAACCTAGGTGAAAGTCCTTTAAATGCCATGTTACATGGACTAAAAATTTTAGAGCGTAGCGGTGTTTCTAAAATCGCAATTCCGTGTAATACCGCACACTTTTGGCATTCTGACTTACAGCAACACACCCATATTCAAATCTTAAATATGGTTGAAATTACGGTGCAACAGATTTTAAAGAATTATCAATCTGGTGATAAAGTCGGAATATTGGCAACCAAAGGTGCCCTTTCTACTCAGTTGTATCAAATTGAGTTAAGCAAACATAGCATCCCTTTTATTATTAATTCAGATGAAGAAATTGAACAGGAATTTATGCCAGCTGTTTATGCTGTAAAACGCAACGAAACGGCAAAAGCGGGTATCGTTTTTCAAGAGTTAAGCCAAAGACTCATAGATAAAGGTGCGGGTTCGATTATTTTAGCCTGTACAGAAATTCCCATTGGGTTACATGCAATCCAGTCTCCAATTTTAGATGTGAGCTTTGATACCACACAAATTTTGGCAGATGCTTGTGTAAATTGGTTTTATCGAAATACACAGCTCTAAAATGATGTTCTTCAAATCTAAAAGCTAAATAATTGGCCGAAACCAAACTTGGTATCGAGTTAAATAATCCATGAATAGCTTGTGACCAACTCTCTTTAGCTACTCACCGATCATAATTACGGTCTATATGTGCACTATGTAAATTCTATATTTAGACCGTATTATGACCGATACTTGGCCTGAATCATCAGCATGATAATGACGAATAGCGAAGGTATGGCAGCAATCACAAATAAATGGGTAATGACCAGAAATTGAGAGAGATAACCGCCAAATAACGGCCCAATGACAGAACCCAAACGAGCAATTCCAATACTCCAGCCCACCCCTGTAGTACGAAGTGAAACTGGGTAATAACTGGCCGACAAAGCATTAATGGCAGGTTGCCCACCAACAATGGCAAAGCCGGCAATAAAAATGATAATAAACAATAAAACGATATGACTAACAGAATAGCCAATTAAAGCAACACTAATTACTGCAACCAAAAAAACAGGAATTAATACTTTATAAAATCCTGTCTTATCAATTTTAAGGCCCATCACCACACTACCAATCGTACCGCCTAATTGTAGAGTGGAGCCGATCAACAATGCCTGATTTAATGAAAGCCCTGACTCTTTGGCCAAAGTCGGTAGCCAATTTGCCAGAAAATATAAACTGATCATATTTAAAATACTGATGATCCAGATGGAATAGGTAAAAAACGCACGCTGATTTTTAAATAACTCAAGCGGTGACTTTTTAACCTGAACCTCAGTATTATTGATGATTTTTATCTCTGAATTGAATGTTAATGCTGGATAAAACTTCTTTAACCAAAACAAAATTTTGGAGCTATTTTTGCTATTTTCACTCAAAAAATATAAAGATTCTGGCAACTTAAAGAATGTGATAAAGAAAATAATTAAAGGTATAATACCGCCAAAATAAAAAATCGCCTGCCATCCTCCCCAAGGAACTAGTAAGGCTGATATTCCGCCCCCCAACATCGCTCCTACCGTATAGCCACAAGAAATGACCATCATGGTAAAAATACGAGATTGATATGGAACAATTTCGGAGCTATAAGCCATCACATTTGGCATGATACCGCCTAAAAAAATTCCTGTAACAAAACGGATTACGGTCAATTGCTCAATATTGCCTACATGTGGTGTCAACAGCATTAATATGGAGAATATAAAGGTCGAGATCAGTAGTATCGGACGGCGACCAAAACGATCAGAAAGTGAACTTAATAAAAATGATCCAACAAACAAACCAAACAAACTTGCACTAAACACAACTCCCAACATCGATTTTTGAACACCCCATTCTTCTATAATCAGTGGGGCTGCGTAAGCCATGGACTGAATGTCATACCCATCCATAATCATTAGTAATAAGCAGGTAACCAAAATAAACTTTTGATAAGGTCCAACTTTCTGCTGATTGATCAAATCACTTAATACAATTTCTTTCATGGTATTCCTTTCTCCATGACTCGCTTTAAATTAATTCCATTTTAATTATGATATACGTAATCTATTTACGATTAGCGTAAAAATAAAATAGCAATATTATCGCTACAAAGTCAAAAATATTAATTTTTATAATATAAACAGTATATTAGATAGAATTATTTAATCTAACCCGAGTAATGAGCTCACCTCATCGTATGGTGTATATGGTCTGCTCATCTAATAAAAATCAAGCAAACCATACATCCTTTTATTTAAATAACTCATTTACCTCAAACAAGTTGGCTTAAAAAAATACTCCACCACCACATCCCTTTCACCCAAACTATTTGTACTTAAAAACTCAAACATCAAGCCATCTATTAAGTTTAAAACCATATTGGCATCGGGTTTTAACGCACGTATTTCTAAACTAAAAATCAGTTCAAAAATTTCACGAGTCAGCCATTTTCTATACTCTATTGCCATACGGTAAGCCTGCTGGTAAGCCACTTTAATTTCAAAAAAGGCTTTAAGTAGCAAGTGATACAGACTGTTAGAGTTAACATGTAAAACTACTATTTCCTTGAGCTTATCGGTTGGCGTGCAATAACGGCTTGAATAGATAATCGCAAGCACGTCTTCTTTAAGTAGACTTTTTTGGAAAGCTATACACATTTCAATAAGTCGTTCTTTTGAGTGAAAATAGTTATACAAGGTGGCTTTCGGTATTTCTGATTCTTTGACAATCAGGTCTACGCCTGTTGTATGGAATCCATATGTGGTAAACAAACGAATAGCGGTACGAATAATGTGTAATTTTTTAGAAGAGGTTTCTAAATTTGGCATAGTTTTACCGTTATAAATTCTTGTTGTATGTAAAGAGATAGAAATGCCGTCACTCTTAAAATGAGTGCTAAATACAGGCATGCAAAAGCCGCACAAGTGGTGTGCTCGCCTATCTCGAGTTTTGTTGTTGATATGATTTTTTAATCGTAACGATTCTTAAGGTGTAGAAAACCTAGAGCCGTTTTAAAGACTGTTCCGGCGGTATAAATAGAGAAAATTTGGCAAAGGCCAATAAATAAGAAATAGTACGCATGTGCGAACTCCTTTGGGTAAGAAAGAAGTTTCGCCACATCACTGCTAAATGATTATGGTGGCGAAACGAAAAGGGGTTAGCAGACTGATTTACCCAAAAATCAGCACATCCGAAGATGTCCCCCTCCCGTTCCGCCGCAGAGGGGGCACGTAGGGATGCCCACAAAAAAGAGAGACTTTTTCGTGTGCTTTGGGTAAATACGGCCTGCTAAAACCGACTGGCAATGTGGCCAGCAGGCAAAGGATAGTGCTCTGCCCTATTACAGTCAAGCACACAAAATGACATTTGTTTTAAAATAGATCATTAAAAAGTAAGGATAAATAATTAAAATTTATTGTTAATTTGGGATTTATATAAAAATCCTTTTCATTTGAAAATTATTTATAATTATTTTTTAGAAGTTCTGAATTTTGGGTTTGAAGTTTTTTCTAAAACAACCACTTTACCTGTACCTAACCCGCGAAAAAAATAATTAATGATATATAAGAATAACAAGCCAAAATAAAAAATCGGGAAAATACTAAAGACAGTTGTTACTATTTCCCAAAACATCACTCCGACTCTGTAATTATAACTAAATGCTATAAGTCCACCTCTACGTCTAGGTCTTTGCTGAGTAATATCATCCTCAATAAAGTGAATAATTCCCATGACAAAACACCCAGCAAAGGTACTTGAGACTAAAGTCTTTTTAACTAGAGGCTTTTCTAACCAACGGTATTTTTTTGAAGATTCAAATTCGGCTTTGAAAAAGAATTTATAGATTTCCTCTTGATAAGCTTTATTAATTCCATATTTTCTAATAAAAAAATAGCATATAACACAACCAACAATAAACATGACTATGGTTATATAAAGGCTGTAAAGAATCGTAAAAAACGGTAATGGCCCTTTCGTACCAATAGTCACATGCATAATTTGTGTGATGTATTGATATATTTCGTACTGCCATTCGTTTTTAGGATAAGTAGGAAATACAAATAAAGGAATAATAAAAAGAATAGAACATATAGCTATACTCCCTTTGTTCTCTTTAATTTTCCGTGGCAGCGTAGAAAGAAAGTTTTTAGAGGCCATATCTATATTTTACAATTTGGAATCATTTGTTTAGCTTTATAAAACTCATCAAAAGCTTTTTATAATATTTATAAAAAGCCATGCATTTTATTTAATAGCTTGCGAGCAAACTTTACTTTATGTTTTAAATGAAATCAAAAAGAATTAATAGAAGGAAATATACACTCATCTTTTTAAAATACTTTTTATTGTGCCCTTTTATATTCGGAAAGAGCACATTCTGGATATAGAATAGCGTAACCAACCTTTGTATTTAATATATGCTAAAGGTATTATCTCTGCTGCTAAAGTAAATATCATACAATATAAAAAACCGTGCTCCCAAGATAATTCAGGCATTACAGCAAAGTCCATCCCATAAAATGTACCTACCAATGTTAGTGATAAAAACACAGCAGTAATAATAGTAAAGACCTTAACAATTTGGTTTTGTTTAATATTCATCATATTCGTGACAGCATTCTGAAGATATCTAACTTTTTCATACTCAAATGACGCGTATTTCTTAACTTCCACAACGTCACAAGCTAGTTTAGATACTAAAATCTGCGGTTCTACAAAATCACTATCAAATGATGGTGGTAGAACGAAGGCGGGTTGACAGACCAGTCATCTAGAAACCGGCACGCACAAGGCGTCCCATCTCCGTCCTACCGCTACGAAGGTTAGTAGCCAAGCCCCATACAGTCAAGCACACAAAATGACATTTGTTTTAAATTAGATCATTAAAAACTAAGGATAAGTAATTAAAAATTATTGTTCATTTAGGATTTATAAAGTCTCGGTTTAAAGGCCTTTAAATCTCTCAGTTGACTGTATAAAAAGGCATAACAAAATCAGTAAAACTTCGCTTCACCAGCAGGACGAGTTTTAAACCTTCTATGAAACCACATGTATTGTGTTGGGGCGATCCGAATCTGGTTTTCAATAATTTTATTGACGCGTTCAGCATCATTCACTTCGCATTCGCTAGGAAAATTTTCAAGTTTAGGTTCTACCAGTACATTGTATTGAGGATCTCGAATATCCCCGCTTCTGTAAAAATATAAAGGTATTGCAACAGCGTTTGAAATATCCATGAGTCTTCGATGTGCCGTGACTGTTGCTGCTTGTATTCCAAAGAATGAAGCCATGACACCTTGCTTTAAACCAAAGTCCTGATCAGGGCTATACCAGATTGCATGACCATTTTTGAGTTTTTCAATTAAGCTACGCATGTTGTCTTTTGCAATCTGGTTTTTATAAACCCTAGCGCGACTACGATGAATGAGGAAATCCATGAAAGGATTATTTTGAGGTCTATACACCACATCCATATCGAAGAATAGTGTACATGCAGCACCTCCGGCATCGAGTAATGTGCTATGCGTGCCTAACAGCAGAATGCCCCGATCCCGATTGTCATTTAGATGTTCCAAGCCTTCTATATGAACTCTTTTTTTAAACCATGCAGGACAATACCAAGCATTTAAGGCTTCAAATATACCAATCATCGTATCGGTAAAAACCGACTTAGCCTTGGCTTCAATTTGCTCAGGTGTTTTTTCCGGAAAACATGCACCTAAATTTCTTAAAGTCGTTTTCCTTCTAGAACCCAATAGTGTCCAAGCAATTTTTGAAAACAGTTTTGCTAAGCGCCACTGGATTGCCCAAGGCAAATACGCAAGAAACATTAGAATAAAAGCTGTGAACCAGATACCCCAATATTTTAATGATAGAAAGGAAAATTGAAATTGCCCTGATTGATACTGCGCTTCAGGTTTCGTCATATTGTAAATATCTAGAGGTATAGAAATTCATCCTAACACACTCGCACTCTACATACGTTTATAAAGTGTGTCTTAATATTAGGCTCAATCTAGCAAACTACTGCTAAACAGTACTGGTGAGTGCTCCGATTTATTCTTTATCGGTCTTGATGGGCAATTGCTTGATAAAGTCATTTAAAGACATTGGGCAGCCCCATAAATAGCCCTGAAACTCGGTACAACCATTACTTTTAAAAGCACTAAACTGTTCAGCCGTTTCTATTCCTTCTACCAACACGCGAAGGTTTAAATCTAGGCCAATTTTAATTATACCCGTCACTAATTTATTGCTGCGTTTATCATCTAAAGCTGCCTGTACAAAGCTGCGATCAATTTTAATTTGTTTAATTGGCATTTTTTGTAAATAGCTTAAGGATGAATACCCTGTACCAAAGTCATCAAGTGAAAGCTGAATACCATGCTTAGACAAGAAGTGCATTTTTTCAATCATGCTCGCACAATTATTTAAAGCAATATTTTCAGTGATTTCTAATATAAGCCGCGATGGATTGATGTCATACCGCTGAACCAGACCAATCACAGTGTGCTCAAAGTTAGATTGCATAAAATGATCAGCACTAATATTGATTGAAAGCGTAAGATCTTTAGTCTCTTCTTTTTTACTCCAGTCTTGTAAAACTTTGCAGGCTTGGGCCAATACCCACTCGCCGATCTCTGGCATTAACCCAAAAGTTGCCGCTGCCGGAATAAACTCTTTTGTTGGAATATACCCTAAAACCGGATGATGCCATCTTAACAAGGCTTCCGCACCAATCAGTTTTTCTGACGAATTAACTTGGGGCTGATAAAAAAGCTCAAATTGTTGCTTAGTGAGTGCCAAACGTAGATTATGCTCCATACTGCTTTCTATTTGTATTTCTAATTGCATGGTATAAATTGAAATACAAATCATAAGAGTAGCGACACAAGTGGCTATCCACCCACCATGATCACGAATATCTTCTGATAAAGGTATGGCACTATCGAGAGTAAAAGAGCTACCACTAAAAAATATAAAGCAGCCAATCGACAGTAAAATTAAAACAATTTGTAAGAAGCTTGGCTCTCTACGGTAATTCAAATATCCCAATATCGCTCCGGCAGGTAAAAACAAATGGGCCACTCGAGGGCGATCAGGCGTAGCAACATCGAAAAATAAGCAAAAAACCACTGGAAACACCAGCAGAACCGCTTGTGATAAAAGTATCCCTGCCGAAATACGGTTTATATAAATAAGAAAAAAGCTAAATATGGAAATTAGTGTGAAACAGATATCCATATAAACAATCACCCACATTTGGGCAAATGCAAAATATATAGTCCAAAACAAGCAAAAAATAATACAAATAAAGATATTTGCTTTGGCTGCAATTGTAAGCTGCTGGTCCTTTAGGGAGCGGTAATTTTTCTTGTGTTTTTTAAAGTAAGACGAAGTTATCATAAATAAACCAACCGTAAATATTTCTTTAAAGGACCCCAGCCAGCTTGGTCATTGATACTCCATTTCAATATTTACCAATAAAACGTAATCGTTTCTCCCATTGTGATTTGTACTTATTATTTTGAGATCAAGTTTCAACCATCTTAATGGTATAACCCAATTAGGTCACTTGAACGATACTGCTTTTTAAACACTCTATAATTTTAAAGTATCATGACTTAACGATACATGCCTATGACTCTCAGGTACAGCCTTTAAGTGCAGAAAAATTAGTGAATTACAATTTTTGCATTAAATATTTTTATTATTTAGATTCATCAATAGGAACATTTAAAATAATGCACATGTGTGCTTAATTATGCTGCTAATGACCAAGTTGTGAGCTTTGTTGTTCTGAGGTTGGAGCTAAAAGCTAAAGAAGCCATGAGATACCCATCTCATATTTTTGATCGGTCTATCTCATGTTTACCAGAAATATTTATTTTTAATAATATAGAAGTCTCAGCTTATACCTTATTACGTTTATAAGAAAAATAAGAGCAACCTGCACACGATGCCATAATAATTGTTATGCCTAGAACCTGAAAACTATTTAATCGTTCATCTAAAATCAGCCATCCAGCCAAAGCGCTCACTGCGGGTGATGCACTTAGTAAAATCCCAAAAACTCGAGGATGCAGTTTTTTCATGGCAATCATATCTAATATAAATGGAATAGCACTTGCTAGCATCGCCATAAGTAAACATGTAAAAAGAATCTTATAACTATCAAAAATATGGATAATGTGAGATGCACCTAAAGGTGTTGCAAATAAAGCCGCTATAAACATTCCGGTCGCAACAGAGCTACCACCACCTTGTGCAACTTTTGAGCCATAAATCACATACAGCCCCCAACCCACTGCGGCTAATAAAGCATACGTCATGCCAATAAAACTAAAGTTATTATTTGCATTGCCCATAGGTAGAAGAAGCAAACCAATAATAGATAATCCACCCCAAAAATAATCTAATTTATTTTTAGACATTAAAATAGCAACCGTAAGTGGTCCTAACACTTCGATGGAAATCGCAATCCCAACAGACATGTAAGAAAATGCTTTATAAACCAAAGTATTCATTAAAGTGAGGATTGATCCATAAATAATTAGATTTTTCCAATTGGTCTGTTTATTCCACTGCCGCCATGGTTTAAAGACTACCCATAAGAAACAGGCCGATAAGGCAAGTCGAGTTAAGGTGACTCCTTCAGCAGTAAGAATTGGAAAAAGGACTTTCGCTATTGCTGCACCGATCTGTACAGAAACTAAAGATAAAAATGCGGCTGCAAATGCCATACCTTGTTTGGAGTTTGTCTCAATCATAATCTTTACTATTGGGGGGAATGATTGAAATTTTAATTCTCTATAATCTATATATTTCTTCTATTTTTCACGGTAAAACGATTAAATAACTCTATATTTAAAGCTTAATGAGAGATTTACTCATGTCAGAGATTTCTTTAGATAATTTTGATTATGCGATCTTAAGAATACTGCAAAAAGACAATAAAACTTCCCATCGAGAAATTTCTGAAAAAATCGGTCTATCCGCTGCATCTGTACAAAGGCGTATAACTCGGATGGAAGAAAAGGAAATTATTTTAAAAAATTGCGCTATCTTAAATCCCCTCAAATTTGGTGAAAAAATTACTTCCATTATTGAGGTCCGCCTTAGCGAAGATCGTTCAGTAGTTATGGACAGAGCGAAGCTATACTTTGCTTCTGTTGAAGAAATTCAACAGTGCTACTTCGTGAATGGAGGAGTCTCATTTATAATTATCATGCTGAGCAATAACTTATCTCATTTTGAAAGTTTAGTTAGAAAACATTTCGCTGATAATGAGGATGTAAAAACTTATAGAACACTCATTGTTTTAGATCGCGTAAAAGTAAACTTTGAGTTGAATATTTAAATTTTTCAATCCTTGACCTAAAAGGCCCAATCGCTCTATTTTTATGTCTTGCTACATTCAACCTCTATTTCAATGCTTGATCACTTTTTTTCGTTAACTCAAATTTGTTACCATTGCACCACTGGAATGGTCTGAAGTCACTTTATACTAGGGATGCTGATTCTAAAGTTCATCCAGTTGTTGTACTTTTCTTGAATTACATTCATTTTTAAAGACTTGAAATTGGTTAATAAACCAAAAGTAGATTTTTCGTTTTTTTAAGGGTTTATTACGCATGAATAGCGCTGAAATCATGGCTGATCTCTCCAACCACACTCCAATGATGCAGCAATATCTCAAAGTCAAAAAAGACTATCAACATGCGTTGCTGTTTTATCGTATGGGCGACTTTTATGAACTGTTCTTTGAAGACGCGCATTTAGCAGCCAAACTTTTAGGTATTACCTTAACCCATCGGGGTAAAGCAAACGGCAACCCGATTCCAATGGCAGGTGTTCCCTACCATTCGGCCGAAGGTTATTTGGCGCGTTTAGTAAAAGCCGGCCGAACTGTAGCTATTTGTGAGCAAGTCGGTGAAGTTACTGGCAAAGGCCCGGTTGAACGCAAAGTTGTTCGTATTCTTACACCGGGTACTTTAACCGACGACGCACTACTTACAAGTTATCAATCGTCTAACCTTGTTGCGCTATGTATCCATCAAAACCAGATCGGTTTTGCTTTACTCGACTTAAGTGCGGGTATTTTTAAAGTTCAACAACAAGACTACAAACCGGAACAACTTCCAATCGAACTGGCTCGCCTCATGCCAAGTGAAATTTTGATTGATGAAGATCTGGTTGACCCAAATATTATCGAACAAATTAAAAAGCATTTAGATTGCCCTGTAACCAAGCGCCCAAATGTCGATTTTAATTTAAACAATGCGCAAAAAACCTTATGTGACCAGTTCTCTGTATCAACACTCTCTGGTTTCGGACTAGACCCGTTACCTTTGGCTAAAGCCGCCGCGGCAGCACTTATTCACTATGCCAAAGAAACTCAAAAAACGGCGTTACCTCATATCCGTTCAATTCTTTTAGAACAAAGTACTGACTTTATTGCGCTCGACCCAATCACGCGCCGTAACTTGGAAATTATTGAACCTTTGTTTGAGCACGGAACTTCTTTATTTCAACTTGTGAACGATTGCCAAACCGCAATGGGTGGACGTTTACTTAGCCGCACACTCATGCAGCCTGTTCGTGATACAGCATTACTTGACGCACGTTTAGATGCGATTGAGCAATTGATTCAAGGCTACCATGAAAGCCCTGTTCGTCTGGTACTTAAAGAAATTGGGGATATTGAACGTGTGCTTAGTCGTGTGGCGCTGGGTAGTGCGCGACCACGTGATTTAGTTCAACTTCGTCATGCTTGCGCGCAAATTCCATTTTTACGAAATGCTTTAGCACCTGTTGTACAAGCAAAGAAATCTAAGTTATTAGGACAGCTCGATCAGGAATTGGGTGACTTTAAATCGCTTCATCAACATTTAATGGCTGCAATTGTTGAAAATCCGCCTGTATTACTTCGTGATGGCAATGTAATTGCAGAAGGTTATGATGCTGAACTTGATGAATTACGCCAAATTCGTGATCATGCAGGTCAATTCCTCATTGATTTAGAAATAAAAGAGCGTGAACGTACTGGTATTAGCACTTTAAAAATCGGTTATAACCGTGTGAGTGGTTACTACATTGAGCTGACTCGTGCTCAAGCCGAGCAAGCCCCGGCCGACTATATCCGCCGTCAGACATTAAAGAATGCCGAGCGCTACATTACGCCTGAACTAAAAAGTTTTGAAGATAAAGTTTTATCAAGTGAGTCGCGTGCATTAGCTCGTGAAAAAGCATTATTTGAAGCTTTACTTGAAAACCTTCGTGAAAATATTGCTCATCTACAAATGATGAGCTCAGCAATCGCGCAAATTGATGTAATTGCAAACTTTGCTCATCAAGCGCGTTTAAACAACTGGGCACGCCCTGAATTTACACCAGAAACAGGTATTAAGATTCAAGGTGGCCGTCATCCTGTAGTTGAAGCGTTAAGTAAAGCGCCATTTACACCAAATGATACTTTCCTTGATGTGCAGCACCGTATGGCAATTATTACCGGTCCAAACATGGGCGGTAAGTCTACCTTTATGCGCCAAACAGCATTAATTAGTTTGCTTGCTTACTGCGGTAGTTATGTCCCGGCACGAGCTGCCAAACTTGGCCCAATCGACCGTATTTTTACCCGTATTGGTTCAGCCGACGACTTATCGACAGGCAAATCGACCTTTATGGTTGAGATGACTGAAACTTCACAAATCTTGCACCATGCAACGAATCAATCGCTCGTGTTAATGGATGAAGTTGGTCGCGGAACCAGTACCTATGATGGTCTTTCTTTAGCGTGGGCTTGTGTGGTTGATTTAACCAAACGCGTTAAATGTCTTTGCTTGTTCGCGACCCACTATTTCGAATTAACAGAGTTGGGTAGCGAACCTGGTATTGATAACTACCATGTCACTGCTCAAGAGTTAAATGGTAATCTCATTTTATTGCATAAAGTCCAACAAGGACCAGCGAGCCAAAGTCATGGTTTACAAGTTGCAAAATTAGCCGGTATTCCAGCTAATGTGATTAAAGAAGCTCAGAAGCGTTTACGTATTTTAGAGAAGCAACAACAGCAGCATTTACAAACTAGTGTTCAAAGTGATTTGTTTGCAACTTTAGATTCAGAAGTTACCCCAAGCACTCAAGTCATAGAGAAAGTGATAGAAGTTGAAGTCTCTTCACCTGCCCTCGATTTACTTAAGCAAATCGAAGTAGACAACCTGACTCCTCGTCAGGCACTTGAACAGCTTTATGAGCTAAAAGCAGCGCTTAATTCATAATCACTCATTGAGCAAACATGTGTATAGGCATGTTTGCTCTTACTTTAAGGAGAATAAAATTTCTATTTTCTTAAGGCCATTACAATACACAGAGATCGATTTAATTTGGCAACATATTAATCGTCGTGAACTGATTACCCAACTCTACTTACAAAAACAAGAACACTTAGAATTAACAGATTGTTTTTATGATGTTAAACATTGGGATGCTTATCATTTAGAAAATGATCCGCCCAAATTAAAAGAACTTTATGAACAAGGGGCTTTATTTATCGGTGCTTTTGATGCGTCTGAACAGTTGGCTGGCATTAGTGTAGTCTCGAATCAGACTGTTACTGATTATCCTAATGCAAAATTACTGCAATATTTTTACGTCGATGCCGATCAACAAGGCAAAGGTATTGGTGCAAAGCTGATGCAAGCGGCAAAAGAATCGGCCAAGCAATTGGAAGCCCATCAACTTTATATTTCAGCCACTCCAAGTAAGCGTACAGTAGATTTCTATATAAAGCATGGCGCGGTCGTATTAAAGCACCCAGATCGTCAATTATGGGAACTTGAACCAGAAGACATCCATTTACTTTGTACACTTTAAGCTCATTACTTAAAGATTTTTTGTATATCAATTCAGCATAGAGGCAAAATTTAAAAGTAAATGTTGTAGTTGAGGTGTCTGCCTAAACAGATACCTTGACCCAAATGACATTAAAACTCATGTCAAAAAAATTATTTAAGCTATTGTTTTATAAAACTTATTATTATCCTGATTTTATAATTTAGCTCTTATTTAAGCTGAAACATTCTTTTGAATATCAATGTATTAACTTATCTTCATATGTATAAATAAACAATATCAATAAAAGCAATTGTTTGTTTACCCCTTTTTTGCCTAAAATAAGCTATTCGAAATGAAACCATATTTTTTAGGTAGCTGTCGCCATGACCTTTGTTGTCACTGAAAATTGTATTAAATGTAAATACCAAGATTGCGTAGAAGTTTGTCCTGTAGACTGTTTTTACGAAGGTCCGAATTTCCTAGTGATTAATCCGGATGAATGTATTGACTGTGCATTGTGTGAACCAGAATGCCCTGCAAATGCAATTTTCTCTGAAGATGAGCTACCAGAAGGTCAAGAAGTATTTATTGAATTAAATGCTGAACTTTCTCAAAAGTGGCCTAACATTACCCAAATTGGTGAACAGCCTGCTGACCGTGAAGAATGGAACGGCAAACCAGATAAGTTACAGTATCTAGAAAAATAATTTCAAAAAGATCAGCAACCGCTGATCTTTTTTATACCCTATTCAAACATTTCATTGCAAATTCCTCGTAATTTGTGCACTGTTTTGCATTAAAATAGGCGCAATATTTATAAGCTTTTGATTTTTCTTATGCGGAAGTTTTTGCAGAGCATGCTGCCCCTATGCATAATCCCTGCGATTATGGTGGGTTGCGCCAGCTCTCCTCAACACACAACAACAGGCAAAACCTCTCCAAGCGGTAAGCGCATCTTTATTCCTCAAGAGCGCGTTATTATCGAACGTCCAATTCCACCTAAAGTTGAACCTGCTTCCTATCGCGCTTGGTTAAATACAGGCGATCATTATGAACGTGTACGCGAATATGAAAAATTTCTGGCGCGTCATGATGTGGCAGGTATCGTACCAAGTTTTGAATTATTAAGATCCGCTCGTGATTGGCAGAAGTGTGGCCGTTCAGAGTATGCGGTACCTAACCGTGAGCTTTGGAATAATTCTTTATCGACCTTACGTGTCTTTAAATATCTAATTGCTGCAAAAGTTTTAACCGACTTTGAGGTAACTTCGGTTTATCGAGACTTACCTTTAAATGAATGTGCAGGCGGCGCAAGTTCTTCTAAGCATTTATTTAACTCTGCCATTGATTTTCGTATTGGACCAGAAGTTCCACAGCCCCAAGACTATGCTTTTATTGAAAATACGAAGTTTAAATTGTGTCAGTTCTGGGCTCAGCACGGCCAAAGTTTAAATTTAGGTATTGGTTTATATAGTTCAGGACAAATCCATATTGATACTCAAGGCTATCGTACTTGGGGACCTGACTTAACCCGCAATACGTCAATGTGTAATTTCTAAAATATAAATCCCCTTATGCGCTTCAGTTTAAGGGGATTTGCTCATTCTATAATCAACCAAAATTTCTTGAATCGAAGATTTTTGCACTCTAGTCATAAACGTTTAAAATACGCCTATCAACATACAGGTAAATTTGACTATGCAGCAGATGTGGACAGACATTGACGAATATATCGATTCACATTTAATTCCCGAAGATCCTCGACTCGACTTTGCATTAAAAAATACCGACGAACACGGCTTTTCAAATCATCTTGCAGTTGCTCCAAATCAAGGAATGTTCTTGCAAATGCTCATTCAGATGAATAAATGCAAGCGTGTTTTAGAAATTGGGACCTTTGCTGCCTACAGTACAATCTGGTTAGGACGTGCACTGCCTGAAGATGGCTATTTGCTTACCATTGAAGGTCGTGATACTCATGCAGAAATGGCTCAAAAGAATATCGATCATGCCAACCTGCCTGTAAAAGTTGAGCTTAAATTAGGCCGTGCTGCCGATGTACTTTCTGCAATTGATCCTCAGTCGATTGAGCCTTTTGATTTTATCTTTATCGATGCCGATAAACAGGGCTATCCGGAATATTTAGAACTCAGTCTCAAATTTTCAAAATCGGGCACTATTATTGTGCTAGATAATGTCATCCGTGCTGGTGATATTTTGAATCCTGAAAACAAAAAACCAAGTATTGAAGGCATTCGTGAAACCTTTAAAGCCCTAGAAAATCATCCGCAAATTTTGTCTTGCACAGCTTTACAAACGGTTGGCTCAAAAGGTCATGATGGTTTTGCAATTGCAATTGTGAAATAATGGTTAAAAAATCATCTTTTTCATTTTATTATTTATAATCAACAAATTACTTTTATTACCCCTGCTTTTCCATATAGTTATCCACAAGATTTGCGGATAACTATATGCAAATCTCATCATTTAGCCACAAGTAATGGTACAGTCGCGTTACGGAAAATCGTGGTTGCAATACTTCCCAAGAAAAACTGATGTATTTTGCTATGGCTAAATGCGCCGAGCACAATAATTTGAATACCATGTTCTTGTTGGTACTCTAGAATATTTTGCGCCACATCACCGTATCTATAAACGGTTACTACATCTAGCCCCGCTTGTTTCAAGTAATGCTCTGGTTCATTCAATATTTCAGGATGGTCACCGACATAAACTAAATGGCACTGTAAAGTCCGTAATAGGTCACTTTGCGCAATACGGCGCATCATTTTTTGACATGTCGGAGAGTATTCATAAGCGAAAATAAAACGTGTCGGAACTTTGAAGTTTTCACCAATGGTCAAAACCGTACAATTTGCACCGCGGATAAAGTTTTCAACATTGCTGCCAATCGGTTTATGTTTTTCGGCAGCTCTTTCGCCTACGCGACCTAAAATCACGATATCGTTTTCGTGTAAGAGATTAAAACTTTGCTCTAGAAAATCCCCTTTTTCCTGAATTTTTGAGCAAGTAATTCCGTGTTTTTCTTTAATTAAGTCAGAGATATGTCTGAGTAAATTATTGCTGTAATCTAAAGCGAGTTCACTTTGTTTCTGCTCTAATTCAGCTAACTCTTTAAGCAACATTGCATTGCTTTCAAAGCCGATTACACCGCTAATTTCACCAAGGTGATAACTTGCCGGGTAGTAATCTAGAATTTGTAATAATACAAGCTCTCGTCCAGTTGCTTTCGCAACCCAAGCCGCTGCATCTGCAATAGCATTAATACAAGGTGATGAGTCAATACACGCGATAACACGGTTCATTTTTGCCTCTCTTCTTCAGGTCTATTTGCCTTGGAGATTTTTCTATAACTTAGCTTTAACTTAACATAGATAAAAATCCGTATGTTAAGGTTTATGTATTAAAATCCACTTTTTTGTTTAAAGATCAAACATTTTATTACATTCTTGAGACTGCATTATTCTCTTAAACGGATAAATTTTGCTGGGTTTCCTCCCACAATATGGTACGGCTCCACATCTTTTGTCACCATACTATTCATGCCAACTACAGCATGTTTCCCAATTTTAATCCCGTCTTTAATTCCGACATGCGCACCTAACCAAACATCTTTTTCAATTTCGATACCCTGTGAGCGAACCGGCTGTTGGTAAAGTGGACGGTCGAGTTGCATGCCATGATCAAATGCATAGAGATGACAATAAGCAGCAATACGAACTTGATCATGCAGTTTTATGCCTGCTCGACCGCCATCTAAGATACAGTGGTGGTTAATTGCAACCTCATTACCAATCTCAAGCGGTCCATGCAAACTACAATCTGCCGCAATAAAACAATTATCACCAATCTTAATTTTCCGACCCGGCTCGGCAAAAATATGAGCTAACGGTGAAATAAAACAGTTCTCCCCGATCTCGACCGTTTCCATATCCATTAAATAAGCCTGATATTCTTTTTGCCATTCTTCCGCCCAAACACGGTGTTTGGGTTTCAATGTCCAATATAGCCATGGCATATAATTTAAACGGTGTTTATGTTGCTCGCGGTACTTGAGTAAAGAATCAGCCATCAGTCAATTCCTCCTCAACTTTTAATTCTTCGCGACCACGAGTTACATCTCGCAGTTTTAGAGCGAGTGGTTCAATTTGGTGAATCTGTAGTCTCGCTTCAATATCGACACCTGTTGCAGTATAACTTTCCTGATATTCAATTTGCTGCTGTGTCAGTTCATACTGAAAAATGGCCCACTCATTAAAATGACAAGAAAAATGAATCGTTTTCTTGGCAATCAGTTCAATACGTTCAGCTAACAATAACGATTGTCCGGCACAACCACCATATGCCCGAACAAGCCCACCAGTTCCCAGTTTTATACCGCCATACCAGCGGTTCACCATGACAATAATATTAGTCAGGTCATTTCCTTCAATAGTTGCCAGAATTGGACGTCCCGCTGTACCAGATGGTTCCCCATCATCATTAAAGCGAACGTTATGACCAATTTTCCATGCCCAACATTGATGTGTGGTCGAGATATCTTTATTTAATTCTAAAAACTCTTTCACTTGCTGTTCATTTTCTACTGGCGCAGCAATCGCCTGAAATCTACTTTTTTTAATTTCTTCTTCAAAAGTAACGGGTGATGCAATCGTAAAAGCCATAAATGAAATAAAGCATAATAAAAATCAAATTATAACGTGAATTTAATAGAAGCAAACCTATAAAAAAGCCCCGAATTTCGGGGCTTTTTTTCTTATCTTTCTCTTAATGCTTCTTTGGCTTTATTAAATGGTTTAAGTAAGTAATCCAGTACAGTTTTCTCACCCGTACGAATATCTACAGTTGCCACCATACCCGGTGTAATACCGAATGCTTTACCTTCTTTATTGTAAAGCTTGTCGGAGTCAGTTCGGATATAAACACGATAATAGAATTGATCCTGTTTCACTTCATCGCGAATGGTATCTGGAGAAATAACCGTAACCTTACCTTTTAAACCACCATAAATTGAGTAGTCATAGGCCGTGATCTTAACCAAAGCTTCTTGTCCCGGACGAATGAACGCAATGTCACGGGGCAAAATACGGGCTTCAATTAATAACTGTTCATCAATTGGAACGATGGTCATTAACTTACCGTTTTGTGGAATCACACCGCCATGCGTTGTCACTGTAATTTCTTTTACCACACCGCGCACAGGGGCTTTAAATACGGCACGTTGTAAACTGTCGTTACGGCCCATGACCACCTGTTGTTGAGTTTGCGTGTCAGTATTTGCTTTAGATAACTCTTCACGTGCTTTAACGTAGTATTGGTTACGTGCATCGTTCATCTTGTTTTGCAAATCATTTGCTTCACGGCGTAAGCGTAAAACCTCAACCTCACTAGCAGCACCTTTAGCAACCAAAGGCTCTGTCATGGCCAATTCTTGCTGAACCAGTTGTAAAGCCTGTCTTAATCCTGAAAGCGTTTGTTCAAGATCGGCTCTGCGTGATTCATACAAAGCAGTCTCTTCATGAACAAGCTTCGGATCTTGTGCAACTATTTCAGGGAAAACCAATGGTGTACCGTTCACTTCCGCACGTAAACGTGCTGCTGTGGCTTGAGCTGCAATTAATAAAGATCTCGACTCACCCACATTTGAAGCAAAACGGGTTGGGTCAAGCTGAGCAAGAATTTGCCCTTTTTGGACAATATCGCCTTCTTGTACATTTAGCTTAGTTAAAATACCGCCCTCTAAAGACTGGATGACCTGTTCTTTAGATGATGGGATAACCTTACCTGTACCGGTTGAAACTTCTTCAAGCTTAAAAAACCATGCCCAGATAAAGAAAATCACTAAACCAATGCCCACGATCCAGATGACTAAACTGGCACGCGGTAATGGTGGTTCACTATAAGATACATTCATTGAACGGGTAAGTTCTTGTTGTTGTTCGCTCATGAATTGCCCCCTTGGCTCACTTGTTTTTGTTGGGCTGTAGATTGATTAAGTACCTGATCTCGTGGTCCATCCATCACGATTTTGCCTTCATTGACAACAATAATACGGTCCACTAGTTCAAGAACAGCTCGGCGGTGGGTCGCCACAACCAACGTTCGGTGTGCTAACCATCCTTTGAGATGATCAATTAATTGTTTCTCTGCAACATCATCAATGGCTGCTGTCGGCTCATCAAGCAATAAAATATTCGGTTGACGAATCAATAAACGAGCCAATAATAACGCTTGTTTCTGACCACCAGAGAAACCAACGCCTCCTTCTAAAACCAAGTAATCCAAGCCTTCTTTTTTCTCTTGAACAAAAGATAAAGCACCTGTTACTACCAATGCACGAAGAATGTCTTCATCTGTTGCAAGCGGTGCACCTAAAGTCAGGTTTTCACGGATTGTTCCGTAGAATAAATGTGCATTCTGGTTGAGTAGCCCCATATCTCGGCGTACATCTGATGGGTCGATTAAAGAAAGATCGAGTCCATCTAAATGCACAGCTCCCTGAGTTGGAACCTGCATGCCAGATAAAAGCTGAAGCAATGTTGACTTACCAGCACCATTACGACCCAAAATCGCAATTTTTTCTCCGGCACGAATTTTTAAATGGCGGATCGCAAGACTTGGTCTCGGATCTTCTTCCCCATATTGGAACAAGATATTTTTTAATTCATAGTCGCCATTTAAAACAGCTTTGTGTACCAGATGTGAACGGTCGGCCTGATCAATCGGACGTTGCATAAGTTCATCTAAACTTTGCTTAGCAACTTTTGCCTGTTGTAGACGACCTAATACGCCCGTAATCTGGGCAATTGGCCCTAACATACGCGAAGATAAAATTGAACATGCGACTAACGCACCTGTGGTCATTTCACCGTCCATTACCGCAAAACAGCCCACTAACACCACAATGGCATAAGTTAAACCCTGAACCATTTGGGTCCAAGCCATTAAGGTACCCACAATTTTACGCTGCCTCATACCAATGTCGGCTGAGACTTCATTCATATGGTTCCATTGGTTTTGGAAACGTGATTCAGCACGTAAGAGCTTAATGTCTTCAATACCTTGTACCGCTTCTACCAAAATTGCGTTACGAATTGAAGATTCTCTCATGCCTTCTTGTGCCAGTTGAGCCAGCTTCTTCTGTACCAAAATACCTGGCAAGATCATAAGCGGCACAACAAGTAGCATTACCCAGAACAGTTTTCCACCAATAATGGCAAAAATTACTAAGAATAGGAAAAAGAACGGAAAATCGGCAATCGCACTAATTGTAGTTGAGGTGACCAGTTCACGAACGCCTTCGAGTTCACGAATCTGGGAAATAAAACTACCTGTAGATTTCGAGCGATCTTTATTTTTAATTCTTAAGGCATGGCCAAATACACGATCCGACACACGTAAGTCAGCACGTTTACCAATAATATCGGATAAATATACTCGTGAAACACGTAAGGTAAACTCAAAAAGAGCGGCAATCAGTACACCACCCGCCAAAACCCATAAAGTGGGAATTGACTGGGAAGGAACCACGCGGTCATACACTTGCATCGAGAAAATAATGGTTGCCAGTGCCAGCACATTGGCAATCAGCGAGGCAAACATAATATCAACGTAGCGTTTCCAATCTCTTAAAACGATTGACCAGAACCAGTTGGCTTCATAAGGTTTGATATATTCGTCAATACGTGCATCTGGTATAGATGTTTCAGGACGCAAGATATAGACATTTTTAAGTGTAGTTTTTAAAGCGTCTAAAGATAAACTTTGCGAAAGGCCCTGATCTCCACTGAACTGGATACTCACATTTCCTTGTGTATCGGCCTTATCGATTACACCGACTTGGCCATCATTAAACTCCACCATGACAGGTAAACGCCATGGATTGAGTAAGTCTAAGGAAAATGGTGCCTTACGAAGATTCAGACCGACTTGACGTGTCATTAACTGCAAGACGTTATCTAAATTCTGATTTTGGTTCCAATCAAGTTGTAAACGAATTCTTTCTTCTGAAGGCTCTATTCGATAATGTTTAGCAATAGTTAAGACCGCCTGTAGCCAAGGCTGGTAATTTATTTTTGTCATCATGGTTGTACTTCGAACCCCTGAATTGAAATATTATTTAAGCCATAGGCTTGGCGGGAACGTCCTGTTGCTTCAATGTACTGAACAATGCTGCTATAAATGTCATAACGTGCTGATTCGAGTTCTGAGTTGGCACTATGAATAGCTTGTTCAGCATTTAATAAATCGACCAATGAACGCGTACCGAGCTTGTATTGCTCTTGATAGAGTTCACGTGTACGAACCGTTGTTGCTTGGCGACTTGCCAAAACCTGCATTTGACGCTGTTTATTTTCAATCTGTTCGCGACTTGTTCTAATTTGGTCCAGAACATCCATATACACCGAATTCACTTTGGCTTTTGCAGCTTCTTCGGCATAACTTGCCATTTTTACTTGTGAAGCGGTAGCACCGCCTTGGTAAAACTGACTGGTTGCTTCAAGCATGACTGAACTATATAAACCGTCATCTTTGTCGTTATTCGGGTTTTTACCATTAATCGCCTGACTTACCGAACCTTTCACAGCCAAGGTCGGATATCGGGTTAAACGGGTTTGTTGTTTTTGAGCTTTTGCAACCTCAACACCTGCCTGCGCGGCAATCATTTTTGGAATAGTATTAAACTCAGGTTCACCATAAAGATCAGATTGCTTCACGAGATCATCGGAAATAATCCATCCGGTATGACTAACATCTGCACCTAATAAGGTTCTTAAATGCTGTTGGTATTGACGTAATAATGATTGCTGAGCAATTAAAGCAGACTGCGCTGCCTGTAAGTATGACTGCGCCTGAATTGGGTCGGCTTGACTCGCGACACCAGCGTTTGCACGCAGGTTAGCAATTTCCTGAATACGTCGAATACCGGCGATTTGCTGCTCAGCAATTTTATTAAGCTGTAGATAACGCTGAATATTCACAATGGTCTGTGCAACATCCAAAGCTAGTATCAACGCTAACCAAGACATTGGCTTGTTCAACCTGAACTTTCGCTTCTTCAACATCAACACCTGATTTGACTTTACCGAAGTCATAAAGCATTTGAGTAGCACTTAAGGTTAATAACTGCCGACCTCGTTCTCCACTGCTTAAATCACCAGTCGTAATCCCTCCTGAAAGCTGGGGATAGTAACCGGCTTTAGCAACGTCAACTCCTGAATTTTGACCTGCTAAAGTTGCAATAGATTGTGAAATATCGGGGCTACGCTGAATGGCAATTTTTACCGCATCTTGCAATGTCATCGTTCTAGATGGCAAGTTAGAAAAAGATGAAGCTCGATTATCATTAAGTTGAACAGTAGGAAATTCCTGCACAATAGAACGGTCTAGCTTAAAATTACTAAGCTTGTGCATTTTGGCAACTTTAAAGTCATCACTACTTTTAGGGACAAAAAGTTGTGACAAGTTCTCTTTCAGGGTGTGGTATTGCTCACTTGGCTTAGCAGCATATATCACGACAGGTACATGTAGTGTACTTAAAAGCATAAGCCCTTTCAGGAAAGCCTGCTTTCTACATATCCCTCTTACTCTTCTTTGGTTATATCCAATCATGCTTATCTTGTTGATCTTGTTTGTTATCGTTTAAAAGCTTCTACATTCTACATAGTTTTTCACCTAAAGCAGCATAATTGATGGAATAAATCACACATTATTTTTTCATTAAATGATTGATATATGTATTTGTTTTTATTTATAAAATACTAAAAAATAAAAAAAGAGGCCTTGACCTCTTTTTAACCAAACAGATTAATGTCTTTAATTAAACTGTGAAATCATCACCTAAATAGACTTTACGTACCTGTTCATTGTCTAAAATTTCTTGTGGTGTGCCTTCGGCAATTACCGAGCCTTCACTTACAATATAAGCACGTTCACAAATTGCTAAAGTTTCACGAACATTGTGATCGGTAATGAGGACACCAATACCGCGATCCTTTAAGGTCTGGATAATATCTTTAATATCGCCCACTGAAATTGGGTCAACACCAGCGAACGGCTCATCCAAAAGCATAAATTTCGGATCTGCGGCCAAAGCACGTGCAATTTCTGCACGACGACGTTCACCACCAGATACACTCATTCCCAATGAATCTTTAATATGACTAATTTTAAAGTCATTTAATAACTCAGTAAGGCGCTGCTGACGTTGCTGTTTATTCAAATCTTTACGCGTCTCTAAGATCGACATAATATTTTCAGCAATCGTCAATTTTCTAAAGATAGAAGCTTCTTGAGGTAAATAACCAATCCCCTTACGCGCACGTTCATGCATCGCTAGGTCTGACATATCTAGGTCATCAAGATGAATCTCACCTTTATCCATGCGCACTAGTCCAACCACCATATAGAAACTGGTGGTTTTTCCAGCGCCGTTAGGACCAAGCAAACCAACAATCTGTCCACTTTGCATACTAAAAGAGACGTCTTTGACAACCCAACGCTTACTATAGTTTTTTGCTAAGTGTTTAATACACAAAGTTTGCGGTTGTTGAAGAGCTTGCTGCATTAGTCACGCGCTCCTGGGAAACTTTTTGAACTTGAAGGTGGAATAATGATTTGTACACGGTTTGAAGAAGAACCTTGAGCTTCAACATCACCCTTATTCATACTATATTTCAGGGTGTTACCGCGAATACTAGAACCATCTTGGTATAAATATGCACCGCCAGACAAGGTAATAATGCCTGTATCTGCATTATAAACAATCGTTTGTCCTTCACCGCGTGCAATACCTTTATCAGCACTTATTTGTTGCTGAAACTTAGACGGTCTACCTTTAGCAGTGATCGTTTGAATTTCACGTTTAGAGTTTAGCGTAGCAACAATTGAGTCGGCCTGAAGCTTCATGGTGCCCTGCTCAATCACGACATTACCCGTATAAGTCGTCAAACCGGTTTTTTCATTATAAGTTGCACGGTCTGCCACTAACGAAATTTGTTGATTACGGTCAGACGGCAAAGCAAAAGTCGAAGCAGATGATAAAGCAACGAATGTAATTACCGCAGCTTGTTTTAGGAAAGCTGAAGAACGTTTTAAATTAAGACTTTGGTGCATACTTTCCTCGAATATTAAAAAATTCGTACTGACCATTATTCAAATTGGCTTTTAGTCCTTTGCTCACAAACTCGCCTTGTGGAGACTGAACTGTCACTTGATGATTAGTTTCAATGTCTCTAGTTTTTGGATAACCAGTTAATTCATCGGTTTGAAACTCAATGGTTCCTTGCGGTGCCAGCTTAGTGGCTACCACATCACCCGATAACACAACCTTTTGATTATCATCATATCCATAAGCTTGTTTAGCAAAGAATGTTGCATCAACTTTACCTAATTTATACATAGTGGCATTGAGTTGATCCAACTTTGACGTTTTTTGTTGCATATCCTGTTCAAGCTGACGAACTTCAGCACGAATATACAAATTGCCTTTGTCATCAGTTTGAGTCAAATGGACGCCCTGCGCCGAATAAGTCATATTCTTCGCCGAACCAATGTCCAGTTTTTTTGCCTTGCCACTATAGTAGTAGTAACCACCACTCACAGCAGCAACCACTACAGCAACAATATATAAAACTCTGGTATCCATGAGCAGGAATAGCCTACCTTTTTAAGTAATCTTGTTATTAATGCGGTACTGCAAGATATTTTTCAAGAAGTTCTTGGTAAATGCCTTTTGCGATCAGCAACATATCACAAACTTCACGCACAGCTCCACGACCACCCATCGCCTGTGTTACCAAATCTGCACGACGGCGCACTTCCTCATGTCCGTTTGGAACAGTAACACTCATTCCGGCAATGGCAAATGCTGAAAGATCCGGCCAATCATCACCCATATATAAGCAGTCTGAAGGTAGGATATTAAACTGTGCACACGCTTCACGTAGCGCCGAGCCTTTATCTTCACGGCCTTGGAAAACCAGATCGACACCTAAATCGGACATGCGTTTTTCAACGATATTACTTTTTCGTCCAGTAATAATGATGACTTTCATACCCGCTTGTTGCGCAAGTTTCATACCCAAACCATCACGAATGTCGAATGATTTAATTTCATCGCCCGTGTTGGTTAATGTCACAAAGCCATCACTTAAAATACCATCAACATCCAGAACCAATGCCTGCAAATGACGTGCTTGTTCTAACAATGCATACGATGCCATTGATTAATTCACCCCTGCCTGAATAAGGTCATGCATACTAATTACACCAATCACTTTGTTCTGGTCATCGACTACCACAAACTGACTGATTTTTTTCTGGTTAAGTTGTTGTAAAGCTTCTACAGCTCGTGCTTCTTGAGAGATCGTTGACGGTTTCTTTGTCATCACTTCAGACACAGGTAAATTTACATCAAACCCTTGTTGTTTATCGATGAGACGACGTAAATCCCCATCTGTAAAAATACCGAGTAGATGGTCTTGTTCATCAACAATTGTTGTCAAACCTAAACGCTTATTTGAGATCTCGTAAAGCACTTGATTCATTGGTGTATCAGGTGAAACTTTTGGTAACTCGTCGCCTGTATGCATTAAATGTTTTACATGTAACAGTAAACGCTTACCCAACGCACCCGCCGGATGCGAACGAGCAAAGTCATCAGCAGTAAAACCACGAGCTTCAAGTAAAGCAACTGCTAAAGCATCGCCTAAAACCAAAGTCGCTGTCGTACTTGAAGTAGGCGCCAAGCCTAAAGGGCATGCTTCGTCAGACTCACCTAGAGTTAAAGCAATATCTGCATTTTGCGGCATTGGGCCTTTATCATCACGACTAATCGTAATAAGAGGTACACCAAGATGCTTAATGAGTGGCATTAACATCATGATTTCATCGCTTTTTCCCGAGTTGGAAATTGCAATAAGTACATCGCCACGAACCAGCATTCCTAAATCGCCATGCCCTGCTTCGCCAGGATGCATAAAGAAAGACGGCGTACCTGTCGAAGCAAATGTCGCTGCCATTTTTCGGCCAATATGCCCAGATTTACCCATACCCGTGATCACAACACGACCTTTGCATTGTAATAATATTTCACAAGCACGATTAAAACGGTCATCAATTTGTGTTGCTAATACATCTATGGCTTGTTGCTCAATGCGCAATGTCGCTAATGCACTGCTTTGGAAATCTGTAGGATTAGGCATACGAGTTTGACTCAAAATAATTGATCTGATCTCTGGTTGAGATCGGTGATTTTAATCAAAAGATTTGGGGGCATTCTAGCATAACTCAATCAGTTACACGTTTTTAAATGTATAAGATTTCACAAGCTTATAAAATTCATGCATAAAACTTTGTTAAAAATGATGCATCAGTTATGATGTAACACTATTTTTGTTGAGTGTTTGAAAACCCTTATGCAACCGTTTGTTTTATATAACTCTGAGCAACGAAAAAAAGTTGAATTTGTACCTCGCAAAGAAGGTCACATCGATATGTACGTGTGCGGTATGACCGTTTACGACTACTGTCATATCGGACATGCTCGAGTTATGGTTGCATTTGACTACATTATCCGTTTTTTGCGTAGTCAAGGCTGGAAAGTCCGCTACATTCGCAACATTACCGATATTGACGACAAAATCATCAAACGTGCGAATGAGAATGGTGAAACAATCCAACAGCTCACCACGCGTTTCATCGATGCCATGAATGAAGATGCAGCGAACTTAGGCTGTTTAGCACCAGATGAAGCACCTAAAGCGACTGAATATATCGACCAGATGCAAAATATGATTGGCAATCTAGTCAACAAAGGCGCTGCTTACCCTGCTTCAAACGGCGATGTTTATTTTGAAGTCACCAAATTTGAAAAATATGGTCGTCTCTCTGGCCGTAAGCTTGATGACATGCAAGCTGGCGCAAGTGAGCGTGTTGATGTAGAAGTTGAAAAGAAACATCCTTTTGACTTTGTGCTTTGGAAACATGCAAAAGAAAATGAACCATCTTGGGCATCCCCTTGGGGTAATGGCCGTCCGGGTTGGCACATTGAATGTTCTGCAATGTCGACTTGCTGCCTAGGCAATCACTTTGACATTCATGGTGGCGGTTCAGATTTAATGTTCCCGCACCATGAAAATGAAATTGCGCAAAGTGAAGCTTCGACTGGTGAGCAATATGTAAACTACTGGATGCATGTTGGCTTTATTAACGTTGACGGTGAAAAGATGTCTAAATCTTTAGGCAACTTCTTTACGATTCGTGACGTAATGGAGAAATTCCATCCTGAAGTGATCCGCTACTTTATTGTGTCTTCACACTATCGTAGCCCTGTGAACTTCTCTGATGTAGCACTTAAAGAGGCAAAAACTTCTTTAACTCGTTTCTATCATTCATTTAAAGCTTATCAACAAGTGTACGGTCAAACGACAACTGAAACGCTTGATCAAAGCTTTATTGAACGCTTTAACAATGCAATGTGTGACGATTTCAATACTGCCGAAGCAATGGCTGTATTGTTTGAACTGAACAAAGAGTTAAACCGTGCTGTAAAAGAAGAGCAAGCTGACCAAGCGACTGTGCTTTATTCGACATTACGTCACCTCACCAACATTTTAGGTTTGGTACAACACAATGTAGATGATTTCTTAAAATCAGATATTGGACAAGATGCACTTGCCTTGTCTGATGCTGAAATTGAAGATTTCATTCAACAACGTGTTGATGCGAAAAAAGCAAAAGACTTTGCGAAAGCAGATAGTATTCGTCAGTCTTTACTTGAGCAAGGCGTAGTTCTTGAAGATACACGTCAAGGTACAGTTTGGCGTCGTGCTGATTAAACGTTCAATTAGATCACAAGAGTGTTGACACTTTAATGAAACACTCTATAATGTGCTCACATTGCGGGAATAGCTCAGTTGGTAGAGCATAACCTTGCCAAGGTTGGGGTCGCGAGTTCGAGTCTCGTTTCCCGCTCCAAAATTCAAAAACCACTTAATTCGAAAGAATTAGGTGGTTTTTTATTAGCTATTGGTTGGCTTTGACTACTCAAAACAATCAAAATTCGCATTAAAAAACGCTTTATATTTCCGTTGCGACACCACGAAATTTGGAGTGTTATTATGCAAAAGCCGGTTAAGCGCGGAGACGCGTGACGCATCACTGTCCGTTATTTAGGTAAACATTATACAGCTACTCGAGATACTGCGAGTGAGTGTGAACAATGGCCCGCTAAAAAATTATTAGAATTACAATCTGAACAGGCTAATCCTGAGTCTGAAAAAATCCATATCTCCTTCTATGCCCCTTTTGAACAGTACTATCAAGAAGAAGGCAGAAAATGAAGAGTGCCCGCTTAATTGTTCAAATGCTTAAATGCCTAAAGAAGAAAGAATAATGAAAATATAATTAATATTTTATGATTAAACCCATCATTAAGTTTTTATTGATATTGAAATTAAAAATTAGCTTAAAAGTATATTATCGCAAAGTCTCCCCCATTGAGGAGACTTTCTAAGTATTAAATGACTTAAGGATGAATTTTTTTCAATCCATCTTCTACAGCAAATTTAGCTTCCTCCCACTGTAGACGTGAACTGCCTTTAACTTGCTCCCATTTAGTTTTCAATTTAGATTCAACCTCGGAAAAATTAATTTCTGCATTATTATCTACACGATTTTCATAACCTAAACGATAAGCCGCCCGATAATCACGATCATATTCTAGATTCTTGTCTTCAGTATAATATGGCATTTTTTTATAGTTTTCTCGCCAATAATTATCTTCTTCTTGCCAGTCATTACTATCATCTTTTTGATTATTTGTTTGAGCTATATCACTACCTGCTATTGCCCCTACCACACCACCAATAATCCCCCCAACAACAGCACCTGGAGGGCCGCCAACAACACCAAATGCAGCACCTACCGCCGCTCCTCCCAAGGTTCCTGCACCTGTAGCAACCAAATTCTCTCCCCCTTCATTCATATTGGGTACATGATTGTTATTAATCGGTGGAGAGTTTAAATCTGGACGAGCATTATCAATTGTGGATGAAATGTCTTGTAATGGTTTGCTATTTGATACATTACCATTAGAAGATGGCTCTTTTTGAGTAGTATGACTACCAACTGAATTTGATTGTTTTGTATTTACCATTTTCTTACTCCCTATATTTTAAAATCTAGTGTCTTTCAAAAGAGCTAGAATATTAAAAGAACTTTTGAAATATGCTTGACAATTATTATTATAATTCACCTTTAGGTTAGTTATGTTTCATAAACACCCCTATTAAGTAAGGAGATGTTATTCATTAAAGAAATTATTTCTCATCAATAAAAATTCTTATTCAAATAGTCTTCACAATTATATCATCCTTTATCCCATAATCATTATATTTCGCTAGATTAAACATTACCCATAACATTTTAGTTTTACAATACCCTGCAGGAAATTATGATTTTATGTATATGCAATTTAAAAAGCCTAGTTAATTAATACTAGGCTTTTTAAATGTATCTTTAAAAGATAATAATTATATATTATTTCATATTTTTAAATATATCTTCAGCTGCTTTTAAGTGTTTCGCAACAGCATCACGTGTTTGTACGAGCATATTTTTTAATTCAGAACTTTTCGTGTTTGGTATTAACTGCTTATCAATTATCGTCAAAACTTTACGGTGAACTTTAACTTGACTCATCATATAATTTTTATCAGTATCTGATGTTATTTGATTAAGCTTACTAACAATTTTATCACTATCATTTTGCAATGATTTACTAAGATTACTGGTTTGTGAAATCAACTGTAACCGACTTGCCAACGCTTGTGCATTTTTTTCATTAGCTGAATGTTCTTTAATCATCATTTCAGCATATTTCTTAGCTTCATCCATTTTTAATTTTGGCAATGCAGTTTTTGCCTGCTTAATTTCACCATTATTAGCTGTACTTAATATCTTGAAAATTTGACTATCAGTCAAATTTTCATGGTTTTCATTTAATATTTTAGAGTGATTCTTCCCATCATTTATAGTTTGTTGATTCGCTGCCATAATCTCAAATGCACTGAAACTTAAAACACCACTAATTGCGATACAGCTAATAATTTTCTTCGTTAAAATAGCTTTCATACCAATATCCTTTAACTTAATTCATGAGTATTTCTACCTATGGGTAGCTTTTTCATACTTCCAATCTATATCCTTACTTGTAAATTCAAGTTTGGGGTTATTTATTCATTATTCAATCAACCATATTTATACCGCTCGTTGATATTCTTCGCAAAGGGTAAATAGCTTATTTAAAGTAGATGATATAAATTTAATAATAAATCATGCACCTGTATCCAATCTTATTAATGTAAATATGAAATATATATAATTTTAAAAAACATTAACTTAAAAACAATTTTTATTTTTTATTTTTACGAAAATAACAATAAAGCTCGTTATATTAACTTATAGATACTAAAGCTAAAATTAAATATATTTAAAGAAAATTTAAACCAATTTAACTTATTCGCCCATCTATAAAAAAGCGTTCTCCTAAAGACTTTAATTCACACACTGCACACAAACAGTGACATGCACTTTTGTAGATATCGTATGAGCTGTGCAACCTGAAAGTAGCATACACAGCGAAATCAAAACCTTCATAGTGAAACGCGGTTAGCGGATCCAACCATAAAAGAATTGCTCTTGGGTAGGATTTCGTTCACAGATTTCAATGTAACGTTGGCCTTGCATGATATTAAGAACTCGAACTAATACCTTCTCTTCTTCTTTACCGCGCTTAGCCAGTGTTCGTGAAGAGGTAAGTAAGAAATAAAGTTCTATCTTCCAACCTAAGCTAGCCATTTCCCCTAACACTCACATATTTTTAGCTAATTCTTTTGCCAAACATTGTTCATGCCACGTGGTTTGAAAATTTTCGACAGCTTTTGACTTAATGAGAGGGTCTTCAAATAATTTTGAAGAATATGCAGATTTAATAAGCTCTTGATAAAGTTGTTTGGCTTGTTGCTCTTCAAGATGATTGGCGATGTCATGTAACTCTTTAGCTGGTACTTCATGTTGTCTAGCATCCATCACGCCACTCGCTGCTTTTTTCACAGTTTCACAGTAATGAAGCTCCATCGCTTCGGATGCTGCATAACATTGAATTGAAATTGCGCTTATAAAGAGGAATATAAATCTCATAATCTCACCTTAATTTGACGCGCAAGGTTAGCAATTAATCTCCCAAAATTTAAGTTAAAAAAGGTTAATTTTTCTATTCTCTTATTTTATTTGACCTTTTGCACATGGGTGTCAGAAGCATTAAGCACTTTTCCATCTGCTGTGACTGGTGCCATAAATGGAATTTGCTGACCTGTATTTTTATCAATTAATAGAGAATGGCGCTCACCACTTTCAAATAAATTGTGTTCTCCCCACTGACGTAGAGCAACAATCACAGGAAATAAACTCTCCCCTTTAGTGGTCAACACATATTCCTGATAAGCCGTACCATCTGAAGCATCTTGCATTTCGAGAACACCTGCTTCCACCAACTTTTTCAGCCGGTCAGAAAGAATATTTCGTGCAACGCCTAAGCTCCGCTGGAAATCTCCAAAACGGCGCATTCCATCAAAAGCATCACGCACAATAAGCAGTGACCAGCGATCTCCGATGAGATTGACGCAGCGTGCAACAGGACAAGGTTCTTCTTTCATCAATGTTGAGTTAGGCATTGAGTTTCCTTACCAATAATCAGTAACAAGATATCTAGTTGCATTTTAAAACCAGTCAATCTAATATTCAACTAGTTGCATTTTAAAACTAGATTGAATGGATTTAGGACAATGAAAGCTTCTCTTGCATTTTCAACGTCTTCGGTAGATAACAATAAAACGCATTCGAACCTACCTCGTAGCGTAGTTTTACTATTTGCTATAGCAAGTGGTGTAAGCGTAGCAAATGTCTATTATGCACAGCCTTTGCTCGACATCTTGGCGAGTGACTTTAATGTTAGTCATGCCGCCATTGGTGGTGTGGTTACAGCCACTCAAATAGGTTGTGCACTTGCCCTCGTGTTTTTAGTGCCGTTGGGTGATCTTATAAATCGGCGTCGGTTAATGGCTATACAGTTACTGGCTTTAATATCTGCATTGCTAATGGTTGCCTTTGCCCACTCTACAATTGTTCTTTTGACAGGAATGCTTGCGGTGGGTCTACTCGGCACAGCTATGACACAAGGACTTATTGCCTATGCTGCAAGTGCTGCGGCCCCACATGAGCAAGGGCATGCGGTCGGTACTGCACAGAGCGGTGTGTTCATTGGGTTACTACTTGCCCGTGTATTTTCAGGAGGAATAAGTGATATAGCGGGTTGGCGCGGCGTGTACTTTTGCGCAGCTATCATTATGCTCATGATTGCCTTACCACTTTGGAGACGACTCCCTCATTTAAATGTTCAGCCTGTTACCATGCGCTACTCGCAGCTTCTAACTTCTATGTTAAAGCTACTGCGCCAAGAAAAAGTCCTACAAGTACGCGGTGTATTAGCCTTATTCATGTTCGCGGCATTTAATATTTTCTGGAGCGCATTGGTACTACCGTTAAGTGCACCACCCTATAACTTTTCGCATACTGTAATTGGGTCTTTTGGACTGTTCGGTGTAATCGGTGCTCTAGCCGCCACTCGTGCTGGCCAATGGGCCGACCGCGGATATGCTCAGCGCACAAGCTTGGCAGCACTGTTAATATTGCTGCTCGCATGGTGGCCGCTTTCACTTATGACCTACTCACTTTGGGCGCTGGTGATTGGCATAGTATTGCTCGACTTAGGTGGACAAGCCCTGCATGTGACCAACCAAAGTATGATTTTTCGTACTCGCCCAGAAGCGCATAGCCGGCTTGTGGGTCTATACATGCTCTTTTATGCAATAGGTAGTGGACTGGGTGCAATCAGCACAACAGCGACTTATGCTTATGCAGGATGGCTCGGCGTATGTAGTCTAGGCGCATGTGTGAGTTTATTGGCGTTATTATTTTGGTGGAGAACAATGAAGCTATAACCCAAGTATTTTAAAAGTTCGTTCATCTAATTCTCTCAATTCATCCAAAGTATAGAGTCGCCCCTTTGGATCAAAAAATTTATCAAAATCAAATTGCCCTTCTTTATATAACTTATAACGTTTAGGGCCTAACCATTCTTTTTGGAAAAAATTATCGGTCAGATTAAAAAATTCTTTGAAGGAAATATTTGCATCTATTTGACCCATTAACTGAGTCCGCTCATCTTTAGGAATATCTCGTACTTTTCTTTCATCCATAACGAAAGATCGGTTCCCAATAAGCCTTCCATCCTTACTTACGGGAACCAGAATACTTCGGCAATTCGGATGCAAAGGTGGCACTCTTTTCGCCGGGTCATTCAGTTTCCAAATAGAACCGTCAATGGCTGCACAGATTTTAGAAGTCCTGCCATCTAAAACGCTCACAAACCTTACATATTCAAAATTAAAATTTTTGAAGTTATATAAATAGACCTGATTTGATATATGGCTACGTAGCGTTCTAATAATTCTTTCAATATCGATTCTGGTACTGTTGAGCAATCCATCTTCGTACTTAAGGCGTTTTGTACCTGTAATACGTTTGATGATTTGCTGAGGCGTCATCCCGGTATTCATACCATCCCGAATAGCATATTCAATGCGTTGAAGGGCATTTTCACCAATTTGAGCTAAGGATTCATCAACCAAGGCACCGCCAGCCAAAGGCACTCGTTTTATTGACCGATAAAGCTGCTCTCCCTCTAAATCTTTAATAACCTTACCAAATAGTTTGGCCATATAGTTTGACTCATATATAGCCAAAGCAATTGCCGAGTGAGTAAAAATTTCCGGTAAAACAGTGCTAATTGAATTAAACCAGTTCGAAATAACAAGTTGAATGTTTTTTAGATGCTGAGTTGTATACTCTCCACCAGCAAGAGCAAACCTCTCAGTTTCATTCAGCTCTTTCATTAAATTGCTTAACCGATCAAGCATATCCATCGTTTCACTATTAAAAAACTTATAAAGTTCATTTACCGATCGCGATGATGCTCGGTAGAGATAAGCTTGATGCTGGGTAAAAACATCAAAAAGTGATTTTTCAGTAATATTCTTCATGTAAGTTACCTCTACAAAGGTGCGCTTTATTTTTCTTTTTATATCGCTGTTCTATAAAGTTTATTAATAGTTTTGAGTAGTTAAAAAGTTTATAAAGCTAATTAAAATAGTACTTTTGTTTTACGAACTTTTTTTGCACACTAATATTTCTAATAAAATTAGTGAGCCATAAAATAAATTCATCCCTATACTCAAAACGAGGAAGTAGACTTAAGTCAACTTTTATCTCTCTTTCAGAAAGAGGCTTAGTTAAACATTCTTCAAAATCAATTTTGGTATATTTTAACTTTAAATCATTTTGTTCGGCTTCTTTTCTAATTTCTGCCATCACTCTATTGAGATTGGTTACAGGGTTATCCGTAATCTGGTACTTTTCATACATATTTTCGTATACATTTTCGGCAATATCTAAATATTTAATGAGTTCAGCATTCTCATTCATCTCTTCATCATCCTATTTTTTTGGAAATTATGTACCAGTAAATGTTTCTATACGTAATTTAAGATTATTTTTATGTGAAAAATATTTTAATAAGAATAACAATATAATCTCCAACTTATTATTTTTTATGTCATTATTAATTCTTTATAAAACATTTCCATATTTACTGACATTTTTGTTAAGTTTTATATACTATCATTTAAGCTTGTTAAATAAAAAAACCGCCCCAGAAGGCGGTAGCTGAATATTATCAGCCAGATATAGAAGTAAGGTGGACAAATACTTCTATATTTAAGAGGATATTTTATTATTTTTAATGAAATCCTCAGATTTAAAGTAGTTAATAATCATCTCAGCATTTTCTTCTTTGCTTGGTTCAGCAGCCACAGGAATTTCGGCTTGATCAATTTTAAAGCCTTTTGGAATATAGTTTGAAATTGGAGGAAGCTTCTCTTTCCCTCCAATTGTCATTCGCTCAATAAAGCCTGCAAGCCACAAAATGAATTCATCTTCATTTTTAAACTTGGGCATAAGACTTAAATCAATATGCACTGATTTTTCTTTATTAAATTGATTTAAGCATTCTTCAAAATTTATAAAATTGTACTTAAGTTTGAACTCAGTACCTTTAATTGCTTTACGAATCAAGCTAATTAAACAATTTAAATTTTGAATGGTATCTTCAGTAAATAAATTATCTTTTTTAATTTCCTTGTATACTTTCTCCGCTATAGCTAAATACTTTGGCATTTCTTCCTCCTCAATATTATTATAAATAATTGAAAATAAAAAAATTCATCTTCTAATTATGAAGTCTTAATTGTAATTGAGTGCAAATAAATTTAAAACAATGTAAGAACTACCTATATTATGTAAAATTGCACCATAACGGAACACAAATAGTCAAACTAATGTTAAATGTTTCACAATTTTATTTAATACTTTTAACTAATTAGAAATATTTTCTTTCAATTGTAAATGATTATTTTTCACACAACATGAGTAATAAATTATCATTAAAAAACAATGTAGAAATAATTTTTATAAGTACCTTTCATGCTTCTAGATTCACCATACTTTAGTCTTTTTTCAGTCATAAATTTGAAGAAAAACTTAATTAAAGATGAGGTTATAACACCTACCCATCTGTTATATTTTTTTGAAAAAATTCTGTATCTATGATTACACCTTGCCTTTCTTCATGATAGTAAGTATCTAGACACGAGGTAGCTAACATGAGTTTTTTAAGAAAGAAAAATAAAGCTAGTTTTGTACTATTTATTATTACCCTCTATTCAATGCTAGGGTTTGGCTTAGGTTTTATTATTTGGGAGTATTTCCTACAAATTCCATAACTTGAGCTAATAATTAATTTTTAAAGTAGCCGTTTTGATGGTTCTTTGAAAGATAATGTTTGCTTTACCTTTATACGGCTAAACCAGGGTGGTTAAAAAAATACCTTCCAAATATAAGGTGTTAATATTTGGAAGGTACTTTGTAATCAGCTAAAGCTAGTGTCTCGTAATTTCTGCATTAATTTCTAAGCTTATTTCTTTACTACGATGGTAAGCTGCTTTTAAAGCCAGCCGAATATCATCAGAGAGGTTGCCTAATTCAAACATTCGTAATGCAGACTCTGTAATGCCATTCGCTAATGTGACCTTGCCACATAACTCACTAGGCTGAACATTACTTTTACGAACCATTTCTACAGCGCCTGATGCAGCTTGAAGTATTAGATCTAAAGCAAATTGCTTATCTAACCCCATAGACACCCCTGTTTTCACCATACTGTCCAGAATATAGAAGAAGTAAGCTGGCCCTGAACCCGATAAAGCAATAATCGCGTCACTTTGGGATTCTGAATTTGCCCAATAGGTTCGCCCTGTGGCTGAGTAAATTGTTTCTATCACTTCTTTATCTAAAGGCTCTAAATAGTCTGAACCAATTAACACATGGGTACCTGTATAAGTTAATACAGGGGGATTAGAAATGACTCTGATAATTTTTTTTGAACCCGTAATGCTCGTTAATTGTTGAATATTAACTCCGGCCATCATCGACACAATAGTTTTATCAGCTAACCATTTTTTTAAGGGCGCCAGTATAGCCTTTAAGTCTTTTGGGTCTAGTAATAGAACAACTATATCTGCCTTTTTCACCTCATGTTGCTTTTGCTTTAGAATGATTTGATTCTCAAATTTGACTTCCTCTATTAGATTAATTTTTTCTCTTTGAAAGCCTTTTAAAACTAAACCTCCAATTAAAGCTAAAGACAAATTACTGCTACCAATGAAGCAAATATTAGGCTGTACTATATTCAACATTTAGAATTATTTCCTTCCTTTAGATATACTACAAAAAGAAATATTATTTATGACGTAAGTCATGCACCGTTAAGACAAGAAAAATTTAATAAATTTTCATGAATGTTAAGTTTAATTTTACAACGATTTTAAATTCTGAGCTAAGATTACTCTTTACTTATGACTTTATGAATAACAAATTAATCTAAATTGTTAAAAATATGTAATTAAAAATAATTTTTAGCTTATCTCATTAAAGAAATAGGCTTACCAGACTTAAAGTATTTAATTAAAATTTACTTAATAAAAACTTTGTTCTTTTTTAAAGAAACTTTCAGCTATTCTGGAGGCTTCTTGAAAATTGATTTCATTACACACCCAAAATGATAAAAGCTTTCCATCCAAATGGAAATATTGCTTGTGATACTCCGTTACATCATCTGAATGAGGATTTCCTATAGAGAAATAATTTTCATTATTCTTTCTTACTTTACCGTTTAAAATACCGCCAATACAAATATCCATTTTTATACCAGTTATAAAGTCAACTTATACAACACAATTCTAATTTCTATATTATATAAAACAAATAATCAACTTATTTAATTATCCATATAAAAAACCCACAAAGGAAGAAGTGGGTTTTTTAACTATCTTGATGATTAGAGCCGTTTAATTGAGCAAATCACTACAGATCAAATCGTCTAAAATCATCAAATTACTTTAGTTTAAGCATTCGTCACAATTGTGATATTCGAAGCTTGTGGGCCTTTTTTACCCTGTGTTACAGTAAACTGAACACGCTGACCTTCTAAAAGAACTTTAAAGCCTTGTGTTTGAATCTCAGAAAAATGTGCAAAAACATCTTTACCTTCATCAGTTTGAATAAAACCGAAACCTTTAGTTTCATTAAACCATTTTACTGTACCAGTAGTATTAGACATAAATTAATCCTAACTTTTAAAAACATTATCATTTATTATTGGGCAAACCAATAGAACTAAAAAATACACATTCTACTTAAATATCTAAAAATATACGGAGGATTATAAATAAAACTGCGAAAAGAGAGACTTTGGGTAACATGAATATTTTTGTAGTTAGTGTCGACTATACACGCTTCTTAACGAATTGCAATCGATATCTTAATTAATTCATTTCTTATTGAATACAAAGGTATCAAATTCTAACTTTCTAACTGATTTTCAATGATATTTAAATATAGTTTTCTAACACTGTATCTATATATTAATTAAACATATTTAATGCTTTTTAAAGCATTGGATTTTTAATTTTCAAATAAGTTAAAAATAAGATTGTGTAGGAACTTTCAAATATTATCCTATTAATTTACTTTTTTATAAATTATACATACTTGTCTGTATACATAATTCCTATTCTGCTTTAAAGTAGGCATGCAATTAACATATTGATGATAAACAGGAAGTATCAACGTGAGCGGTCTTTTAGTTTTTATAACCATTGCTTTTCTTACTTTATCAAGCCCAGGCCCAGGCGTTTTATTTACAGTAACAAATTCAATAAATTATGGTGTGAGAACAGCTTTATTTGGCATTAGTGGTTTAATTATTGGTATGTTTATTATCGCTGTGATTTCTGCAAGCGGTGTCGGACTTATTATTACTAGCAACCCTACTATCTTCACTGCTTTAAAATTTATTGGGGCCTTTTACTTAATGTACTTAGGTTATAAAAATTTTATTAAAAAATCCCCCACTCAAGACTTATTAGAAACTAAACATAATGGAAAAGGGATAAAGAAATCAAAGCTTTTCTATCAAGGGTTGTTTGCCTCACTACTTAATCCCAAAACAATTGTCTTTTTTATTGCCCTTTTCCCACAGTTTATTGATATTAAAAAAGAAATATTAAATCAGTTTTTGATTTTATCTTTAACATTCTGCTTGATCGGATTTTTAATTCATTTAGTTTATGCCAACTTTTCCTCTATATTCAAAGAGAAGATGCTTGCCGGAAATAATTTTTCTAAGCTCAATAAAGTCAGTGGTTGTATATTTTTTCTTTTAGCAGTTTTACTTATTACTCAATAAAACTATTTTATGAAAGTGAGCCAACTTGTAAGGCTATAACTCAATAGCTTTAGCAAGTTGGCTTTTTTATAAGCTGATACGATTAGCAAGCCATCCATAAAAGAATTGCTCATGCTTCGGATTTGTTTCCGTAATTTCAATATAGCGTTGGCCTTGCATAATATTAAGAAGCCGTACCAGCACTTTTTCACCTTCCTTACCACGGTTTTTAATATATTTTATTAAAGCCTGCAAAGTGGCTGGCCCATATTCACCATCTACCTTAAGGTCTACCCAGCCTTCTTTGCCCTGCCTATTCAATAAATTTAATGCACGTTGTAAAAGTGGTTTTGTGAAACTAATGCCACAATTCACACCCGTGTCGAATAACTCTTCAGCAATAAGTGCACTGATCAAATTAACTTGATCAAATCGCGGCTCAAGCCAATATTGATTCCTATAAATTTCTCTGGCTGTCTCTAACGTTAAATTCTCCATTGCACCTTGATAACCATAACTACGAGCAACGGCTTGTGTAATTCCAAATTTAGTCGCATGCCCATGATCAAGTGGATCATTTACATAGCCACCTTCGCGTTTTATTAGTGCATCTAAATATTGTTCAATATTCATAAGAGTTGTCCTCATCTTTATTAGGGCCAAACAGCTATTAGCTTTGGATATCATCTTTCGCTTTTTTTAGATCTTTCATGACTTCAACAATGGTTTTTCCTTCTTGTTTATTAATGAAATTAAATATCCACCTCACAATTGCCCAACCAGGTAAGCCACAAATAAAGAAGAATCCACCTAAAGTGATCATTCCCCATATATCTGTCACCCACTCATGTAAATTCCATTTCATGATAATGAATGAGCCACCAGTCAAGCTTGAAACAACCGTACAAATCAAACCAACGACCCATTCTTGAGGTGAACGTGGAAAGCGCATAATTAAAACTACTGCAACAACTAAGCTCACTGCTAAAGCCACCATCATGACAGTGCCATAAAGGTTAAAAGCGGCAGCTAGCCCATTTGAAGTTAAAAAATTTTCCATAATTTAATCCTGCCTAAAGTGTAATTTTTTGAAAAATAATCATGGCTACTGCTTTGTTATTTTTCATATTTTTATATCTAACTCTGCTATGTACACAGATTTAATCTAGTCGCTCTTGTTCTTTTTAAACCGCTATGAATGACATAAGCCTCAGTAAAACTGCACCGCTAGATAACCTCTCTTTTTTGACCAAAAAGTTGAGATAACAGGTTGCCGTATATCGGAAACTTTTGTGACGCATTAAATTCTTTGTTAGATTCTTCATGTTCTTGATACCCTTTATCGACGAACATTAAGCCTGATCCACGGAATCGGGCTTTTTTTATTCCATTTCTTGTTTTTAATAGTCTTTACAAACCACTCATCGACTATCGCCATTTTTATATTCTGTCGTCCAGTGAGGCAGAATAATCGTTACTTTCTTAATAAGGTATTGATAAAATTAAGAAATAAATTTCAAATAAAATATTATTTTCGTTCTATCAATATGCCCTTATAACTGATATTATAACTATAGTTATTATTAGTCAATAACTATAGTTGTTTTACTAAATATAACTTAAGTTATATATTTGTTATAAGTTAGCTGGTGCGATCATTATGGCTCTTAAAGACCGTTTAAAAGATTCAAGGATTAAAGCTAAAAAAACACAGGCAGAGGTTGCTGAAGCAGTAAAGATGTCTCAGCCTGCTTATCAAGCTTTAGAATCGGGGAAGAATTTAAAATCTGCTTTTCTTCCACTCATTGCACAGTTTTTAGGTGTAGATGCTTATTGGCTTACTACAGGAAACTCAGAAGACTCTTTTAGAGAAAGTGATGTATTTAGTCCTACTGTCGTGAATAACGATGCAGCAGACCAATATGTCTGGATCGAAGTAGTTGAAGCGAGTTTTTCTTGTGGTACAGGCGAATCAATTGAATTTCATTTTGATGCAATTAACGGAAAAATTCCTTTCCCCGCTTCATTCTTTAAAGAAAAACGTGTTGCTCAGGAATGCATGCGTATTATCAAAGCTAAGGGCGATAGTATGACCGATTACATCAAAGATGGTGATCTGGTCGGTATTGATATTTCTCAAACAGAAGTAATTGATGGTGAAATCTATGCCGTTTATTTTGCTGGTGAAGGCATGATTAAACAAATTTTTAAAGAGGCAGATGGCTCTTTAATTTTGCATAGTTTAAATGAAAAATTTAGAGACCGACGTGTCACCGAAGAGAACGGTAAAAACTTTAAGGTCATGGGGCGTCAGTTCTGGAGAGCAGGCTAATTTAGTTATTAAATATAGCTAAAGTAATAATAAGACCTTTTTCATCACTTTCGTCTTTTTATAACTTTAATTATTTAACTTCTTCTTGATATAAAAAAACCTATCTCCTTTAAAAGGGATAGGTTTTTTTGCTTTATTACCATGATTTTATCAACAATATGTATTTAAACGATAAAGTTGATTAAACCCAGCATAAAAGCTTTTTCCGTCTTGGTTTAACTCAATTTCTTCACCAGTTTGAAGCTGAATTTTCTTTCCAACCTCAACCCAACGATAACCATCAAGCGAGTTTTGCTTACGGACGTGAGGAACAATCCTCACATTAATTTCATTGCCATTTACGGCTGTGGCGATTTGCCACTCATTTACTATATTCACAATCATTCACTCATCACTGAGCTCATGTGATTTAACGGTATTTAATTAGAACGCTAGATTTAAGGTATGGACAATTCGTCTAGAATTTAATATTTAGCTTGATATAGGGTTATTTATAAGCTAATTGCTTTCCATGATTTCGTATCATGAAAAGTAGTACATCACAGAGCATAATATTTTGGATGCGGGGGTCGGATTTGAACCAACGACCTTCGGGTTATGAGCCCGACGAGCTACCAGACTGCTCCACCCCGCAATTGGAAGTAAGCTTTATACGCTTATATATTTTATAAAGCAAACTTTATTTTTTAATCGGTTGTAATTATTAAGAATTATCTTTTTATTAATTTTTCTTTTTATCCGCTCAAATTAAATAAGCCCCCTCAATTTCAATTTTAACGCTCTAAATTGTTGTATTTATTTTAAACAGAACCTGTTATTCATAGACAACAATTGCCATGCTTGGGTAGCTTTTATACTATCTAGTTTCAACCCATCATTTATAGTTTATATGTCTGATCCTCAGCTCTCTCTTAGTGAATATCTCGGTACAGTGCAGGAAGTCATACGCCTGACCTTTGACGAGCCTGTATGGGTGAGAGCGGAAATTCGGAATTTAAATGTTAAAGGTGGACATTATTATTTAGAGCTCGCAGAAAAAGATACTGACACCGACAAGGTCATTGCAAGCTGTAAAGCGACTATCTGGAAATTTTCAGCCAGTAAAATTGTTCTCAAGTTTGAACGTGAAACAGGTATTGAGTTAGCTAGTGATTTAAACGTTTTAATCAAAATTAGAGCTCGTTTCGATCCGCAATATGGATTTTCAGTCAATATTGAAGAAATAGACTCAAGTTTTACACTTGGAGAAATTGCAAAACGTTATCAACAAATTGTAGAACGTTTAACTCAAGAAGGGTTAATACATAAGAATAAACTTCTCCCTACTCCTTTTGATATTCAAAATGTATTAGTTATTGCTCCTCAAAATGCTGCGGGTTTAGGTGACTTTAAAAAGGATGCGGATGCTCTTGAGCGAAATGGGGTTTGTCATTTTGTTTATCAAAGTGCGACCTTTCAGGGAAATACGGCTGCCGTCAGTCTTATGGAGTCGTTGGCAACAGGTTTAAAACAATGGGCAAATAATTTTAACTTTCCACCCGACCTGATTGTAATTATTCGCGGGGGTGGCGCTGTAAATGACTTAGCTTACTTAAATGATTATGAGCTCGCCGCCCTCCTCTGTAAACGCAGCGTGCCGATTTGGGTCGGTATTGGACATGAAAAAGATCGTACTATCCTTGACGAGATTGCACACCGTTCGTTTGACACTCCAAGTAAAGTGATTGCGGGTATTCGCAACCATATTGTTGAACGTGTACAAGAAGCTGTAGACAACCTACAAACAATCAAACTCTTGTCACAACATCAAATTACGACCTACCAAAGTAAGAGTGATCAATATCTACAACATATTAAATCCTCTGCCCAAGCTCAGCTTAATTCAGCTCACCAGTTCCTTGAGCAGATAAAGGAACGCATTCAATTTGTTTCACAGCAACAAGTTAAATTTTCTCTATCGCAAACTGAATCTCTTATGCGAGAAATTCTTTTGCAAAACCCGAAACAAATTCAAGCAAAAGGTTATGCAATTGTAAGATCAGAAGGCAAAGCAATTCGTTCCATTCACCAAATCACTAGCTCTAGCATTACTGTTGATATGCAAGATGGAGCAATTAACGCTAATATTACCGAGGTAATTCCAAATGAATGATAAAGAACTGACTTTTAAAGAAGGTCATGACATTTTAAAGCGAAATGCCGAATTACTTGAATCTCAGGAAAGCCCGGATATTGATAATTTGATGAAGATTGTTGAAGAATCCATTGGTGCTTATAAAGCTTGCAAATCTCGCATTGAAGCAGTCCAGCAAGCTTTAGATGAAACTTTTAAAGAATAAATTTCCATAAAAAAAGCCCATTTCTACTTCTCATTGAAGAAATGGGCTTAGTGAACACCACTTAGTCCTGAAATACAAAAATGTGGATTAGGTCACATTTTTGCAGAAACATAGTCCCATAAGGACCCCTTGGTGTTCAAGATTTTAATTGTGTCTATACGTTAGTTTGCTTTTATTTTAAGCAACACTAAAACAGAAGAAAAAATCAACTTTTCTTCGCCCCTCTATAATTCATCTTCATTAAACGGGCCAACTAATTTATAAATTTTTCCATCTTTTGGATTTTCATAGAGTAAATCCATATTCGGTAGAATAATATCGTCATCAATTTCGATATGCTCTACACTTTTATACAGCTCTAATTTCTGATCGTTCGCAGGCCTAACCTTTGCTAAAGCAATACTTTCTTGGTCAAACTGATCTTTAATAACGACTTTTAATCTCTTCATGAAACAACTCCTGTATATTAAATTTTTTAATATAAATTAATTTGTTAGGTCTAAAATGAGCTAATCGCTGAATAGCCGATTGGCATGGCCAAAAAAAGTTAAAATAAATGCAGCAATACGTTGTAAGTTACGTTGATTTAACCAAGTGACTTTATTTGAGATTAATACTGTACCAAACATAATCCATAAAAAAGCAATTGGGGTAATTAAAGCTAAAAAGACAACAATGTGAATAAAATATAAATGAGGAACTTCCCACGCTGCATGGGGAAAAATCGCTGAAGCAAAAAGTAAAGCTTTCGGATTTAAAAGTGTCGCAAGAAATAAAGCTTTTGGCGTAATAAGCGGTCGGTCTAACTTAATATCTTCAGACGATGTCATCCAGAGTTTAAAAGCAAGATAGAGTATAAAGCCCGCACTCATCAGCTTTAATATGGCTGGAAGCCATGGAATGAAATGAGACACCGATTCAAGTAAAACACCCCATGAGGTAATTGCGATCAGGTAACCTATGACCTCTGCCGGAATCAACTTAAGAGAATGCTTTACCCCTGCTTGTATGCCAGCCGAGGCTAATAATGTATTTGTTGGTCCTGGAGTCAACAAAATAGTGACTACAAGTCCAATAAATAAAAATGACACCATAGGCAAAAAACTCTATTGATTACGCTAGGCGAAATATGTCAAAAACAATCCTGTATTGTCGACAAAATCGTTGTAACAAGAAATATTACAAATATTTTTTATTTTTTAAAATCAAATTATTAATAAAAAATGAACTCAAGCTTCACTATAAATTATTCAATTTTAAATTTGCAAAATACGTCACATAAATTTTAAAAAAACCAAATTTAAGTTAAAAATAGACTTAATTTATCTATAAAAATGAAGTGGTTATTTTTGTATCTTTTTTAGACAAATTCTCACGTTTTTCATCCCACAAAAAAGAAAAATTACAGAGCTTGAAATTATCAAATTGATCAATATATATACACATGAAAATCGTGATTTTACTGAATAGATGTATCATTCCCATCAATTCATTGATCGCCGCTTTCATCGAATTAAATAGTTGATGGAGGATGCATGATGAATGCTTATGTACGCCCTCATCCCGATGGTTTTAAATCTTATTTAGGAAAGGATCAGAAAACCGGCCTCTATACAGTACGGGTTGGTTGGACAGTATATGAAACCAATGCCAATGTTTCAGTTTTGTATATTGTTAAAGAGGAAAGTAAGATTCCACTGGATGTAGAAAAGTTTAAAACTGACCGACCTAAAATCTATGATGCGCTTTTAAATGAAGTGCAATTTCAACGCAGAAAACAATTGGCTATTGATCTTCAAAAGTCCAATATTCCCTCTTATGATCGTAAAGCCTACAAAAAGCGCCGCGGCTTTACAGGTTCTTAATTTAATCCACCCATAGTCAAGTCATACAGAAAAAGCACCCGTGGGTGCTTCTTCTTTATCGACCAGTTGCAATTAATACAAACAAACTCAGTATTAAAGTGCTTAATGATCGTTTGCAGTGTACGTGGACTTCATGCTCAGCTCCGTGAGCGTACTGTTCAATGTTTTCCATTACGTGTGCCCTTAAAGTTCACACTGATAATTTGCCTAATTTTCATACATTAAAAAATTAGCCAAAAGTATTATATCCAAACAAATTTTATTTTTTGTTTTTAGGTATCTCTTCTTAAGGTTTTACTGTCTTTTTAGAATTTAGCTAACAAAGTACCTGTAACATTCTTATACGAGGTTAATCTCGTATTGAGCATTTGTAGATCTTTCATTTCAAAGTGCCCGATAGGAAAAATGATTTTATAAAATGAAAAAAGATAACAATATTCGGTTTTTTAATAATGCCTTTCAAAAGGAGAATATTAAAATGAATAACTCACAAGAACCAAATCAATCTCTGTTTAATCAAGCATCTACTTCTATTCAAGCCTGCATTGAATGTATGTTTGCTTGTAAGCATTGTGCCTCTGCATGTTTACAAGAAGAGCATGTGCATATGATGCGTGAGTGCATCAAACACTGCTTAACCTGTGTAGAAACCTGTCAGTTATGCACATCTTTAGAATTAAGACATTCCGAACTTGCTGAACAAGCCATGCAGTTATGTGCTAATGCATGTCAACTATGTGCAGCTGAGTGTAGTAAACACGAACATGAGCATTGCCAGGTTTGTGCAAAAGCATGTTTAGCGTGTGCTCAAGCTTGTCAGGCATATCGTGCTTAATTTTTAGACGTGCTTAGAAACCTACGACCTATTACGTTCGTAGGTTTTTAAACTTTATAAAACAAAGAATTAAATTTTTAGATCAGATGAGTCATTACTTTTTTAGGCATAAAAAAAACCCGCATCTTGGGGAAAATGCAGGCTCTTAGATCTCCCACAACGACCATGAGTTCATTATTAAGCTTGAACTTTAAACCGTTAACTAAATGTACCCTTAATAAAAATAAATTGCAATACAGAATAGTCTGTATATTTGAAATATTTTATTATTTTTACATTACTTTTTCTTAAATAGTTTAAAAACATAAGCTATCCCACACTTAGAAATAACTTTTCATAGGCATTAAAAAAGCCCGTTTCACGGGCTTTTCTGCAACGTTGAGCACTCAAAAAATGTATCTATCCATTTTTATTTGCTCTTTGCTAGCTGTTTATAAGGTCTTATCGTATCTTTTGCCCTGTCCCAAGTTTCCCTGTGGATCGAGGAGATATTACGATTACCTTAAGTACATTTATAGCACATTATTTATTCATGGCTAGTGCTGTTCACGTTTTTTTACAAATGAATAAAATACTTCAAACCTTCATATTTCAAGGGTTTTCGACGCCATTTGGGTACTGGCGAGCCGTATCACAAATTGGATACCACTTCACTTGTGAATTGACAAAAGCATGAGAGATGACTGGCGTCGATATTTCTTCATTAATGAGCCCTACCCTTAAACGCACCACATCAGGTTTATCTAAACGTTCACTCCAGACAGGTGAACCACAAGTTTTACAGAACACTCTCTTTTTATTAGGCGATGCAAAATACGCTTGCAAAAGATTTTCACCCTGTACAATCTCTAAATCGCTTTTTTGTACTTGAGTGGTGGCCGCAAAAGCAGCTCCTTGTGCTTTTTGGCATTGCTTACAATGACAGACCATGATGGGTTCTAATTCGGCATTAATACGAAGTTGAATCCCATTACAAAGACAAGAAGCTGTATAAGCCATGATTTTTCCTTTTTTATTTTTATAAGGTTTAACTTACCCCTACACCTTTTTCAATGTGGTCTAAAATCGCACACGAAGCCTGTTGGTCACCACAGCAATCATCAGCTGAAGCCTGCAAAATATTAACCATTTCCTGTAAATGAGCAATTTTTTGCTTTAATTCGGCAATGTGTTTTACGGTTAAAGCTTTCACCTCTGCACTATGCCGATCTGTATTTTTCCAAAGCGAAATAAGCTCTTTCATCTGTTCAGATGAAAAACCTAACTCTCTGGCATGTTTTAAAAAGTTTAAAGTTTTAAGGTCTGTTTCTGAATAAATACGATAGCCAGAAGCAGAACGCTGAGCTGCTTCAAGTAAACCGATTTCTTCATAGTAGCGAATCATTTTCGCTGAAATGCCCGAATGTTTGGATGCCTGACCGATATTCATCTCACACCTCAAATATTAAATTTGGTTTAAGACCTGCTGTCATGATCTTAAACCAAAAGTTGATTTTCAGCACGCTTACTGTACTGGCGCATGAAAGCGTTTTAAGCGTAACGCATTGCCTAAAACAAAGACCGAAGAAAGTGCCATCGCGCCTGCTGCAAACATAGGTGAAAGTAATACACCAAATGCTGGATATAGCGCACCTGCTGCAATTGGAATCAGCGCAACGTTATATACAAATGCCCAGAACAGGTTTTGGCGTATGTTTCGCATAGTTGCTTTACTTAGCGCAATTGCGTTCGGTACGCCTTTTAAACTACCTGACATCAGCACCACATCGGCAGCTTCAATCGCAACATCAGTTCCTGTACCAATGGCTAAGCCCACGTCCGCTTGTGCCAAGGCTGGCGCATCGTTAATGCCATCACCTACAAAAGCTAAGCGACCATACTGTTTTTGCAATTGGCGAACTGTGTCCACTTTGCCTTCGGGTAAAACCTCTGCCACAACTTCATCAATGTTCAGCTTTTTGGCAATCGCTTGCGCCGTATGACGGTTGTCTCCTGTAATCATGGCCACTTTGAGACCTAATTTATGTAAGGCTTCAATCGCAGCATAGGTTGTTTCTTTAATTGGGTCTGCCACGGCAATAATTGCTGCAAGTTGCTGGTCAATGGCAACATAGAGTGGTGTTTTGCCTTCTTCACCTAACTGAGCAGCAATCGCTTGGAATGAGCTGGTGTCTAAACCAAGTTGGTGCATATAACGGTCTGCGCCAATTTGTACTTTTTGGCCTGAAACTTCCGCTTCAATACCTGAACCTGTAATCGAGTTAAATGCTGTTACTGGTAATAAGTTTAGGCCTTCGCTTTCTGCTGCTTGAACAATCGCAAGGGCAATTGGGTGTTCAGATTTGGCTTCAACAGAGGCAACTAAAGTCAACACTTGTTTACGTTCAAAACCTGATTGCACATTAAAGTCTGTCAGTGTCGGTTTGCCTTCGGTGAGTGTACCGGTTTTATCAACGGCAACGACCTGTGCTTCTTGTAAAAGCTGCAAAGCTTCACCTTTACGGAACAAGACACCTAACTGGGCACCACGTCCAGTACCGACCATAATAGAAGTTGGTGTTGCAAGCCCCATCGCACAAGGACAAGCAATAATCAGTACCGCAACAGCATTCACCAAGCCAAAAGTTAGCGCAGGCTCTGGTCCCCAAATAAACCAAACCAAGAAAGTAATTGCAGCAATTAACATGACTACAGGCACAAACCACATAGTGACTTTATCGACTAAGCCCTGAATCGGAAGTTTAGAACCTTGGGCTTGTTCAACCATGCGAATAATTTGTGAAAGTACAGATGAAGAACCAACGGCGGTTGCCCGAATGTTTAGAGTACCGTTTTGATTGACTGTACCCCCAACTACTTGTTGCCCTATTATTTTTTCAACAGGAACAGGCTCACCCGTAATCATAGATTCATCAATATAGCTGTGCCCTTCAACCACCTCACCATCGACTGGCACACGCTCACCCGGACGAATTTCTACAATAGTTCCACTGACCACTTCAGCAACAGCAACTTCAACCACTTTACCATCACGTTGAATACGGGCTGTTTTTGGCTGCATTCCTACTAAATGTTGAATCGCTTGCGAAGTACGTCCTTTAGCTTTTGCTTCAAAATAACGTCCGAGTAAAATTAAACTGACAATTACAGCAGCCGCTTCAAAGTAAACATTGACCGTGCCTTGTGGTAATACCTGCGGCATAAAGGTTGCCACGACTGAGAAACTGTAGGCAGCTAAAGTTCCAACAGCGACCAGCGAGTTCATATCTGGCGCCAAACGCCATAAGGCTGGAATCCCTTTTTGGTAAAAACGGCGACCAGGAAAAACGAGTATTAATGTGGTCAAAACAAACTGTAAAAGCCAGCTATTGTATTGACCAATGGTATGCATGACCCACATGTGAAAAGCTGGAATGAGATGTGAACCCATTTCCAAAATAAACACAGGTAAGGCCAACACAATCGAAATGATCAAATCTTTTTTAAGCTGGTCTAACTCTGACGCTTTTTTATCGAGTTGCTCATCTTGATTTTTTTCAGATGCTTTCGCGTCATAACCTGCTTTTTTAACAGCACGAATTAAGTCTTCAACATTGACTGATGCATCTGCTTGTACCCAAGCCTGCTCTGTTGCTAAGTTGACAGTTGCCTCTTGAACACCGTCTACTTTTTTGAGGGCTTTTTCAACACGTGCAACACAAGATGCACAGGTCATGCCCTCAATAGACAACTCCACTGGTGCAGCTTTTGGAACATCATAACCCGCACGTTCAACTGCTTTAACCAGTGCTTCGCGCTGAATCGGTTGATTTGAATAAACAACGGCCTTTTCTGTTGCCAAATTAACGTTGGCAATCTCTACATTTTCAACTTTCTTAAGTGCTTTTTCGACACGTCCTACACAGGAGGCACAAGTCATGCCCTCAATTGAGAGTGTTTCACTATATGCTGGCAATTTTGTGGTTTTTGAGTCCATCAAACACCTCTGCAAATCTGCAAAATTTAATATTCTGTATTGAGCATACAGATTCCCATCATGGGAAGGTCAAGCATATTTTTTTAAAAATTTGGTCTTGACCTTACAATCATGACAAGGTTTAGACTCAGTGTTATCCAAACAAACATCTCATTCTTGATGGAGTATGAATATGAAACTACTTATTGAAAATATGACTTGTGGTGGCTGCGCACGTGGTGTGACTGCAACGATTCAAGATGTCGATCCAAATGCAAAAGTAGATGTAGACTTAGCGACCAAAATCGTGACTGTTGAAAGCAGTGAAAGTGTCGATAAAATTACCGAAGCACTTGAAGAAGATGGTTTCCCAGCGAAAGTGCAATAGTCGATAAGGCCTAACGTTTAAAGTTAGGCCTTTATTTTTGAGCTTGTTGATATTGATTCAAATCTGAAATTTTTTAATTCGATAATCCAGTGCCGCCCGAGTTATTCCCAATAAACGTGCTGCTTCAGACACGTTATGATTAGCTTTTTTTAGGGCTGTTAAAATTAACTGTCTCTCGTGTTCTTCTAAATTAAACTCTGGCTGTAATAATTGTCCAAAGTCAGTTTCTATAGTTATCGCCTGCTCTGGGTCATGCTTGATCTGTGGAAAAATGGCATTTAACTTAATCAGCTGCTGATCATCCGTTAATAAAACCGCCCTTTCTAATAAGTTTTCTAACTCACGAATATTTCCTGGCCATTCATATTGCTGCATAAAAACTTTGGTCTTTTCACTTACACCTTGAATGGTTTTGCCGTACATTTTTTCAAAGCGACGAAGAAAATGTTCAACCAGTAAAGGAATGTCTTCACGGCGCTCTCGCAAAGGCGGAATCTGCACTGGGAAAATATTTAAGCGATAATATAAATCTGCCCGAAATCGCCCTGTTTTTACAGCCTGCTCAAGATCTTCATTGGTTGCTGTAATTACACGGACATCTAAAATACGTGTCTGTGAATCTCCTACTCGCTCAAATTCACCTTCCTGCAAAATGCGTAATAGTGCTGCTTGTGCACGAGGAGAAAGCTCAATCACTTCATCTAAAAAAATCGTACCGCCATTGGCTCGTTCAAACTTACCCAAGCGAGACTGATGTGCTCCTGTATAGGCACCTTTTTCTACCCCGAATAATTCAGACTCAATTAACTCTAGTGGAATCGCTGCACAGTTTACCGCAATAAAAGGTTGGTCTTTTCTTTGGCTATTTTCATGAACTCCTCGTGCAAAAGCTTCTTTACCAACCCCTGTTTCGCCTTGTAGCAAAATAGAAACTTTCGAACCTGCTGCTTTTGTTAATAATGCACAGACCTGTTTATAAGATGCTGACTTACCCACAGAACTAAATAATTGGTAATCAGCTTCGCTATCGCTATAAATTGATCTTTTAAGCTCAAAAAGTTCAGCCTGCAACGCAATGAGTTCTTTTTCCATGGGTTCGGGAGACATGAACTGAATTAGCTCATCTGCATTTTCCCACTCTTCTAAAGGCTTACCGATAATACGGCAATGCTCGTGGCCACAGGCCTTACACTCTATTTCTTGATAAATAATAGTCATGCCCGTCGCAAAACTGCTATATCCGCATGCATAGCCAAGTAACATCCAACATGAAGGTTCATCACTTAGGCCAAAATGCTCTAAATGCACATCGGCTTCAAAAGAGTTAAGCCAATTTAAATCGGCATAAAATTGTTTTTTATTATGGCTTAAATTGAGCTGGTTGGCCTGTACTTGCACCATTCCACGAATCGCATGCATTTGTGGACCCGCCATAAAAGCATCGTGTTCATTTAAATCGGGACGCATTTTTGTTGTAACTTCTGCATCTTTTAACCCAGCTTGATACCCTAAACGAATAAAGAAATGCTTAGTCCGCTCAAGCCCAATCATGTGCGCTAAATCTTTACGCAAATATCCCATAATGCTGGTGTGTAAAAGCAGCATCCGATATTCATCAAACCAGATTTGGCCGTGGGCAGTATCAAAGTGCAGTTTAGACAGCAAATCGTGAATTTCTTGCGGATGATCTGCGTATCGTCCCGTTGTATCGTATTTTACTCGAGCCATGAGTGATCTGTTTTAATCCATTAAACACATTTGGGTGTTATCTCATCTTATCGAAGAACCAGATATATGTCCTAGTACCTTAAAGACATAACTTCATACTAAAAAAGTATTTCTAAATCTCTCCATTTAAAGCCTCAAAAAATCTAAAAAGAAATTTTTACGGCTCTCTTCATCAAATCATGAATATATCTATTTCACCATTCAAAAAAATTCATGAAATGGTGAATTTAAAAAATTCCTCATTTTCCATAAAAAACTTAATCATCTGTTTTTAATAACAAAAATAAAGTTGGCATAGCTTTTGTAAAGCTAGTAGCGAGAGCAAGGAGCATTCATCAATTTCAAGACCATGTCTTGATGGAGTACAGCATGACGCAACCTCAAGTCGAAGCATTAACCAAATATATTCGGATCACTGGCGACTTAAACGCAGAGTTTATCGAATTCGATTTTGCCATTCACGACCCAAGTCTATTTGTGGAACTGGTTTTGCCTAAACATGCATTTAATGATTTTTGTAAAACCAATCAAGTGGTTGAAATGACCCAAGAGCAGCAAGCTTTTAATGATGCTCAGGAAGAAAAATGGCGCTATGGCACTGAAGCAACCTTAGTCGGCACGCAACGTAATAGCAACGATCACGATGATCAGATGTAAAAATATAAGGAGATAAAGCCATGACTTTAGAAATCAAAACGTCAAATGTCGAACCTATCCGCCAGAACTATGCCTATATCGAAAGACGATTTGGCAGTAAGCCAGCAACTCGATATCAAGAAGTGAGTTTTGATGTACAGGCAGAAGCTAACTTTCACTATCGCCCACTGTGGAAACCTGAAAAGACTTTAAATGATAAAACCCATACTGTCCTGCAAATGCAAGATTGGTATGCATTCAAAGATCCACGTCAATTCTATTATGGAACTTATGTTCAGCACCGTGCGCGGTTACAAGATACCGCCGAAAGTAATTTTGCTTTTTTTGAAAAACGTCAGCTTGCAGAACATTTGTCTGATGAAGTCAAAGCTAAGGTCATTGAGTACCTATTGCCATTTCGCCACGTTGAACAAACTGCAAACTTACACATGATGTCTGGCAGTGCCTATGGTTATGGCACCGTGCTTACCCAAGCTTGTATTTATGCCGCAATGGATCATTTAGGGATAGCGCAGTACATCTCACGTATTGGTCTAGCTTTAGATAGTAATAGCGGTGATTCATTACAACAGGCAAAACAGGCTTGGATGCAACATCCTGCATGGCAATGCTTAAGACGTTTGTGTGAAGAAAGCCTCACCGAGCAAGACTACTTCAAACTTTTCTTATTACAAAATCTTGTGATTGACTGCTTTGTGACAGAGCTCGTCTATCAACAGTTTGATCAGTGGTTAGTCACTCAAAATGCTCGCGACTTAGCCATGCTGACTGAATTTATGAAAGACACTTTAGGTGATTTACGTAAGTGGTCAGACACCGTCATTAAAACTGCGGCAGCAGAATCCGATCATAACAAACAGCTATTAAATGAATGGTTCACTGAGTCTCTAGCTCAAGTGAAAGCAGCCTTTACACCTTGGGCAACAGCAGCCTTAACAGCAGAGGCAATTGATCAAGCAGAACAAGCCGTTATTGAACGTGCAAAAAAACTCGGCCTACAACCACTTACAAATGCTTAAGGAGAAGCAACATGTCTAAAGTCTATCTCGCGTTACAAGACAACGATACTTCACGCTACATCCTCGAAGCGATTGAAGAAGATAACCCTGAAGCTTCAATTCAGTATTTACCCGCCATGATCCGAATTGAAAGTGAAACTGATTTGGTGATTAAAGCCGAAACCGTATCTGAAAAACTAGGCCAAGATTGGGACATCCAATCATTACAACTCAACATGATTACGCTGGGCGGCAACGTCGAAGAAGAGGACGATACTTTCCGCCTTCATTGGAATTAATCACAACATAGACGTTGTTTAACAAAGATTTAAGGATGATCAATCATGACAACTCAAACGAAAGAAACCAGCAAAAAATTAAATGCGAAAGATCGTTACCGTGCATTAACCCGTGATCTGGACTGGGACTTTTCCTATGCTGACCGTAAAGATGCCTTCCCTTATGAAGAGTTTGAAGGCATCAAAATTACGGACTGGTCTAAATGGGAAGATCCATTCCGTTTAACTATGGATGCTTACTGGAAATATCAGGCAGAAAAAGAGAAAAAACTTTATGCCATTTTTGATGCGTTTGCTCAAAACAACGGTCAGATGAATGTCAGTAATGAACGCTACTTAAATGCGATCAAACTCTTTTTAACGGCGGTGACTCCACTTGAATATCAAGCTTATCAAGGTTATGCCCATGTAGGCCGCCAGTTTAGTGGAATTGGAGCACGTATTGCTTCTCAGATGCAGTCGATTGATGAGCTGCGTCATGTACAGACTCAAATTCATGCCATGAGCCATTACAACAAGTTCTTTGATGGTTTTCAGGATTGGGCACACATGCATGACCGCGTTTGGTATTTGTCTGTACCTAAATCATTTTTCGAAGATGCCCGTTCTGCTGGCCCTTTCGAGTTTTTATTAGCGATTAGTTTTGCTTTTGAATATGTACTTACCAACTTACTGTTTGTTCCGTTTATGTCGGGTGCAGCTTATAACGGCGATATGGCAACCGTGACCTTTGGTTTTAGTGCGCAGTCTGATGAAGCGCGTCACATGACGCTTGGTCTTGAAATCGTGAAATTCTTGCTCGAACAGCATGAAGACAACGTGCCAATTGTGCAGGAATGGATTGATAAATGGTTCTGGCGCGGAACTCGTTTGCTTTCAATTGTAGGCATGATGATGGATTACATGCTGCCAAACAAAGTGATGTCTTGGAAAGAAGCTTGGGAAGTTTACTTTGAACAGGCAGGCGGCGCACTATTTAAAGATTTGAGCCGTTATGGCATTCGTATGCCGAAATATAGCGATGTCATTGTGAAAGAAAAAGAGCATGTCTCACATCAGGCATGGTGGATTTTCTATAACTTTGGTCATGCTGCCGGTTTCCATACTTGGATTCCAACTGACGAAGAAATGGATTGGTTATCGGCTAAATATCCAGACACTTTCGATAAATACTACCGTCCAAAATGGGAGCTGGCTCGCAAAATGGAAGCCGAGGGTAAACGCTTCTATAGCGCAGGTTTACCACAGCTTTGTCAGGTTTGTCAGATTCCAATGACCTTTACCGAAATGGGTGATGACCCAACTCAGTTTAGTTATCGCCATAGCATCTACCAAGGCGAACGCTACCACACCTGTTCAGATGGTTGTCATGACATTTTCGAACGCGAGCCTGAAAAATATATACAAGCATGGCTACCTGTAAATCAAATTTTGCAAGGCAACTGTGGTGGCGGTGACCTCGAAACCATGCTCCGCGATTATTACCGCATGAATGTCGGTGCCGACAATCTGGATATTGAAGGTTCACCAGACCAACAGCGCTGGAAAAAATGGAAAGGCAACGCAGCATAAACACAAGGAATTGTTCAGGCAGTCATCAAGCTGACTGATAGGAAATAAGGAGATTGAACATGACTGTTCGCGCGATACACAACAATTATCAATTTGAACCGCTTGATCTGCAAAAAAACTATGGTGATCAATTCTTACTTTATGTGGGTTGGGATCATCACACCCTTTTTTGCTCAGCACATGCCATGCTTGCCTCACCTCAACAAACTTTTGGACAGTTGATTGAGCAACAAATTACAGGTGGTTTTGCCCAGCATCCAGATTTTGCCAAAATTGATTGGTCAAAAGTGCAATACACCTTAGATGGTCAAACAATTAGTCCTGAAAGTACAAAAACTTTGGCAGAGCTTGGTTTTGGTCATAAGTCATTACTTCGTTTCGTTACGCCAGAATTAAATGGCTATAACGACAGTTACGTTTAATTCGGAGGTGTGTCATGAGTTATCAAGTCACCATTGAACCGATCGGAACAACGATTGAAGTAGAAGAAGACCAGACCATTTTAGATGCAGCTTTACGCCAAGGTGTTTGGTTACCCTTTGCCTGTGGTCATGGCACTTGCGGGACATGCAAGGTTCAAGTCACCGATGGTTTTTATGATGTCGGTGAAGCTTCTCCCTTTGCGCTCATGGATATTGAACGTGATGAAAATAAGGTGCTTGCCTGCTGCTGCAAACCACAGTCCGACATGGTCATTGAAGCCGATGTCGATGAAGACCCAGATTTCTTAGGTCATTTGGTTCAAGACTATCAAGCGACCGTCATTGAAATAAAAGACTTGTCCCCGACCATTAAGGGTATTCGTCTACAACTAGATCGTTCAATCGAATTCCAAGCTGGCCAATATATCAATGTCCAATTTCCAAACATTGAAGGAACTCGTGCATTTTCAATTGCCAACTCACCAAGTGAAGTCGGCATCGTTGAGCTGCATATTCGTAAAGTTGAAGGCGGTGCAGCAACGACTTATGTGCATGAACAACTTACCACAGGTGATCAGCTCGATATTTCAGGCCCTTATGGTCAATTTTTTGTACGCAAGTCAGATGATCAAAATGCCATTTTCATTGCGGGTGGTTCAGGTCTTTCAAGCCCACAATCGATGATTTTAGATTTGCTTGAGTCTGGAGATAGTCGCACGATTTACCTCTTCCAAGGAGCACGAGACTTGGCAGAGCTATACAACCGAGAATTGTTTGAACAGCTCGTAAAAGACTATCCGAACTTCCGCTATATCCCTGCTCTCAATGCACCAAAACCAGAAGACCAATGGACTGGATTTACCGGATTTGTGCATGAGGCTGTTGCCGATTACTTTGAAAATCGATGTGGTGGACACAAAGCGTATTTGTGTGGCCCACCCATCATGATCGACTCGGCAATTTCAACACTCATGCAAAGTCGCTTATTCGAACGGGACATTCACACTGAACGCTTCTTAAGTGCAGCCGATGGTGCTGCCGGACAATCGCGTTCAGCTTTATTCAAACATATTTAAAGATAAACCTTTAAGCACTCGGCTTTTTCAAATGAGCTTTGTATTTGTAATTTAGAAAGCAAATACAAGGCTCACAAGAGTTCTGCATTCCAAATTTACAGGTTAAACAGACTCAAATTTTTAAAGACCGTTAAGGAATAACGTTTTTTTAGTGACAAGCCAAACAACACAGAATAGGACATTCTATGAATAACAAAATCTCTGCAATCATATGTGGTGTAATCAGCTCCCTTTACCTTCCGTCTGCATTTGCGACAGAAAATGGCTCAGACTCTTTTGCTTTAGGTGCCGAAGGTATGATGGCAGGTGCTCTACCACCTGCTGGCGTCTACTTACTCAGTTATTATCAAAATTACCACGCATCAGAGTTTCAAAATGGTCCCAATCAGTTCCATGTTGATGTCAACGCTGTGGTTCCGCGGTTGGTTTGGATGACCGATCAAAAAATTATGGATGGACAACTCGGTTTTTATGCAGCCCAACCATTGGTTTATCAAAGGCTTAAAATAAATGGAATGGCTGACTCAAACCAAGGTCTCGGAGACTTGATTTTGGGTGGCATGCTCGGCTGGCATCAAGGAAATCATCACTGGATTGCAGCCCTAGAAACTGTGCTCGGGACAGGTGAATATGACACTCCAAGTGCGACACATCCAGTTGAAGCCAATCTCGGGAAAAACTATCACACCATTCGACCAATTATTGCCTATAGTTATGCCAACGCGGCAGGTTTAGATCTATCTACTAAATTGTCTTATAGCTGGAATACGCGTAATGACGCGACCGACTACCAGTCTGGACAATACATTGCGGGTGACTATAGCTTGGGTTATCGCATTAACCCAAAACTCAAAGTTGCAGTTGAAGGCTATACCTTTAAACAAACCACAGATGACAAAGTAAACGGAAGTGACATTGGGTTTAAAGGACAGGCTTTTGCAATTGGGCCAGGCATTCAATATGCCGATAAGAATTGGTCTATTGAAGCCAAATTTCTAAAAGAAACCGAAGTCGAATATCGCCCCGAAGGCCATACCAGCTGGCTAAAATTAATTTGGGCTTTCTAAAACACATCAACGCATAGCTTCAACCTTGAGGCTATGCACCTCCCTTATTTAAGAGTCGATACCATTTGAATCATCTATCGGGTTCTGGTCGAGTGTAAAAACAGTCCGTTGATAAGGTATCCCTTCTAAATCATAAACCTGATAAATACAATCGAACAATGATTGTAAGTCTTCACTTCTGTCCATTGCCCGTGCAGTAATAAAAATTGGGCTGACCGCGCCGTTATCTAAAATCGGAATATAGTTTAAGTGTGGAAATCGAATAGTATCGGCACTTGCTGGAATAATACAGATCCCTTCTCCCGCTGCGACTAAGCCCAAAGCCAATTGAATTTCTCGTATCTCATGCATATTTTTGGGAACCAAACTATGTTCGGCAAAAATATTCAAAAGCTGGGTTGAGAAGTTCGGTTTTGGCGAGGTGGGATACATAAACATCTTTTCATCAATCAAATCGGCCAGATATACCCCTTCTGTGCGCTGTGCAATTGGATGGCTGGTATGCGCGGCAACAACCAAACGCTCTTTACGTAAAAGAATTCGCCTCACGGCGGGATCACTAATTCTTAAACGCCCAAACCCGACATCAATACGGCCTTCTTTTAAGGCCTGTAACTGTTCGGTTGTACTTAATTCCATGAGCTGAATATTCAGATGCGGCTGCTGCTGACGAAATAAATAAATGATTCGAGGCAGCAACCCATAAAGTAAAGACCCGACAAAACCAATGGTCATGCTTCTTTCGATGAGACCAATACGCTTGGTCATACTTTTTATTTCTTCAGCATTCGACAAAAGTTTAACAGCGTGCTGATAAAAGAAATGCCCTGCTGGCGTGGTCTGTAAAGGGCGGCTTCCTCGCTCAAAGAGTTGAATTCCAAGCTCACTTTCCAAATTTTGGATTTGCCGACTCAAAGGCGGTTGAGCAATAAATAGTTTTTCGGCTGCCTTGGTGAAGCTCTGTTCTTCTACAACAGCCACAAAATACCGTAAATGTCTTAGTTCCATCAGGTTTCCATACCTTTAAGATATATTAAAATGCAAATTCAGTCTTAGACACAGTTTAACCATTCTTTTAAGGTATATACAAGCAATAACCCGATGAAGTTATAGATCACTTGTATAGCACCGATTGAAATCATACTGGCCAACATTCGATCTATCTTTATCCATTCGCGGTTAAACACCCGACGCGTTTATACGCTTCATTGACATATTAGGATATCAAGACCTTTTAAATCGTAGCGAAGGTCTTGATGACTTCCACCCTTTGGAAAGTCGGAGAACGGACATGCCACGTATTCCTGTAATCAATACCAGCCATCTTGACCGTATTGATGAATTACTTGTAGACAATATCGATACAGGTGAATTTAAACTTCACCGCTCAGTTTTTACTGATGAAGCCTTATTTGACCTCGAAATGAAATACATCTTCGAAGGTAACTGGGTTTACTTGGCACACGAAAGCCAAATTCCAAATAATAATGACTACTACACGACTTATATTGGTCGTCAGCCGATTATCATTGCCCGTAACCGTAACGGTGAACTTAATGCCATGATCAATGCATGTTCACACCGCGGAGCACAACTTTGCCGTTACAAGCGTGGTAACAAAGCAACGTATACTTGCCCTTTCCACGGCTGGACTTTTAATAACTCAGGTAAATTGCTCAAAGTAAAAGACCCAACTGACGCAGGTTACTCTGACTGCTTTAACCAAGACGGCTCACACGACCTTAAAAAGGTAGCTCGTTTTGAGAGCTACAAAGGCTTCTTATTTGGTAGCTTAAATCCCGATGTTCCTTCGCTTGAAGAATTTTTGGGTGAAACCACCAAAATCATCGACATGATTGTTGACCAGTCTGAACATGGTTTGGAAGTTTTACGTGGTTCATCTACCTATACCTACGAAGGCAACTGGAAACTAACTGCTGAAAATGGCGCCGATGGTTATCACGTTTCTGCTGTTCACTGGAATTACGCAGCAACAACTCAACACCGTAAAGAAACTCAAGCTGCCGATAACATTCGTGCGATGAGTGCAGGTTCTTGGGGTAAACAAGGCGGTGGCTCGTATGGCTTTGAAAATGGTCACATGTTGCTGTGGACACAATGGGCAAACCCAGAAGACCGTCCTAACTTCCCAAAAGCAGACGAATACACCGAAAAATACGGTGAAGCGATGTCGAAATGGATGATTGAGCGTTCACGTAATCTTTGTCTGTACCCAAATGTTTATTTGATGGATCAATTCGGTTCGCAAATTCGTGTACTTCGTCCACTTTCGGTCAATAAAACCGAAGTCACCATTTACTGTATCGCGCCTAAAGGTGAAGCACCTGAAGCTCGTGCACGCCGTATCCGTCAATATGAAGATTTCTTCAATGCCTCAGGCATGGCAACGCCAGACGATTTAGAAGAGTTCCGTGCTTGTCAGGCAGGCTACGCAGGTATTGCACTTGAATGGAATGACATGTGCCGTGGTTCAAAACACTGGATTTATGGACCAGACGATGCAGCAAACGAAATCGGTTTAAAACCCATGTTAAGTGGTATCAAAACTGAAGATGAAGGTCTGTATCTTGCCCAACATCAATATTGGTTACACACCATGAAACACGCGATTGCATCAGAGAAAGAAATTGCTGATCAGGGAGAAACAGCATGAGTGCTCAAGACAAAGCAACTTTAGAAAATATTGCTCAGTTTCTCTATCGTGAAGCTCGTTTTTTAGATGATGAACAATGGGATGACTGGCTTGAATGTTACGCACCGGAAGCTTCTTTCTGGATGCCAGCTTGGGACGACGACGATAGATTAACTGAAGATCCGCAATCTGAAATTTCACTTATTTATTATCCAGACCGTCAAGGTTTAGAAGATCGAGTGTTCCGTATTAAAACCGAGCGCTCATCTGCAACCATGCCGGACACACGCACAAGCCACAATATTGCCAACGTTGAAGTTCTCGATCGCGACGGCGACAAAGTTACCGTTCGCTTTAACTGGAATACCTTAAGTTTCCGTTACAAGACAAATTACAGCTATTTCGGTATGTCACGTTATGTGATCGATTTTTCAGGTGATCAACCAAAAATCTTGAGTAAGTATGTCGTTTTGAAAAATGACTACATCAATCAAGTGATTGATATCTACCACCTTTAAGACATACCCCCTCAGTTAAACGGACTGTTGGCTGAGGGTAAAAGTTTCAAATATTTTGTAGGATACATGCCATGTCAAACCACAATATCGCACTTCAATTTGAAGATGGTGTTACACGTTTCATTAACGTAGCTCAAGGCGAAACCCTATCTGACGCAGCCTATCGCCAAAAAATTAATATTCCTTTGGATTGCCGTGACGGTGCATGTGGAACTTGCCGCGCATTTTGCGAATCCGGTAGTTATGACATGCCAGAAGAAACCTATATTGAAGATGCATTAACCCCAGAAGAAGCTGAGCAAGGCTACATTCTTGCTTGCCAATGTCGACCAACGTCCGATGCGGTATTCCAGATTCAGGCGTCGTCAGATGTTTGCAAAACAGAAATTCATAGCTTCCAAGGTACATTAGCCCGCGTTGAAAATTTATCAGATTCAACCATCACATTTGATATTCAACTTGATGAAGGCCAACCGGATATTCATTTCCTTGCAGGCCAATACGTTAACGTTGCAATTCCAGAAACTGGTGAAACACGTTCATATTCATTTAGCTCAAAACCGGGCAATCGCTTAACAGGCTTTGTGGTACGTAATGTACCAAATGGCAAGATGAGTGAATTCTTAAGCAAGAATGCTAAAGCTGGCGACAAAATGACATTTACAGGTCCATTCGGTAGCTTCTACTTACGTAATGTAGCGCGTCCAGTGCTAATGCTTGCAGGCGGTACTGGTATTGCCCCATTTATGTCGATGTTACAAGTGCTTGAAGAAAAAGGTTCAGAACAACCAGTTCGTTTAGTCTTTGGCGTGACCAATGACTTTGATTTGGTTGCTCTAGAAAAACTCAATGAGTTGCAGGCAAAATTCCCATGGTTTGAATATCGAACTGTGGTCGCAAGCCCTGAGAGTAACCATGAACGCAAAGGCTATGTGACTGGTCATATTGAAAGTGAATGGTTAAACGGTGGCGACGTCGATGTTTACCTATGTGGCCCAGTGCCAATGGTAGAAGCGGTACGTGGCTGGTTAGAAACTGAAAATATCAAACCTACTAATTTCTTGTTTGAAAAATTCTCTGCAAACTAATTCAAGGTGGAGAAGTTATCTATGTCAAACCGTCAAAGATTTACCGATAAAGTCGTGATTGTTACGGGTAGTGCCCAAGGTATTGGCCGTGGCGTGGCACTGCAAGTTGCAGCTGAAGGCGGCCAAGTCATCATGGCTGACCGCTCTGAATATGTTGAAGACGTACTCAAAGAAATTCAGAGTGAAAATGGCAATGCCGTCACGATTAATGCTGACCTTGAAACCTATGCAGGTGCTCAAGCGGTAGTTGCAAAAGCCATTGAACACTATGGTCGGGTAGATATCCTGATTAATAATGTAGGTGGCGCGATCTGGATGAAACCTTTTGAAGAGTTTTCCGAAGAAGAGATCATTAAGGAAGTAAATCGTTCATTGTTTCCAACGTTATGGTGCTGCCGTGCTGTGTTACCCGCCATGATTAAGCAACAATCGGGGGTGATTGTAAATGTGTCTTCAATTGCAACCCGTGGTATTAATCGTATTCCCTACTCGGCATCTAAAGGTGGAGTAAATGCTTTAACGGCATCGCTTGCTTTTGAACATGCTAAAGATGGAATTCGAGTCAATGCTGTTGCGACGGGTGGAACCGAAGCACCACCTCGCAAAGTACCGCGAAACGCCAACCCATTAAGTCAAAATGAAAAAGACTGGATGCAGCAAGTGGTTGATCAAACAATAGATCGAACATTTATGGGCCGTTATGGCACAATTCAAGAACAAGTCAATGCAATTTTATTTCTTGCATCAGACGAAGCATCATATATGACCGGATCGGTTATTTCGGTCGGAGGTGGAGATCAGGGTTAACCCTGATCTTTTTGCATGATTGGGTAAATAACATGATTTGCATGGAGGCAATCACACATGGCAACCCTGTTAAAGACATTAAAAAATGACTGGTCCATATCAGCAACAGTTGCTGGCTTTCTTGCGGTTTTAATTTCTTACTCAGGCCCACTGATTATTTTTTTCCAAGCTGCTCAGCGTGCTCATGTGTCCACCGACATGATGGTGTCATGGATTTGGGGAATCTCAATTGGTGCTGCCGTTTCAGGTATTTATCTTTCGATTAAATATAAAACGCCTGTCATAACCGCATGGTCAGCACCGGGTACTGCCCTGTTAGTTACCCTATTTCCAAACATCTCGTTGAATGAAGCAGTAGCCGCCTATATTACTTCTGCTATCGTTATTTTTTTAATTGGCGTTACAGGTTACTTCGACAAATTACTAAAATGGATTCCGCAAGACGTCGCTGCCGGCATGATGGCTGGTATTCTTTTTCAATTTGGTATTGGTCTATTTACCGCGTCTGATAGCATGCCGTTTATTGTTTTTAGCATGCTTATTGTCTTTTTAATTGCCAAACGTTTAATGCCGCGCTACACCATGATTTGGGTGTTAGCTGCCGGAGTTTTATTAAGCCTCATTTTAGGCAAAATGAATCCGGTTGATGTGAGTTTTAGTTTAGCTATTCCGGAGTGGATTAGCCCAGAATGGACATGGAACTCAACACTCAACCTCGCCGTTCCTCTTATTTTAGTCAGTCTAACCGGCCAATTTTTACCGGGTATGGCGATTATGAAACTTAGCGGTTACGACACACCAGCCAAGCCCATTATTACGGCCACCAGTATTGCCTCGTTAGCTGTTGCCTGTGTCGGCGGTATTACGATTGTGCTTGCCTCAATTACCGCAGCTTTATGCATGGGCAAAGATGCACATGAACTGAAAGAAAAACGTTACATCGCAGGAATCGCCAACGGGATTTTTTATATTTTAGGTGGCTTATTTGCTGGCAGTATTGTCATGCTATTTAGCTTACTTCCTAAAGAGTTGGTTGCAGCACTGGCAGGTTTAGCCTTACTTGGTGCCATTGCCACCAATATTTCTGTTGCCATGAAAAATGATAGTCAACGTGATGCTGCACTTATTACCTTTTTAGCCACCGCATCAGGCATGCATTTTCTTGGCTTAAGCTCAGTCTTTTGGGGTATTTGCATTGGTGTAATCGCCCATTTCATTCTCACACCCCGATCAACTCCAGCCACAAATTAAGTTTTTATCTAAATACCCCAGCTAAAATAAAGCCTCAATCGCCACATCAGGATGCAAATAATTTGCTAATTCTGATGTGGCGATTTTTATTGAATATAAATTAAATTTCATTTTTAAGATGAGTTTCTAAAATAATTGACTTTAATATTTTTTATTTATTTTCACTTTAATTCCTAATATAAATTTAGCTATATTTCTAGCTGTGATTCTCAGCAATAAAATCTATAAAAAGATATCTATAAAATCCTTAAAATTCTCACAATACAATATTCAACCCTATTTTAAACACAACAAAAGCAACAACCAAAATTATTAAAATAAATTATAATTTTCAATATTTTAGTTTAATAAAAATACAATACCTTAAAGACATAAAGATATATCAATTAGGTTTTTGACTCTATTCCAATAACAAAATAGTTTATTAAAAAATAACGCGATGCTTCACAAATTGGAGGTGAAGAAAATGGATACAAGCAAGGTTAATATTAATGAGTTAATTGATAAAGCCCGTTTTACATCTTTTCATTGGAAAGTTTTAATATGGTGCTTACTTATTATTATTTTTGATGGATATGATTTAGTTATTTATGGGGTTGCTCTTCCTCTGTTAATGCAGCAATGGTCGTTAACTGCTGTTGAAGCTGGTTTACTCGCCAGTGCCGCTCTATTCGGCATGATGTTTGGTGCCATGATTTTCGGCACACTTTCAGACAAACTTGGACGTAAAAAAACCATCCTGATTTGTGTCACCTTATTTAGCGGATTTACCTTTATAGGTGCCTTTGCCAAAGGACCAACTGAGTTTGCTATTTTGCGCTTTATTGCAGGTCTTGGGATTGGTGGCGTTATGCCAAACGTTGTGGCACTTATGACCGAATATGCACCTAAAAAAATCCGCAGTACATTGGTCGCAATTATGTTTAGTGGCTATGCAATTGGTGGCATGACATCTGCGCTACTCGGTGCATGGCTCGTAAAAGATATGGGCTGGCAAATCATGTTTTTAATTGCTGGTATTCCCTTGTTACTGCTCCCGCTCATTTGGAAATTTTTACCAGAGTCTCTTGCCTTTTTAGTGAAATCTAATCATAGCGAACAGGCAAAAAATATAGTGAGTAAAATTGCGCCTCAAACTCAAGTCAATGCCAATACTCAACTGGTGTTAAATGAAAGTACAACAACAGATGCACCTGTCCGTGCGCTTTTCCAACAAGGCCGTGCCTTCAGCACGTTTATGTTCTGGATTGCTTTCTTTATGTGCTTACTCATGGTGTATGCCTTAGGAAGCTGGTTGCCTAAACTCATGCTGCAAGCGGGCTATTCGTTAGGTGCGAGCATGTTGTTCCTCTTTGCACTTAATATTGGCGGCATGGTCGGTGCAATTGGTGGCGGTGCTTTAGCAGACAGATTTCATTTAAAACCTGTCATTACCATTATGTTTATTGTGGGATCAGCAGCTTTAATTCTGCTTGGCATTAATAGTCCACAACTTATTTTATATAGCCTGATTGCGATTGCCGGTGCTGCCACAATTGGTTCACAAATCTTACTCTACACTTTTGTTGCGCAGTTCTATCCGACAGCACTTCGTTCAACTGGCATGGGCTGGGCATCGGGAATTGGCCGTATTGGCGCGATTATTGGACCAGTTTTAACAGGTGCTTTACTTTCATTTGAACTTCCTCACCAAATGAATTTCTTGGCGATTGCTATTCCGGGTGTGATTGCTGCACTTGCAATATTTATGGTCAATCTAAAAGCCTCTGTTGCTGCACAAACACCATCAACGTTTAACCCTCAAAACACGCTTACCCAGCAGTAAACACAAATGCGCCGAGGAGTAGCGCATCTTTTTGGAAATGGATTATGGAATTTTTACACCGTTTTAAACCATGTAATTTAGCAATAGCCACATTATTCGGTTTATTAACTAGCTCAAGTTTATGGGCAGCAGACACCACTCAACAAAGCGAAGATGAATGGAAATTCACGCTAAAGAATGCCTATATCAACCGTAATTTTGACAATGATGCACTCAAAGATACGGGTAGCTGGTCTCAGGCAGCCTCATTATTTTATAAATCGAAAATGCATGACACCCCTCTGCAAATTGCAGACAAGCCAATTACGATTGGTGCCGATGCTTCTGTTCAATACGCCGTGCGCTTGAGTTCAGACAAACATGTTGCGGACACGGTCTTACCTTTTAATAAGGAAACGCAATCTCAAGCATCTGACTTTTTAAAATACGGCACAACTTTAAAACTAGGCTACGACAAAACCCTTTTAAGTGTGGGTGAACTCTGGCTGGATTTACCTGTAACGGCTGTGGATGCCAGCCGACAATTGCTTGCCTCTTATTGGGGAACCAATCTTAAGTCGCAAATTTCAGATCAGCTTTATGCAGAAATTGGTCGAGTTGAAAAAGTGTCGCCACGCAATGAAGAGGACTTTAAAAAGTTTTCTTTCACTGCAAATGGAATGACCAAAGAATCTGATGGCTTAAATTATATTGACCTGCGCTATCAATTTACGCCGACGCTCAAGGGTGAATATTACTTTGGTAATTTAGAAGACCTCTACAATAAACACTATGTAGGACTTGAGCATAATTGGAAACAACCTAATTTTGCCCTCACCTCTAAGTTTAAATACTTCAATGCAAAAGATGATGGCAATACTTTTGATATCGATGCGCAAAACATTGGGGTATTAGAGACACTTAAAGTGAAAAATCATACCTTTGGTTTGGGGTACCAGCAAATTATTGGTGAGTCGGCTTATCCATTACCGGATGGTTTTTTACCAGAAACCTATTTCATTAACTGGAATGCTACAGGTTTCTTTAAAGAAGATGAGAAGTCTTATCATGTGATGTACGGCTACGATTTTAAGGACTATGTGCCTGGCCTAAATGCGATGGTGAAATATGTTTACGGTCATGACTTTAAAGCAGCAAATGGCGAGAAAAACCACGAAACCGAGTCGAATGTGATTTTAAACTATACGTTTCAACAGCCTTTCTTAAAAGGCTTTGCCCTGCAATATATTCGAATTGATTACAACGTAAAACATGGCAATGACTTTGGTGAAGATCGCTTGTTTGTAAACTACACTAAAAAGTTTTAATTATTTTTGATTCAAATGAAGCGGGCTAATTTTGGCTCGCTTTATTATTTTTGTGCCATAAAAAAACGCTCTTACGAGCGTTTCTAATTAATCTAGTAACTTAAGCAACATGCTTTTGTACAACAATCGAACCTACTGAATAACCAGCACCGAAAGATGAAATCACGCCATATTCACCATCATCTACTTCGTGGCCTGTACGATGTAAAGCAATAATTACACCTGCTGAAGAAGTATTGGCAAACTCATCTAGAATAATTGGTGCACGGCTTAGATCTGCATCTTTACCAGCCACATATTTCAAGATTAATTCATTCATGTTGGCATTGGCTTGGTGTAACCAGAAACGCTTAATATCGTTTGCAGTTAACTGCATTTTTTCCAACTGCGCATTAATGATTTTTGCCACCAACGGACAAACATCTTTAAATACTTTGCGGCCATCTTGACGGAATAACTTGTCGTCAACCACTGCATCTTCGCTACGGTTTAAGAAACCAAAGTTATTGCGAATGTTATTTGAAAATTGAGTAAATAAATGAATATCTAAAATTTCAAAACCAGTTTTAGTAGTGGTTTCTTCAATAATAGAAGCGGTCGCCACATCACCAAAAATGAAGTGACAATCACGGTTACGGTAGTCTAGGTGACCAGATGTAATCTCAACATTCACTAATAAAACACGGCGAGCACCTGAACGAATTGCATCTGCCGCTTGTTTCAAACCAAAAGTAGCAGCTGAACACGCAACGTTCATGTCGTAAGCATAACCTTGAATACCAAGTGCCGACTGGATTTCAATTGCCACAGCCGGATAAGCACGCTGCATATTTGAACACGCCAAAATCACAACATCGATATCTTCAGCAGTTACACCTGCATTTTCCATTGCCTGTTTTGCAGCAATAACGCCCCACTCTGCTTGAATTGAAAGTTCATCATTTGAACGTTCAGACAAACGCGGACGTAAACGTGTTGGATCAAGAATACCCGATTTTTCAATCACGTAACGGCGCTTAATACCAGAAGCTTTTTCAATAAATTCAGCACTTGAACCACGTAATTCTTCTAGCTCGCCTGCTGCAATTTTCTCTGCATTCTCTTGGTTATATTGTTCCACATAAGCATTTAAACTGTCGGCCAGTTCTTCATTAGAAATGATTTCTGTTGGGTGAAATAGCCCAGTACCTGTGATACGAATGCCCATGTAAAACTCCTAAAAAAATGAATAGGGTCTGTTAATCTTTCATTTATAAATTGCGTTGCCAGCTAAAAACAACATAAACAGACCCCGATCTATTTTAACTGATTCCCAAACGATCCCATAACTTTTGTAGTCGAGTTGGCGAAATAGGCATCTTGGTTTTCATCGGCTGAGAAAATAAAGAAATACGTAATTCTTCCAGCATCAAATACAATTCTTTGATTCTTGGATCATTTTTGAACTTAAATACCTTGTCCATCCATGGATCGACATCGTCAATAGCAGCATGATCTCGCTGTAGATTATTTGGCAATCGATCTAAACGCAATAGCAGCGCTTTTAAATAACGTGGATATTCCTGCCAAAGATCAACTGGCTGGCAATAGACAAAATTGCCGAGTGACATTAAATCGAGTTGATCTTCAATATCATCGATACTGCGTCCAAATACGTCCGGATCAAGTACTAAAAGTTGACGACGGATTTGTTGCCACTGAATATAAATATCACTTAATTGCTCAAGTGCTTGCTGCCCATAGCTCAAAAATTGTTTTTTAACTTGTTCAAGCAATTGATTAAATTCACCAGCATTGATTGGCAAAGTCGTAATTGCCATTTGTAAAGTCGCGTATACCAGCATTTGCTCAAGTTTAGCTTTATCGCCTAAAGGTGAATAAGCCAACGCAAGCGGTTTCGAAATCTGCTTTTTCAACTGACGAACCAAATCGCCAAGTTGCATATGGACCAGACGAATAATACCTTCTCGATGCTGTTTAATCGCCTCTGCCTGATCGTTAAATGTTTGTATAACCACGCCGGACTCATCTTTCGCCTCAAGTTCGGCAAAATTTTTAGTTGGCACTAAAGCTTGATATTGTTTAACAACAACACCTGTCACCTTCTGTGAAGCTTCAAAGGTAAAGTTTTCAGGGAAGGTTTTAAATTCACCTTTTTGCTGTTTCACCGGACGATGCGTTTCTACGCGACAACGAGCCTTCAACTCAGCCAAGTCACGGCCTTTGGCGATCAATTTACCTTTTTCATCAATCACCTTAATAAAAGGCACCAAATACGGATCTATGCGTTCAAATGAAAAATCTTTTTCAGTAATCTGCTCACCACGTAAAGCAAACGCCAGATAGCTAAAAATATGTTGCCGCAAATGTACAGCATCAATACCTTGCATGAGCTTACGCGCCGTATCTGGGATCGGTACGAGGTTACGACGTTTATCTTTTGGTAAGGCTTTCAATAAGGCTTCAATGAGATCTAAACGCCAGCCTGGAATCCCCCACGACCAAATATTTTCATCTACCTGAGGCAATGCCTGTACCGGAATTTGGACCGTTGCGCCATCTTCATCATGGCTTGGGTCAAAACGATAAGTAGTTGCCAAGCGTAACTGGCCATTATGTAAATGATCAGGGAATTGCTGTGTGGTCGGACGGTCATTGAGCCAAAGCGCATCATCTTCCACGTATAAATAACGCGGATTTTTTGCTTCTACAGTTGCCCGCCAGTCTTCAAAACTACGACGACTCGCAATTTCTTCAGGAATTTTCGACGCATAGAACTGATAAATCGTTTCTTCATCGACCACCAAATCGCGGCGACGTAATTTATCTTCAACTCGCTCTACTTCTTCAAGTTTAAGCAAGTTGTGTTTTAAAAATGGTGGAACTGTACCCAGATTTCCTGTGGTTAATGCATCACGTAAGAAAATCTCATGTGCAGCAGGTTGGTCAACTTTCTCAAAATTAACCAAACGCTTCGGTTCAATAATTAAACCAAACAATGAAATTTGTGCATAAGCATTTACAATACCGGCTTTTTTAGACCAATGCGGCTCGAAATAGTGATATTTCAATAAGTCGCGTGCAGCAAGCAAAATCCATTCAGGATCAATTTTTGCTAATGTACGTAAATAGACTTGAGAGGTTTCCACCATCTCAAAAGCCATCACCCACGCAGTATTGGTTTTGTGCAATGTGCTGGCTGGAAAAACTTTAGCCTTTTGCTGACGTACTGCCATAAAGGTATTACGTTCATCAGTTTTATTAGCAATAAAAGACAATAAACCTGTTAGCAACGCACGGTGCAAATTTTCATAATTTGCAGGCTTTTCATTAAAACTAAGTTTTAAACCTTCGGCCAGCTCAACCAGCTGTTGGTGTGTCTGTTTCCATTCCCGTAACCGTAACCAGCTTAAGAAATGCTGCTTAGCAAATTGACGACGCTTGTTTTCCGACATTCCTGCTTCACCTTTAGGATTTAAAGTATCCCAAAGTTTTAAATAAAACAGAAAATCTGAATCTGCCTCTTTGAATAGTGCGTGCTTTTGATCAGCTTGCATCTGTTTATCTGCTGGACGTTCACGCGGGTCTTGAACTGCAAGTGCACTGACCACCACCAAAATTTCTTTGAGTACACCAAAATGAGCACCACCCACGATCATACGTGCAAGTCTTGGATCAATTGGCATACGTGCCATCATTTGCCCGACTTTAGTCAGCTCATTTTTCTTCTCGTTAAGTGCGCCTAACTCAATGAGTAGCTTACGACCATCATTGACTAGACGGAAATCTGGCGGCTCAATGAAATCAAAGTTTTCCAGCTCACCTAAACCTAAGCTCTGCATTTGCAGAATAACCGATGCCAAATTGGTTCGCTTAATTTCAGGTTCGGTAAACTCAGGACGACTTAAAAAGTCTTCTTCGCTATATAAACGAATACACACACCTGGAGCAACACGACCACAACGCCCTTTACGTTGATTTGCTGCAGCTTGTGAAATTGCCTCAATCGGTAAGCGTTGCACGCGTGAACGGTAGTTATAACGAGATATACGTGCAAAGCCGCTATCAATCACGTAGCGAATATTAGGAACAGTCAGTGCAGTTTCTGCAACGTTCGTCGCAATAATAATACGGCGGCCCTTTCCACTTGGGCTAAAAATCTTTTGTTGCTCAGAAACGGCTAAGCGTGCATACAAAGGTAAAATTTCGGTATGTCTCGGCCCGTACTTTTGTAAGGTTTCCTGCAATTCTCGAATTTCTTGCTCTGTACTTGAGAAAATCAGAATATCTGCATGTTCTGGATGGCCTTTTTCTTCGGCATCAGCAAAGCATTCCTCTACAGCTTGTACGACTGCACGCGGCAGGTTTTCTTCAAAGTCATCGAACTCGTCGTCATCACTACCACCAATATTCATTTCTGAAATTGGGCGATAACGCACTTCAACCGGATAACTACGCCCTTCTACTTCAAAAATTGGTGCATTATTAAAGTAGTTACTAAAACGATTTACATCTAAAGTTGCCGAAGTCACGATGACTTTTAAATCTGGGCGTTTTGGCAATAACTGCTTTAAATAGCCCATAATAAAATCGATATTGAGTGAGCGCTCATGCGCCTCATCAATAATAATGGTGTCATATTTAGACAAGAAGCGGTCATTGCCTAACTCGGCAAGCAAAATACCGTCGGTCATTAACCGGACAATCGAATCTTGCGAACCTTGTTCATTAAAACGGATTTTAAAACCAATTGACTCGCCAAGTTTTTCGCCGACTTCTTCAGCAATACGCTGCGACACACTACGTGCAGCTAAACGACGTGGCTGGGTGTGACCAATCATGCCCGTTAAGCCACGCCCTGCTAACATTGCAATTTGAGGGAGCTGAGTAGTTTTCCCTGAACCTGTTTCACCTGCCACAATAATGACCTGATGCTTTTGAATCGCTTCTATTAAACGGTCAGCATATTGGGTTACAGGAAGGTCCTGATTTAATTTGATTTTTGGTAAGCGTTCAAAACGCTGTCTAACTTTAGCATTAGACTGTTCAAATAATTTTTCAATCTCTGCAGTATTGGCTTTTTTATCTTTACGTAAACGATTTAAACGGTAACGATCTCTCGCCATCACCCACTGATCTATATTTAAACCATTCAGCACAGATAAATTTTCCTGAAAATTCAACAATCCTCTATTTTACGCCTTAATGACCATAAGGTAAAACAATTGGTTTTTTATATATTTTTAATTTTTTTACATTTCACCCTTGAATTTTTAGTATGTAAGCTTCATGTTGTTAGGCAAGTTTCTTTTACTATAACTGTCATTTGATTTACATGTTTTTGCAGTCAAATCGAATACAGTATTTGGGGACTTAAAAATCGAAAATTTCATACTTATTCAATTTTCCGATTTTAGTCATGTAAAAATACTATTTCCCCAATAAAGAATTTTTATTTATTCTACATCTCGTAAACAAGTTTAAATATAAACCTCAATCATGGAGACAATGATGAGCTTGATTAATACTGAAGTTAAACCTTTCCAAGCAACTGCTTACCACAACGGCCAATTCATCGAAGTGAACGAAACTAACCTTAAAGGTAAGTGGTCTGTTGTATTCTTCTATCCTGCTGACTTCACTTTCGTATGTCCTACTGAGCTTGAAGACTTAGCTGATAACTACGCTGAATTCCAAAAATTAGGCGTGGAAATCTACGGTGTTTCTACTGACACTCACTTCACTCACAAAGCTTGGCACGACACTTCAGACGCGATCAAGAAAATCCAATACCCATTAATCGGCGATCCAACTTGGACTCTTTCTAAAAACTTTGACGTTTTAATCGAGTCTGAAGGTTTAGCTGACCGTGGTACTTTCGTTATCGATCCAGAAGGTAAAATCCAAATCGTTGAAATCAACGCTGGCGGTATCGGTCGTGACGCATCTGAACTTCTTCGTAAAGTAAAAGCTGCTCAATACGTACATTCTCACCCAGGTGAAGTTTGCCCAGCTAAATGGAAAGAAGGCGAAGCAACTCTTGCTCCATCTATCGACCTAGTTGGTAAAATCTAATCTCTCTTAGATTTTAAAAACCTAAAGAACCATCCTTTATCGGATGGTTCTTTTGTTTTGAATAAGCACATCACATTTTCTACTGATACTTTTACAATTCTGCCCTTCCCCGTTACCTAAACATTGAGTAATGTCAAACAAACAACTGGTTAATTTTTGAGTACGTTTGATATGACATAAAGGGGTGCATTTATGGCGAATACAGCGGTCGTCACTTCATGGAAATACAATGCGACATCGCGTCATTTAAAAATCTTTTATAGCGATGGCTCAGGAGATCTTTATCATCCTGTTCCTGAGTTTGTTTATGACAACTTATTACGTTCAACCGATAAAGCCGCTTTTGTACACAAATACTTAGAATTTAATTTGCACTTTACCCGACTCTCTTTGGTGATTGCCTCATAAAATTATAAAAAAGGCCTGTTCAAAACAGGCCCCAACTGGAATATGAAAAATTATTTCAGCATAACTATTTTGTGACCACTAAACACAAACCTGCGCCGACAGGCAAAATGCTACTCATGTAATCCGGATCTTTTTTAATTAAGGCTATAAATCGATTTACTTCTGCCGCATGAGATATCACATTATCAACGACTAAAACCCCACCTTTAGGCTTCATTAGGCGTTTTAAATCTGGCCAATAATTTTCATATGCATCGCGTTCAGCGTCTAACAAAATAAAATCAAATTTTTCCTGAGCTGCTTTTAAGTAATCGGCTGCATCTCCTACCCAAAATTGAACAATTTCACTGAGCTCTAACTCAGCTACATGACGTTTTGCCTCTGCACTTCGCTTTGCATCAATTTCAACTGTAATGACTTGCCCACCAGTCGCTTGGGCAGCTTCAGCAAGCCACAAAGTTGAATAGCCTGTTGAAGTGCCAATTTCCAAAATAGACTTGGCTTGCTGCATACGAATAAGCTGGGAAATTAGCTGAGCAGATTCTACTTCTATATTACGATACCGTTGTAAACGATCGGATTGCTGCGAGTCATGCTGTTTAAAGGTGTCATATAAATCAGCAACTCTTTGTAAGAAAATAGTATTTGGCATCTATTTTACTCCTTCTTTATATGACAGCCGTTTTATTTAAGTACTTTGTATTAATTTAAAACGCGGTACGACGCTACCATCACTCATTTGCACGGTTTCAGTAAACATATCAAGTGGTCGAACCCAAGTTGAATAATCACCATATAAACATTGATAAACGACCAATTCCTCTTCAGTTTCACTGTGTTTTGCTACAGAAAAAACTTGATAGAGATTACCTTTATAATGCTGATAAATGCCGCGTTGCAATGACATGAAAGTACCTTTTAATGTTATGACATAAAATCTTTACAGCCATATAACATATATAAATTTTCAAACACTTTCACTTTAAAATACTGCAAAACTAAAAATGAAATTAAGATGCTCTTTTGCACTTTCTTAACTTACGCGTTGTTGCAAACCAACATTCAAAAAAACGATTAAATTCATAAAAACATACTGTTTTACCTATTCATTGTTTTAACGTACTATGCATCTATTGAAAGAATTTGGATGCATTGGAGTAAAAACAGATGTTAGATCAAAACATTAAAACTCAATTAAAAGCTTACCTAGAACGTTTAGAAAGTCCAATCGAATTAGTTGCTGCTTTAGATGAATCAGATAAAGCTGCTCAAATTAAAGAATTAGTAACTGAAATCGCTGAGCTTTCTGACAAGGTAACAGCCCGTTTTGACGGTAATAATACACGTCGTCCAAGCTTTGGTGTGGCTAAAGCAGGTGAACAGCCTCGTGTATTCTTTGCAGGCTTACCAATGGGTCATGAGTTTACGTCTTTGATCTTGGCTCTGTTACAAGTGTCTGGCTATGCACCTAAAGTGTCAGATGAAGTTTTAAATCAGATTAAAGGCTTAAACCTCAAAGCTAACTTTGATGTATTCGTATCATTAAGCTGTCATAACTGTCCGGATGTGGTACAGGCGCTTAACCTGATTGCCATTTATAACCCGAACACCACGGCAACCATGATTGATGGTGCATTCTTCCAAGACGAAGTGGAACAACGCAAAATCATGGCTGTACCGATGGTATTCCAGGACAATGAACACATTGGTCAAGGCCGTATGACCCTTGAAGAGATTGTGGCAAAACTTGATACCAATTCAGCTGAAAAAGACGCAGCAGCACTCAATGCCAAAGATGCGTTTGATGTATTGGTGATTGGTGGTGGACCTGCGGGTGCAACAGCTGCAATCTATGCAGCACGTAAAGGCATTAACACAGGTATCGTGGCTGAACGCTTTGGTGGTCAGGTCATGGATACCATGGACATTGAAAACTTCACTTCTGTACAAAAGACCCAAGGTCCTAAGTTTGCTGCTGAAATGGAAGCACATGTTCGTGAATACGATGTGGATATCATGAACCTGCAACGTGTCAGCAAAATCACTGGTGCAGACCAAACAGCAAACGGTTTGGTTGAAGTTGAACTTGAAAACGGTGCAAAACTTGAATCGAAAACTGTGATCCTTTCAACAGGGGCACGTTGGAGAGAAATGAATGTACCGGGTGAAGCTGAATACCGTACCCGTGGTGTAGCGTACTGTCCACACTGTGATGGCCCATTGTTCAAAGGCAAACGTGTTGCCGTGATTGGTGGTGGTAACTCAGGTGTTGAAGCGGCGATTGACCTTGCAGGTATTGTTGAGCATGTAACTCTGGTTGAGTTTGACACTAAACTTCGTGCTGACCAAGTCTTGCAAAACAAGTTAAACAGCTTGCCAAACACCACTGTGATTATGAATGCATTAAGCACAGAAGTGTTGGGTGACGGTTCACAAGTAACCGGTCTTAAATATAAAGACCGTGCGACTGATGAAGAGCATGTGGTAGAGCTTGCAGGGATCTTTGTACAGATTGGTTTACTTCCAAACACTGACTTCTTAAAAGACAGTGAGGTTGAGTTAACCAACCGTGGCGAGATCATTGTCAATGACCGCAACGAAACCAATGTGAAAGGTGTATTTGCTGCGGGTGACTGTACTACTGTACCTTACAAGCAGATCATTATTGCTACAGGCGAAGGCGCTAAAGCATCACTCTCTGCGTTTGATTACATCATTCGTTCTGGGCAGTAAAATCGGTCAAATCACTATCATTTAGTTCAAGCCTAGCATTACAAAATGCTAGGCTTTTTTAATACTAGAGTTACAACTTTTTAACAATTTTCGATCTTTATTAATCAGTTACTTTATGTTTATATTTTAGACATCCATAATTTTGGATGCCATGAATTAGAAGGAAAAACACAATGAATAAATTACTTGTTGCTTTAGGTCTTGCTGCGACTGTTGCCCTTGTTGGTTGTAATAAAGATAAAGCTCCAGAAACTGGCGCGACTACAGGTGAACACTTAGAAAATGCTGCTCAACAAGCAAGTGCTGATATCAAATCTGCTGGTGATCAAGCTGCGAGCGATATTGCAACTGCAACAGACAACGCTTCAGCTAAAATTGATGCTGCAACCGACCACGCTGCTGATGCGACTGCTAAAGCTGCAGCTGAAACAGAAGCTACTGCACGTAAAGCGACTGCTGATACAGCTCAAGCTGTTGAAAATGCAGCTGCTGATGTGAAAAAAGATGCTCAACACTAATTCGCTTTAGTATTAAAAAAGCCCCTATTTCTTAGGGGCTTTTTTAATACTTTTGAAAATTGCTTATGAAATTAAACCTTCATCACGCATTGCAATTTGTACTGACTGACGTTCTGCAACTTTATTACGTAAGGCAATAATATGTTTATATGGCGTTAAATCATGCTCAATTGAGTTTGACCAATTTGTTAAAACAAATAAATACGCATCTGCTGGACCAAAATTATCATTTACCAAATAGTCATAATCCGACTCAGCCAAATAATTATCGATATATTTTAAAAGACGGTCGATTTCAGCATAAGCTTTGGTTTTTTCATCATTTGTTAACGGTGCCCCAAAAAATACCGCGTATGCATCATGCAGTTCAGAATTTAAATAGCCCAACCATTCTAATACTTTCGCACGGCCTAAGCCCGAAGGAGGAATCAAATCTTGTTTAGGGTCATGCTGAGCAAGGAAAGGTAAAATCGCTACGTTTTCAGTTAAAATTAAACCCGGATTAATTTCTAAAGCTGGTACATATCCCTTTGGGTTAATTTCATAATAATCTGCACCTTTTTCTGTTTTATGTGTTTTTAAATTTACTCGTTCTAAATCAAAATCAACATTAATTTCATTTAAAATAATATGTGCAGCTAAAGAACATGCGCCTGGCGAATAATATAATTTCATATCTGATCCTTGTTATCTCACATTAACGTTTTAAATTGGTTCTAAAAAACCTGCAAGGTTTGTACAATTCCTTAATTGTAAAAAAGCGTAAATTTATAAATTACTTACACTACCTAATATTCTTGAAAAAGTTTTCCCTTGCAAGTTGTCTTGCGTGACGATTGTTTAAAATATGATAAAACACATTCACATCACGCATTTTTACCGTTAACTACGTTTAAAAAGCTGGCTAATCCATTCCATTAATTGAGATAAGAAATCGAAAATTGGACTTTTCTGGTTATCATTTGGCTGATTCGAGTCTTTGCCATTTAAATCTAGATCGACAATCACAGGGTCATGATCCGAAGAACGATAGGCATCTTCGCCATAGAACAAAGCTTTTTGCTCATCAGTTTTATATTCTTCGTTGTAATCTAGAACCGTCGGTTCGTCAGCATTAATATGCCAAGCAAAAGTACGAACTACTTTTGGATATAAATCTGCATCAGCAATAGCATGGTCTAAGTTACCCGCTCCACCATTACCATTTGCATCGCTTGCCACCCCAAAAACATAACTGTACGCCTGAGCGCCTTGCCCAACTTTAGCGTCATTGAGTAAGACTTTATAATTGGCTTTTTCAAATGCCAAAATCGGTGCCTCTTTTGCATAACTATTCATGTCTCCAACGAGTAAAGCATTTTGCTTAGGCACTTGCGTCGGATTTTTTGCTAGCCACTGTACAATTTGATCAACAGCTTTTACACGGGTTGGATTCCAACATCCCTGACCATCATTTTGATCTGCATCAGAAGAGCTGGCATCTACCCCACTACATCCTTTTGATTTCAAATGGTTTGGAATAACAGTAAATGTTTTATTACCACGAACAGCTTGGAAAGTTTGAGCTAAGGTTGTTCGGTTTTTATCACCTAAATCAAGCACAACAGCTTTATTTAAAGGCTTCACACGCTTGCTGTTATAAATAATCGCAACAGCAATAACATCATTACCTAAACGATCCAGATTTTCAGGAATAACATATTTCCAGTCTGGACCTAGTGCACTGGTTAAATGAGCAATCGCGCTGTTTGGGCCATAGCCATTGTTGGCAATTTCCATTAAACCGTAAACGTCAGCATCAATCGATTTGAGTGCACTCACAATTTTACGGTGCTGTTTATCAAACTCTGCTTGTGTGTTTGCACCACGCTGTGTTGGGAAACCTGTTGCACCATTGTCATAGTTCAAGACGTTAAATGAAGCTACACGAATATGATTGGCATTTTTCGTAATAATATTTTGACGCGGGTTGGTTTGAGTAACAACTTCTGGTTGCGTACGTCCAAGCACTGGTTGTACGCGCCAACCGTTAAAACGATATTCTAAAATCCCTTCGATATTTTTAAGCTGATAGCCTGAACGCAATGTATTGGCAGCACTAAAATTTGTAGGTAACCATGGCGTACGGTTTTGGTTGTTATAACCATCATCAAAAATAATTTTAGATAATAAATTTTTCTGAGCTAGAGCTTTAGCTTCAGGAGATAGCGCTGGATATAAATTGGTTGGAATATATAAGCGACCTAAACTTAACGATAACTCACCATAACGACCATAATTATAATTCTCACTCACCGTTAAAGTCTGAGGCAATTTCACCAACATGCCTTGATAACGCTGCGGAGAATGGGTTGAACCGCCTGTTAAGCTCGAAAATGGTAGTTCAAGGCTAATTGGCTGAACCTGATTTGCCATATTGCTATTACAGGTTTGAATATCTTGTTGTAATTGGTCAATCTGTAGCTGATTTTGATAGCTGGTTAAACGGCCACGTAAAATAACCTCATCACCAATTTGTCCACCTTTCACCGTACTACTATTCGGAATATAAACAAAAATGGCATTGCTCACATTTGCACGTGCTTTCGTATCAGGTGTTTGAACATAAAAACCTGAGAAACCATTTGCATAACGATAGTCGGCAGTAATTACCCCACGCACGGTATAAGTCTGGTTTTGTGCTGATGTTGCTAAATCGGCAATTGGTGTATCTGAGCTTGAACAGCTGACCGTTTCAATAGGAGGCTGAGTAGTAGTACCTGATAGATTTGTAAAATCATTTCGGTTTGCCCATGCTGCCCATGAATGGTCCAAATCAAATGCAGCTGTCGGATCAATACTCAAAGCTGGATTTTCAGTTTCAATACGTTTAAAGCTATTTCCCAAGCTTGAAACGGCAGTTCCCCATCCTGCCTCAGGTCGCTCCCCAATACGGCCAAAACGATCTACAGGTGTGCCTTTATAAACAAGCACAACTGCATCATCCCCATTAAAAGACAATGCAGCCACTTGATTTACTTTATTGCCAAGTTCTGTCTGTAACTCTGAACGCCCCACCAAAAATTTTTGTTTACTTGCAAGTGTACCTTGTAAACGGAAAGTGGCTGTTTTCGCAGTCCCACCATTATTAAATTGTTGAATTTCATAATCAGCCAAGTTAACGGTAGTACCATCCGGGTTATAAATTTCTAACCCTTTTTTATTACTGCTACCATCAACATACTGGCTAAACATGAGCTGTGCCTGAGCAACAGAACTATATGAAAATGCACCTAATGCACTTAAAAAAACCGAAAGTGTTTTTAATTGAAAAGTTTTCATGAGTAAAAATGTTCATGTGAGTTTTAATTAGCCTCTTAGCTTAAATATTGATCATGACATCTACATGAAGAAAAACACCGAAACATTTGACTTGACCACCTGAAGACTTAAAATACCGCATTTGAATTTCAATATTGCCAAGGTTATGTCGATCGATCAGTTACAAACGCAAATTGCAGAATTGGACAATTTGCCTGAACACCGTGAAATTGTGACGTTTATGCGTCGTTCAGCCCCACTCAATACGTCTCAACGCACGGCTTTAGAACAACATCGCGATTTAATTTTGGAATATCCCGTGGGTGACTTACGTCAGCACTTTGAGCATCCGGAGCGCCCTTTAACAGTTGAAATCGGTTTCGGTATGGGCCGTTCTTTAGTGCTTATGGCTAAAGCGAACCCTGAACGCAACTATGTGGGTATTGAAGTCCATGTACCAGGCATTGCTCAATGTGTCTATGAAGCAGGTATGGCAGAGCTTAAAAATTTACGTGTACTCGATGCTGACGCAATTCAAGTACTACGTGAAATGCCTGACAACAGTATCAACTGCGTACAACTTTACTTCCCGGACCCTTGGCAAAAGAAACGTCATTTCAAACGCCGCTTCGTTATTCATGAACGTATGCAATTGGTTGAACAAAAACTTGAGCTTGGTGGCACATTCCACGCTGCAACAGACTGGGAACCGTATGCTGAATGGATGTTAGATGTTTTAGACAACCGTCCAAACCTTGAAAACTTGGCTGGTAAAGGCAACAGTTATCCTCGACCAGAATGGCGCCCAGTGACTAAGTTTGAACGCCGTGGCATAGAGTCAGGTCATAAGATTAATGACTTTATCTTTAAGAAGATTAAGTAAGAAACAGGGCTTAGTAACAAACTAGGCCCTTTTCATTTCAATATTAAAAATTAAATAAACCTATAACTTATCTTGTCCATTTTTCTGGCTAATTAAAGATTGCCAATTGAACTCAATCTCGTTATTTATAGAAAAGGTACTTGCCATACTAAAAATACTAAGGACAACACATGTTAAAAATCTTAGGTCGTGATAATTCTATTAATGTTCGCAAAGTCTTATGGCTATGTGACGAATTAAATCTTACATATGAGAGAGAAGATTGGGGCATAGGTTTCCGCTCCGCTCAATCTCCTGAATTTTTGCAATTAAATCCTAATGGTCAAATTCCAGTGATTTTAGATGGCGACTTAGTCCTTTGGCAGTCGAATAGCATTATACGTTATCTAGCAAATGCTTATGATAAAGACCATATACTCTACCCAACTCAAGCTAAGCAAAGAGCTATTATTGACCAGTGGATTGATTGGCAAGCTATAGAACTGAATAACAGTTGGACTTATGCATTTATGTCGCTCATTCGACATTCAGCCCTTCATCAAGATCCGAATTTGTTACAACAAGGTATTGATCAGTGGAATAAACAAATGCAGATTCTCGATCAACAACTTGCAAAAACTCAAGCCTATGTTGCAGGTACTGTGTTTACTCTAGCTGATATACCAATTGGGCTGTCTGTGCAACGCTGGAAAGCCACTCCTTTTGACCATCCAGCGCTTAAACATGTCGACCAGTATTTTGAACGTTTAAATCAGCGTAAAGGCTTTTTAAAATGGGGCAATAACGGTCAACCTTAACCTCTTAAAATTAAGATGAGTGATGGCGCTTTACGATGCCATCACTTAAAAGTTGATAAACCTGTTTTAAATCATCTCGATTTGCTTGGGCTAATAAGCTTTGATGCATTACCAAGATATTCTGATCTCCTCGCATTGCAGGTCCTGTTTGCATTTGCTTTGGATCATTTTCAGTAGCTTTTTTTGCTGTTTCCAGAATTAATGGGTAAAGCAAGCCAAAGTCGACCTGCTCTGCATCTACAACTTGCTTTGCCATATCAAAACAATAATTACTAAAATTACAGGCAAACACGGCTGCCAAATGCAAAGTTAAACGTTGCTTAGAGGTATATTGATACACTCGCTTACTTAGGCTATTTGCTAAATCAGAAAGTATGATTAAATCATCTTTATTGGTCGCCTCTACAAATAATGGAGTGGCTTGCCAATCAACGTCTCTTTCAAGACTGAACGTTTGCAAAGGATAAAACACCCCTGCTTTTTCATGTACCTGACTGATGACTTGAATGTCTGTACTCCCCGAAGTATGAACCATAAGCGTTTCGGGAAATAACTCGTGTACCTGCGTTGCAAGTTCAGCAATAGCACTGTCTGAAACAGCTAGAATAATTAAATCGCTTGGTTGAAACTCTTGAAGAGACTGACATGCTTTCGCTTGAATTTGCTCTGCAAACTTCTTGGTTTTCTCAAAATCACGCGCATAAACTTGTGCGATGTGATGACCTTGAGCCAACAGTACCTTTGCCAAATGAAAGGCAACACGCCCACTCCCTAACAAACTAATTTTCATGCCAACCTAACAATATTTATTTCTATAAAAAAAGCTTCTCAAAATGAGAAGCTTTTTTCAAATTAGAATTCAATAAAATCTGTTTTTTATTGAGCTACTGAAAACTCAATACGACGGTTTTTAAAGCGTCCTTCTTCGGTCGTATTGTCTGCAACTGGCTGTTCTGAACCATGGCCTTTAGCAACCAGTTTAGAAGCATCCACTCCTTTAGAAACTAAATAATCTACTACTGCTTGAGCACGTCGTTGAGAAAGCGCTTTATTAGCAGCGGCATTTCCTGTTGAGTCGGTGTGACCACCTACATCTAATTTAACACCAGACACTTTATTTAAAAGGGTTGCTGCTTGATCAAGAATAGCTTTGTTATCTGCAGGAATGTCACTTGAGCCACTCGCAAAGTTAATAATTTGTAAATTAAGTGCTTTAACTAGTGCGTTTACATCTACATTGTTCGGGTCAATTGCAGTTAAGGCTGTTTGTGAAGCACTTAAACTGTTGCTTACAGACTGTTCAGCTGTTTCTGGCGCTGCGGCAACAACTTCGGTATGTGGAACAAGTGCTTTTACTTTAGCAGTTAACGCTTCTAACGCTGCAGCATCACCTGCTTTCAATGTAATCTTGTCACCCACCCATTCTAAAGAAGCGTTTGGAATACCTTTTAATGCACCCAACACGCCTGCCAAAGCATCCTTATCGGTAAAAGCAGCCGCATAAGTTTGACTTGTATCAACATCACAATCTTTAGTAGCTGAAAAGACTTGTTTAACTTGAGTTTGTAATGTCGCTAAGAAACCTTGATCGCCAATTCCAGCCTGACACTGGCTCACAGCACCTTTATCATCGGTGCTTAAAGTTAAAGTAGCTGGAGCAGCCGCGGCCTCTACACCGCTTGCAGCTTTAGTTTCTGGTGCAGGTGTAGCTTCTTTATGCTGGCAAGAGCGCCACAACCAAGCAATTAATAACCCGAGAATAATGAGCGCAATAATGGGTAAAAAACCACGAGATTTACCCGTAGTCTCTGTTGCTGCTGCAAGTGGCGGTGCTGTCGATGAAGTTACAGAAGATAAACCAGCTCCAATACCTAATGGAGCTAATAAGCCCACGGCCCATCCTGGTAAATATGAACGGATCGTTTCAGCATGCTGACGTAAATAGTTCACAATACTTTGTTGATCATTTCCGGCAACGTCAGAAATTGCATTAAGGCTCGGTTTTAATGCGCTATTGAGGGTATTTTCGATTTCATTATTTGGTGCTGTACCGCTTAAATGGGTAAGCACAGTATTCTTAATTTGCTCATTATGAGAAAAAAGATCGGATAATGACGGAGCCAAACTGTTTTTCAATTGTCCTATAAGATCAGGTTTAGCAGCTAATAATGAAAGTAGAATTGGATAAAACTTAGATAAAGCGTTTGTTTTTTCGCCGAGGTATCCATCCTGATTATTTAATATTGTTGAAGATACTTTTTCTTTAAGCAGTTCTATAGGGTTTATCGACATTGGTTATTCTCCCGAATCTTATACGTCGTAACCAGCAACTTTTTGATTATTCAAATACTTCTCTTTGCTGATAGTTTTTTATTCTAATGCGCTCGAAATCTTTTGTTGTTTTTTAAATAATTTATATACAATTTTCCATCTAGTATTTACAAAACAGGCAGATCTTTATGATCTACCTGTTTATATTTTATATTGGCATTTTGCGGCTTAAAATTAAACAGCAAAAGTCTGTAAGACTTTACCTGTAAGCTTTTGGCCCAATAAAGGGGTGTTTTTCCCTTGAGATAAAATAGTGTCTTTACTTACAGTCCAGCTTAACTCAGGATCTACCAACACCCATCCTGCTTCAGCTTGCCAACGAGCTGTCATGTTTGCTACCTGTGCAGGAGCACTTGTCACTTTAGTTACCCATTCTAAAGGTTCAAATAGACCTTCATTAATGAGCTGAATACCTAAAGCCACATAAGTATCAAATGCAGTAATACCCGGTTGAGTCTCTGCAAATGGAGCCATTTTAGCTGAACTGCTTAAAGGCTCGTGGTGGGTACAGATTGCATCAATTACACCTTGTTTTAGACCCTGGCGTAAAAGCTCTTTATCTTGCTCAGAACGTAATGGTGGACGAACATGTGCAAGTGAATTGAAGCCATCAATTAGTTGCTCAGTTAAATGTAACTGATGCATTGCTACATCGGCAGTAACCGGTAAACCTTTTGCTTTTGCAGCACGAATTAATTCGACCGAAGCGCCACAAGACAACAAACCAAAGTGAGCTTTGACACCTGTCGCTTCAATCATAAGCAGATATTTTGCAATCGCTACGGTTTCTGCAATTGCAGGAATCATTGGTAAACCTTGACGTGATGCAATAAAGCCTTCATGAGCACAGCCATCTTTAGCAAGTTGTGGCTCTTCAGCATAGAAAACGACGGTTAAACCAAGACCCGCAGCGTACTCTAATGTACGAACAACGACATCATCATTTTCAAAAGCAGCATTCGCATTTGAAACAGCAGTACAGCCACCCTTTTTAAGACCTGCCATATTTGCTGGTTGCTTACCATTTAGACCTTGAGTCTGGGCACCGATGATATGCATGTGAATACCACCATCATGCCAAGCTTTTTCAATTAAACCATGAATAAGCGCACCGTTGTCTTGTACAATCGGCTTTGAGTCTGGCGGCGTAATGACGTGCAAAATACCGTTAGCACGTGCAGCTTTACCTTCTGATTTCAACGTTCCATGCTGCTGTTGGCCCGGTTCACGCAAACGTGCACACAAATCAACCATAGTTGGCATTAACCATTTACCCTGACCATCAATAGTTTGTTCAACCTGATCGACTGGGGCAATGAGCTTACCGTCTTGAACATATACAGTTTGTACGCTGTCTGTTTTTTGGATTGGGTCTAACACACGTACATTTTCAATTTTTACAATACTCATGTGATCCATTCCTTACAACGCAATCGCTTCAATTAAACCTTGTTCTTGGAGTTGCCCTTGCATAGACAACGCCAGCACAGCCATACGAACTGCAATACCGTTAGTGACCTGTTTTAAAATCACTGACTGTTCGCCATCAGCAATACTCGAATCAATTTCTACACCACGGTTCATTGGTCCCGGATGCATAACAATACAGTCCGGTTTAGCCAAGCTAAGGCGCTCTTTGTTCAAACCGTACATTCTGTAAAATTCAGATTGCGAAGATAATGCTGGTGAATCGATACGTTCATTTTGGATACGTAAAGCAATAATCACATCACAACCGGTAATGCCTTCATCCATGTTATTGAACAAACGAACATGGTCGCCATATTCTGAAAAACCAACCGGTAATAAGGTGTTCGGCGCAATCACACGGATATCTTTACATCCGAGTGTTTGAAGTGCAGCTACATCTGAACGCGCAACGCGAGAGTGTTTAATGTCACCAATAATGGCAACACTCAAGTCTTCAAATGGTTTTTTTGTCTCACGGCGAATAGTGAGCATATCGAGCATCGCTTGCGTTGGATGGGCATGACGTCCATCTCCGGCATTAATAATTGCGACTTTCGGACATACATCTTTAGCAATGAAATGTGCAGCACCTGAAGATGAATGACGTACAACAAAAATATCGGCAGCCATTGCTTCGAGGTTCCAAAGCGTATCTCGTAAAGTCTCACCTTTTGACGTGCTAGAACGTGCAATATCAATGTTCAATACATTGGCAGACAAACGTTTTGCTGCTGCTTCAAAAGTAGTACGAGTACGGGTAGAGTTTTCAAAGAAGAGATTCATAACCGTCCGACCTTCTAAAAGCGGGCGGTTAATTAAATTATTATTATCATCTAAAAAGCTTTGCGCGGTATCTAAAATCTTAGTGAGGTTTTCTTTTGAAAGGCCCTCAATCGTTAAAAAATGTTTTAAATTTCCGTCTTGATTGAGCTGAACCTGGCTCGGTTGATGCAACGCTGCAATATGCATAATGGATTCCTATGGGTCGAATCGCGAAAACGTGCATAGTGTAGCTGAATTCCGTTCTTTTCGCAGAAGAACTTTACAGAATAAGGCCCTAAATTGACCAGAAAATTTAGAGCCGTGCTCAGATTACCTTAAAGCACCAATATAATGATGTGGAACTTGTGCCCGATAAATGTCTTCGGCTGTGATTTCTGATTCTTCACTAGTTTGAATACTTACTGTCATTTCTTTTTGAGACTGCTCTGGTATTGAATCAGTCAATACCATTAATCGTTCAACACAGCGTTTTAATTCGTCATCTTCTGCTTCTAGTGCCAGTGCAATTACATATTTCGCATAGTCTTTATTTTGAACAACATACATTGCATCTATCACCCGTCCCGTTACTCTGCGCATACGCACATAAATTTGAGTAGCTAGTGTGAAAGCTTCTGCATTCGCTATAAAACCATTCCCCATCACATCTTTCATTTATATTCCCCTATGTATTCAAATCATAAAAATTGGTTAAAAACCATCAATAATGATTAATTAAATAAGTTTTATTTCGAAAGATTTAGCAAAATACATACCAGTTTTTATATTTTAAACTTTAAAAATCAATTTATTGGTTGCCAAGTGATAGGTTGCAATAATTTAAAAACTTTTAGACACCAAAATACGTTAAACTTTGCATCGTTAATATTTATATGTTTTGGTCAATCGAGTTTATGAATACCTCTTTACGTTTAAACCACTATTGGATTACTTGTGCTGATGGTTTAGAAACCCTCTTACAAGAAGAAATAGAACAGCTTGGCACCAAAGTGACAGAACGTAAAGCAGGACGTTTAATCATTGAAGGAACGCTTGAACATGCTTACCGTATTTGCATGTGGTCACGTCTTGCTTCACGTGTTTTACTTCCAATTCATACTTATGAACTTGAACGTACCCACGATGCACGTGATGTAGCTGAAGAGCTTTATGAAGGTGCAATTAGTTTTGATTGGTCACTTATTTTTGCACCACAAAGTACCTTTGCAATTCGCTTACACGCAGAGCGTGAAATTAAGGTAAATACGCAGTTTGCAACCCTTCGTGTAAAAGACGGTGTTGTTGATTCCTTTATGGAAGCTGTAGGTCGCCGCCCAAGTATTGATACCAAACAACCAGAAATTACATTATATGTGCTTGCGGGCAAAACCGAGCATACCTACTGTCTAGATTTATCTGGTGATTCATTACATAAACGCGGCTACCGTCGTTTCATGACAGATGCGCCAATTAAAGAAAACCTCGCAGCAGCAATTTTGCAAAAAGCCAAGCTTCAGGAACGTAACCCGGAAATTGTACTTGATCCAATGTGTGGTTCAGGCACATTTATTATTGAAGCGTTAATGATTTTAACTGATCGTGCGCCGGGTCTTGTACGTCGTTTTGGTTTTAATGGTTGGCATGGTCATGACCGTGAACTCTGGCTTTCACTCAAAGCCGAAGCAGCAGAGCGTCATGAAAAAGCACTTGAACAACCGTTACCTAAGTTTTATGCATACGATGCTGACTGGGAAGCTGTAAAAGCAACACGCGAAAACATTATTGCAGCAGGTTTTGAAAAGCTACTAGGCGATATTCAAATTGAAGAGCGCACTTTAGCAGACTGGCCAGATTTCGGTGCTGAAAATAAAACTGCTTTTATCGTTACCAACCCTCCATATGGTGAGCGCTTAGGTGACAAAGCTTCTAACCGTTCTCTTTACTTAGGCTTATCTGCCCTCTTACAAAAGAACTTCCCAAATCAATATGCAGCAATCATTGCCGCACAAATTGAACAAGCGGATGTTTTAGCATTTGAAGCACCAGAAACATTACGCTTAATGAATGGTAAATTACCGATTTATGTTCGTTTCGGTACAGTTAAACCTGAAAAAGTCACTCAACCATTCTTGGTAAACTGGCAAGCTCAACCTGTTGAAATGGAAGAAGCTCAAGACTTTGCTAACCGTTTGCAAAAGAACATGACTGCCTTGAAAAAGTGGGCAACCAAAGAAAATATCTATTGCTTACGTTTATACGATGCAGACCTCCCTGACTTTAACCTTGCTGTAGACTTATACGGCGACCGTTTACATGTTCAGGAATATGCACCACCTAAAAAGATTGATCCTGAAAAAGCAAAAAAACGTTTCAACTTAGCGCTTGCTGCTATTCGTGCGGTAACAGGATTAAATCGCGATGCAATCTTTATTAAAACACGTGCGCGTCAAACTGGTACCAATCAGTACACCAAACAAAGTACAGCCAATAAACGTTTCATCGTGCAAGAAGGTAAAGCTAAAATTTTAGTGAACCTAACTGACTACCTTGATACTGGTTTGTTCCTTGACCACCGTCAAATGCGTTTACGTATTGCTCAAGAAGCACGTGGTAAGCACTTCTTAAATCTTTATAGTTATACCTCGACAGCCAGCTTACACGCGGCCTTAGGCGGCGCTGCAAGTACAACCAGTGTAGATTTATCTAATACTTACTTGAGCTGGTCAAAAGAAAACTTCGTTTTAAACGGTTTAACGGTAGATCATGCAGACGAACAGCATATGTTCTTTGCAAGTGACTGTTTTGAATGGTTAAAAGAAGGTCATGAACAATATGATCTTATTTTTATTGATCCGCCAACATTCTCTAACTCTAAAAAGTTCCACGGTACTTTTGATGTGCAGCGCGATCACGTCTCTTTGATTAAACGTGCAATGAACCGCTTAACAAGTGAAGGTACACTTTACTTCTCAAATAACTATCGTGGTTTTGAGATGGATGAAGAGATCGAGGCTTTATATGACGTTGAAGAAATTACTTCTGAAACGATTGGACCCGATTTTAAACGTAATCAAAAAATCCACCGTGCATGGAAAATTCAACATCCTGGATTAAGTTAATCTGAATTTGAAAAAGGAAGTTATCATTACTTCACGGTAATGATAACTTCACCATGTACATTCTTTGACTCAAAATCATAACGCGTAAAACGATCAGCTCTTTCTGGCAGAGCAACCATTTCTAACTTTTTCTTCTCTTTTCCATCAATGACCTGATTTTGCTTTTGTTCTTGATAAGGTGATAACACACTTGTGCGCAGTGAATTCCATCGAACCTGCTGTAAATAGTTATCCCCTAGTGTTTGCCGAACTTGACGTTGCTCTATTTCTGGCTTCTTCGCATCATCTTGAGCTTTCGCAATAATTACGGGTAGAGCTGCCGTTACTGCTCCTGTTTGAGTTGCAAGCGCACTTTCATTCATAGGCTGCGCAGCCCATAGATTCGTCGGTAATACCGCTATACAACTTAAAATTCCCAGCACACACCCTTGCTTATTGTTCATCATGTTCATCCTAAAATTGTTATTGTTTGTTATATCGAATCAAACTAACAAGTTTTTAACCTTGTCGCAATGTTATAAAGAAACTTCCCGATAATTAGCATTGATCATTTTAAAACCTGAAATTCTTCACAGGCTTTTTGTGAATATTCAAATAGTTTTATAGATTTTTATCTTAGACTTGAACCAGATCCTTAGATCACTTAACGTGATTTTATAATTTATTTGTAGTTAGATTTATTCATAAATAAACACCATACGAGGTGGAATAATGCTTCAGCAATGCTGTCAGTTATTAGAAGACCGTTTACTTAAAGTCGCGTTTATTGAAAGTGCCAGTTCAGGTTACTTAACCAGTCAGTTTTCGATTCATAAAAATAGTGGTGCTGATATTTTACTGGGTGGGTTAGTCAGTTATGACCCCAGTATTAAAATCAGTGTTTTAAAAGTTGATCCAAAGTTAATTGAAACCTACACAGCAGAATCGCCACAAGTAACTGAAGAAATGTGCAGGCTTGGTCAAACCCTATTTCAACAAGCTGACATTGTTGTGAGCTGCACAGGTTTATTAAAACCTGGCGGAAGTGAAACTACGGAAAAACCTGTAGGTACTTTCTTTATTTGTATTTCTTATCTAGGACATATTTATCATTATCATTATTTTTTATCAGGTCATGCCGAACAAAAACTTAAAACTCTCACACAGAAAGTAGCAGACTCAATTATTGCGCTTATATCTTCAAATCAGCATAAAAGTTAAATATAAAAAAAGAGAATATGTTTCCATATTCTCTTTTCGGTTTTAGCAGAAAAAACTTAGCTGAGTTTCAGCTTATCAAACACTAAGTGACCATTTTCGCCTTTAACTAAAATGGTATCACCCGCAACAAAGTCACCTGACAAGATTTTTTGAGCTAGTGTATTTTCAACCTGTTGTTGAATTGCACGTTTCAATGGACGCGCTCCGTATACAGGATCAAAACCAGCGTCAATCAATAAGTCAAATGCACTGTCATCTACAGTTAAACTCATATCACGATCAACAAGTCGTGAGCGTAAGCGGTCCAACTGAATATCGGCAATGCCACGAATCTGTGCTTTTTTGAGTGAATGGAAAATCACCAGCTCATCAATCCGGTTAATAAACTCCGGACGGAAATGCTGACTTACCGCATTCATTACAATAGTACGCACTTCATCATCAGTTGCACCTTCACCAAGTTCACGTACATCTTGTGAACCCAAGTTCGATGTCATCACAATAACCGTGTTTTTAAAGTCCACTACACGACCTTGTGAGTCGGTTAAGCGTCCATCGTCTAACACTTGTAGCAAGATATTGAAGACATCTGGATGCGCTTTTTCAACCTCATCAAACAATACTACGCTATATGGTTTACGGCGAACAGCTTCGGTTAAAACCCCGCCCTCTTCGTAACCTACGTAACCCGGAGGCGCACCAACTAAACGGCTGACAGAATGTTTCTCCATGAATTCACTCATATCAATACGAATCATGGCATCATCACTGTCAAACAAGAAGTTAGCTAAAGCTTTAGTCAACTCAGTTTTACCAACACCTGTGGGTCCTAAGAACAAGAATGATCCGCTAGGACGATTCGGGTCAGACAAACCGGCACGTGAACGGCGAACAGCATTCGATACCGCAACGACTGCTTCATCTTGCCCTACAACACGGTCATGTAAGAACTCTTCCATATGAAGGAGTTTTTCACGCTCGCCTTGCATCATTTTAGCAACCGGAATACCTGTTGCAGCACTAACGACTTCGGCAATTTCATTTTCAGTTACTTTTGTACGAATGAGTTTTGGCTCTTCGTTTTCTTCAGCAACTTCATCTTGCTCCAATTGTTTTTGAAGCTCTGGAATTACGCCATATTGCAAACGTGCTGCTTCTGCCAAATCGCCTTCACGCTGAGCTTTTTCAAAAGCAATACGTGCTTTATCAAGTTCAACCTGAGCTTGTTTAGTGCCTTCTACCAGTGTTTTCTCAGCTTTCCACACTTCTTCCAAATCGTTGTATTCTTTCTCGACTTCAGCGATCTGTTTTTCAAGATGAGTAACTTCGGCCTTACTGCCTGCGTCTTCATCTTTTTTCACCGCTTCCAATTGCATTTTCAACTGGATTAAACGGCGATCAAGTTTATCAAGTGCTTCTGGCTTAGAATCGATTTCCATCTTAATACGAGAAGCTGCCTCATCAATCAGGTCAATCGCCTTGTCTGGTAATTGACGGTCTGTAATATAACGATGAGACATTTTCGCCGCAGCAATAATCGCTGAGTCTAAAATCTGTACGCCATGGTGAGTCGCATACTTTTCTTTCAAACCACGTAAAATCGCAATGGTATCTTCTACACTTGGTTCATCGACCAGCACTTTTTGGAAACGACGCTCCAAGGCTGCATCTTTTTCAATGTATTGGCGATATTCATCTAAGGTTGTTGCACCCACACAGCGCAACTCACCACGAGCCAACGCAGGTTTTAACATATTACCTGCATCCATCGCGCCGTCACCTTTACCAGCACCAACGAGTGTATGTAACTCGTCAATGAATAAGATGATTTCGCCTTCGTGTTTCGCCAAATCTTTTAAAACAGCTTTTAAACGTTCTTCAAACTCACCACGATACTTAGCACCAGCAAGCAATGAACCTAAATCTAACGATAAAACACGTTTATTCTTTAAGCCTTCTGGTACTTCACCATTGACAATACGTTGTGCCAAACCTTCAACAATAGCGGTTTTACCTACCCCAGGTTCACCAATGAGTACTGGGTTATTTTTAGTACGGCGTGACAAGACCTGAATGGTACGGCGGATCTCATCATCACGCCCAATCACCGGATCAAGTTTCCCCGATAAAGCCCGCTCGGTTAAATCAATCGTATATTTATTAAGTGAGTCACGTTGGTCTTCGTGATTATTACTCATGACTTTGTCACTACCTCGAATATTTTCAATTACTTTGCGTAAGCTGTCGGGAGTTACACCTACGGCACTTAAAATATTTTTTGTTTCACCAGTTTCTGCCAAGCCCAATAAAACCCAGTCAGTTGACAAAAATTCATCGCCAGCTTTTTGCGCGTATCGATCTGCCAAGTTGAGTGCTTTAACTGCTTCTGGGTTTAAATTGACATCGCCCGTCGGGTTAGCAATAGTCGGAGCATCTTTTAAAGCCTGCTCTAGCTTTTGTTTAAGTTCAGGTAACCGTGCACCTGCTTGTTGCAACAAACTAATATTGGACGGCTCTTCCAATAAAGTACTCAAAATATGAATACCTGCTATAGCTGTATGGTCTTTACCCATCGCTAAGGATTGAGCATCTGAGAGGGCTTGCTGCAAGCGGTTCGTAAATTTTTCAAATCGCATTCTTGTTATTCCTCACAACAAATTCGTACTTGTGTAATAGATGGGAACACTTTTTCGGATTTCAAATAAATTTTTATATATTTTTCATTAAGTTATAAAAAATACTGCGAGTAAAACTCGATTATAATATGGGTTTGTTTTGTATATATTTCAAGTACACTTCGGCTACATTTTATTAAATATCTTGAATATTTATATTTACTCTCATCTATTTTATGGTCTTCACAAAGACTTCATTGAGAATTCCCGAATTAAGAATTAATTTATCTTGCCAATTCCATCCTTTTTTTGAAATTAAAAATGCGCTTAAAACATATTATATTAACAACTTGTCTTTTCAGCTCGACTCTAGCAATGGCGGAGTTACCCCAAGATTCAAGAAGACCCGGTGGTATTGCAGTTATTCCTTTAACTTCGGATATTACTCAGGTCACTTTTCAACACAAACCGGTTTTAATTAGCCAAGAAGGACAGCAGCGTTATGCTGTTTTCGGCATTCCGTTATCTACTCCACTTGGTAGTGTTCAACTCGATACCAATAAAGCCCCTATTCAAATAGAAGTTAAATCTTATCCATATGCTGAGCAACGCCTTAAAGTTACCAATCAAGACTATGTAAATCCCAATCAAAGTCAATTAGATCGTTACGCTCAAGAAGCTAAAGAACAAAATGATGTATATAGTTCATTTACGCAAAGTTCGTGGCAAGCCTTACCAAAATTTATACGCCCAACTTCGGGTAAATTTACCAATTCTTTTGGAAGAAAACGCTTTTTTAATGGTGAAGAACGTGCTCCACACTCAGGTCTAGACATTCCAGCACCAATAGGCCAAAAAGTAATTGCTCCAGCAGACGGTGTAGTCGTTCAAACAGGTCATTATTTTTTTAATGGACAAACTGTATTAATCGATCACGGCCAAGGCTTAATTAGTATGTTTTGCCATTTAAGCGAGATAAAAGTAGAAAAAGGCCAGCATATTCGTCAAGGGGAAACTTTAGGTCTAGTCGGTAAAACAGGACGTGTCACAGGCCCTCATTTACATTGGGGAATGAGCCTTAACAATGCACGGGTAGACCCTCAACTTTTTCTAACTACGACTCATTAATTTAAAGCTTTACGAAAGTACTTTGGCGCTTCGACATAGCCTTCTCTTAGGTAAAATTGATGTGCCAAAGGTCTTTGTATCCCCGAATGAAGTTCCATTCGGTCACAACCACGTTGCTTTGCTAACCGTTCTGCTTCTTGCACAAGCAAATGTCCCACTCCTTTACTACGCATCTTCTCGTCAACACACAGATAACATATTTTGGCAAACTCACCTTGTAAGGCAATTTGTGGAATAAAATAAAGCGATAAAACTCCATACACTTTTAAATCGTCAGCTGCGACCAACGTAATCGCATTAGGATCTTTACTTAGTATTTGAAATTGTTCTTGAACTACTTTTAAAGGCTGTGAATATCCCATTTGTTTAAGTAAATAACATATGGTCTCGGTATCTTCCCATTGTGCTAAACGGATATTCACTTAACTCTCCTTTTATTTTTTAATTATTCTTATCATAAAAAAAGCCAACATGACTGTTAGCTTTTTATTTTTTAGGCATTCACAAATAAAATTACGCTGCTTCAATAATTTCAAAATCGTGAGTAATTTCTACGCCACCATCTGAAAGCATTTTACTTGCTGAACAATATTTCTCAGCTGATAGCTCTACTGCTTTTGCGACCTGTTTTTCTTTTACAGCTTTACCTGTCACTACAAAGTGTAAATGGATCTTGGTGAAAACTGCCGGAATTGCATCTGCTCTCTCAGCTTTAAGCTGACATACGACATTCGTCACATCTTGACGGGATTTCTTTAAAATAGTCACAATATCAAACGAAGCACACCCACCAAGTCCCATTAATATCAACTCCATAGGACGTGGTCCACGGTTTTCACCACCGTACTCAGGTGAGCCATCCATCACTACACTATGACCGCTCTCTGATTTCGCTTCAAAAGCAACATTCTCTAGCCAATGTACACTTGTTTGCATTGCAACTACCCAAAAAAAATTATAAATTTAAGCAGGGTCTGTTGACATTTCATCTATGGATTGCGTAATAGCTAAAAATTAATCCAAATAAAACGCAAAACACAGACAAGGGCAATCCTTTGTCCAGTTTTGTAATAAAGTTTGTTAAATTTCAGCCGGAATCTGAGGTGCAATTAAAGCATCTTTGATGCAGCGCAAGGCCAGATTTTTTGTTCGTTTCGTTGTTAAGCTCTATTGATTTAGAATGACTAAATTCCATAGTTCTTGCTTCGTAACGTCCAGAAAAATTGTCTTATGTCGCAACCATCTGTGAAATGTCAACAGACCCTTGTTTTGTACACTAACATAAAATGAGTTGATAAGGAATTTCATCTCTTCTGTGTAATAGCTCATCTCGAGCTTGTGTGAATTGTTTACCCTATTCGGAACATATCAAGCATGACTTCAAATTTTTCACAACTCAGCACAGATGCTTTATCTCCGGGGCAACTACCTGAATCCGTTAAAGCATTGTTAAAACGTGCTCACATCAACAGATATCCAAAACGAACCACAATTGTTGATGCCGGAACAGAGTCAAAATCTTTATATTTAATTTTAAAAGGCTCAGTTTCAATTATTTTACGTGAAGACGATGAACGTGAAATTGTTGTGGCATATTTGAATCCTGGTGACTTCTTTGGGGAAATGGGGCTTTTCGAACCGAACCCTCAACGTACAGCTGAAGTTCGTACCCGTGATGTCTGTGAAATTGCAGAAATTTCATATGACAACTTCCACGAACTGAGCAAACAGTATCCAGATCTCAGCTATGCCGTTTTCGCGCAACTCGTTCGTCGTTTAAAAAATACAACTCGTAAAATGACCGATCTTGCATTTATTGATGTGTCAGGTCGTATTGCGCGTTGCTTAATCGACCTATCTTCACAACCAGAAGCAATGATCTTGCCGAATGGCCGTCAAATTCGTATTACTCGACAAGAGATTGGACGCATTGTCGGGTGTTCGCGAGAAATGGTTGGCCGTGTATTAAAGACCTTAGAAGATCAAGGTATGATTCAAACTGACGGTAAAGCTATTCTAATTTTTGATACTTCATTAGAAGAAACCCCAGTCACTGACGAAGACTATGATGACGAAGAATAATTACTCGTAATTATTGAATAAAGAGCAAACTTCGGTTTGCTTTTTTTATATGCAACAATGAGTTAATACACAAAGCTTACAAACTATTCTGTTTTTATGATTTAAGTTGAATACATATTCTCCGTTAGGCTAACTTAAAATTTCTTAAGGATTTCGCAGTATGCAATTTAAACCACTTGGTCACACTGGCATTAACCTTCCTGAAATTTGCTTAGGTACCATGACATTTGGTGAGCAAAATACTCAACAAGAAGCTTTCGAACAACTCAATTATGCTTTAGAACACGGTTTATATTTTTGGGATACGGCAGAGATGTATTCCGTGCCTCCTAAGCCAGAAACATATGGAGCAACCGAAACCATCTTAGGCAATTGGTTTGCACAGCATGGTCAGCGCGATAAAGTATTCCTTGCTTCAAAAATTGCAGGTCCTGGTTTTGGTGGAACACATATTCGAGAAGGCCATACCAAGTTTAATAGTGAACATATTTCACAAGCAATTGATGGCTCTCTCAAACGCTTACAAACTGATTATATAGATCTTTATCAATTACATTGGCCTGAACGCCATACCAACTTCTTTGGAACACTCGCTTATGGTAATCAGCAAGCCCAAAATGATTACGATACTACTCCCTTAGAAGAAACATTACTCGCTCTCCAAAAAGAGATTAATCGAGGTCGCATTCGTTATATCGGCTTATCTAATGAAACACCGTGGGGCACCATGAAGTTTCTTCAGCTTGCTGAAAATTTAGGTGTGAGTAAATTTGTGAGTGTGCAAAATCCGTATAGTCTGCTTAATCGCACCTATGAAATCGGTATGTCAGAAATTGCCAAATATGAGGGTGTAGGTTTACTTGCATACTCTCCTCTTGCTTTTGGTTATTTAACTGGCAAATTTAGAAATGGGGCTCGACCAGCCAATGCCCGCGTTACACTCTTCCCTCGCTTTAGCAGATACAGCAATCCGCAAAGTGAATGGGCAACTGAACAATATGCACAGCTTGCTGAAAAGCATGGTTTAAGCCTGACTCAATTGGCTCTGGCTTTTATTAAGCAGCAATTTTTTGTGACGAGTACAATTATTGGTGCAACCAATTTAGATCAGCTCAAAGAAAATATCCAAGCTTTTGAAATCGAGCTTTCACCAGAGATTTTACAAGGCATTGAGGCTATTCATATACAACAGCCTAATCCTGCTCCTTAAAAACAAAAACGGATGCTCAAGCATCCGTTTTTAACATCAGTTCTATAAGTGTTAAAACTTACTTACGACCATTATAAATAGCTAATGCCGCAGGTAAATTCTTACGCATGTCATTAATACGTTGAGCGTTTGATGGGTGAGTAGACAAGAAAGATGATCCACTGCCTTCAAGCTTGTTCATTTTTTCCCAAAGCGTAATCGCTGCATTTGGGTTATAACCTGCACGCGCCATTAGCATTAAACCACCTTGGTCAGCACGGCTTTCCAAACTACGAGAATATGGCAGACCTACACCTACTTGCGTGCCTAACTGAGCCGCAGCCGCGCCTAGTTGACTCACATTACCACCATTAATCTGACTTAAGCCAATATTTAACGCTAAATCAGTTAAAGCTTGTGCGCCAATTTTACTTTTTGCATGCTCTTCCAAGGCGTGAGTCATTTCATGGCCCATAACTGCTGCAATTTCAGCATCAGTCAAGTTCAGTTTATTTACAATACCTGTATAAAACACGACCTTGCCACCAGGTGCAACGTAAGCGTTAATCGTATCTGACTTCAATACAGCCAATTGCCAACTAAATGGCTGGCCTGTCTGATTCATTTGATTCGCATAAGGTTTTAAACGGTTAAAAACCGCATTAATACGGTTATAGGTACTTGAGCTTGTATCTAAAGCACCTTTACCACGCGCTTCCTGCACCATTTTATTGAAACTTTGTGCAGATTGAGCATTTAAGGTTGCGGTATCTGCACCTGCCATATCAGCCATTGTGGCACAACCAGAAATTGTTACTGCACCTGCTGCGCACAAGCTTAGAACGAACTTTTTATTCATTAACATGGGTCACCTAAATCGTTAAAAAACTGTTTATTCTTTTGCACTTATTATAAGAAATACCACTCACGCTTTAAATCTCTCATTTCTTCACGATCATAGTATTTATGTAACGGTCAATTAGATAAAGTCATCAAATAAATCCAGAATATTAAACATATTATGTTTAAACCAAGATAAACGTGACTTAAAGTCTTAACTTTCTCTTCAAGATTAGGATTTTTCCTCTTCCAGAGTAAATAACTGTTTTGTATGAGAACAACAGGGATGAGGACACAAGCTATCAGGACAGAAAGACTCATAAATGCCGTCATGAAGAAGTCCGGATTATAATTTTGACCATAAATAATCAGCATTGCTAATGTGGGTGAACCACCTATAGCAAATAAAAAAGAATAAAAAATGGTTTTTGAAATAGTGGGTTGCAGCTTCATCCTGAGCCTATGATTCCTGAACTATATATCATGTTTTAATCTGAATCGAACCAAACCAAAACTGCACTTTAGTAGGGTATAAAAAAGCCCCCTTTTAGGAGGCTATTTTTATCTTTGCGAATTACGCAGAGAATGGATGACGTAAAATGATTGTTTCTGCACGGTCTGGACCAGTTGAAACGATATCAATCGGACATTCGATTAATTGTTCAATACGTTTTACATAAGCCAAAGCATTTGCAGGTAATTGGTCAATGCTCGTTAAACCAACAGTTGACTCGCTCCAACCTGGCATAGTTTCATAAATTGGCTTCAAGCATTCGAAGGAAACCGCATCAGAAGAACCTACACAACCTGAATCTGTATTTTCATAACCCACACAGATTTTCACTTCTTCTAAACCATCTAAAACGTCAAGTTTAGTTAAGCAAATACCTGAAAGTGAGTTTACATCTACAGAGCGGCGTAAGATTTCAGCATCAAACCAACCACAACGACGTTGACGACCAGTAGAAGCACCGAACTCATGACCCACAGTACCCAAATGTTTACCAATTGGGTCACCAGAATCACTCGCAGCATCGTAAACCAATTCAGTTGGGAACGGACCAGCACCTACACGTGTTGTATAAGCTTTCGTAATACCTAATACATAATCAAGATGTAAAGGACCCATACCTGAACCAGAACTTACACCACCAGCAGTTGTATTTGAGCTGGTAACATACGGATAAGTACCGTGGTCGATGTCTAGAAGTGAACCTTGAGCGCCTTCAAACATTACAGCCTTACCTTCTTTGCGGTAGTCATGTAATACTTTAGTTACGTCAATCACTAATGGAGCAAGAACTTCACGCCATTGGTTGCAAAGAGCCAATACGTCTTCAAATTTAACCGCTTCTACACCGTAGAACTGAGTCAATTGGAAGTTATGTAACTCTAGCATTTCGGCTAGTTTTTCTTCTAACGCTGCACCACCACGAACAAGGTCAGCAACACGCACTGCACGGCGCGCAACTTTATCTTCGTACGCAGGACCGATACCACGACCTGTAGTACCGATTTTAGCGTTACCACGTTTCTTCTCACGTGCCTGATCAAGAGCAATGTGGTTAGGCAAAATAAGTGGACAGTTTGGAGAAATGCGTAGACGCTCCTTAACCGGAACACCCTCAGCTTCCAAAATTCCCATTTCTTCAATTAATGCTGCTGGTGAAAGCACCACGCCATTGCCAATTAAGCACAATACGTTTTCACGTAAAATGCCTGATGGAATGAGGTGTAATACAGTCTTTTTACCACCTACGACAAGAGTATGACCTGCGTTATGTCCGCCTTGATAACGTACTACCGCAGCCGCCTGATCTGTGAGCAGGTCGACGATTTTACCTTTACCTTCGTCGCCCCATTGGGTACCAAGTACCACAACATTTTTGCCCATAATAGCCTCATTACATCATGCTGTTAAAATTGGAAACCATCAGTAAAAAACTTACTGCTGGCGTTTAAATCTTTTCAATATTCCATTGTCCGTTTTGCAATACCAATTGATGTGTTGCATAAGGAATAGAACTTAAATCATCATTACCTAACAATTGAACTACACGTAAACCCTCTGAACGCGCATTCGCAATTGCTTTAAGTAAATCAGCTTCTGTACCTTTAGGTGCCACTACAGTTTCGATTTCGGCAAACTGGTTCGCACCTAAAGCATATAAATCACAACTAAAACCGGTAGCCGGACGTGCACGACCGAAGTGTTCCCCAATACCATCATAACGGCCACCTTGCGCTAAAGGTGCGGCACGATTTGGTGCATAAACTGCATACATCAAACCAGTGTGGTAGTGGTAACTGCGAAGTTCAACCACGTCAATTCCAACATTAAGTGCTGGCCAACGGTTTTTAATCTGTTCGAGAGTGGTTTTAAGTGCATTTAATGCAGCATCAAATTCAGCATCTTTTAAAATATCTGCACTTAAATGCGCTTGTAAGGCATCTAAATCACTTGCATAACGGCCAAGTGCATAGAAATCTGAACCCATATTTAAATTTTGGGTAAATTCAGCTAACTCAGGTAATGCTTTTCTTTGATAAAGATCAGATAACTCATGCTCTTCATTTTTAGAAAGACCAGCATATTTTACTAAGCTACGAAATAGACCTACATGCCCTAAGTCTAAATGTGCGCCTTGCAAAGTATAGGCATTTTCAATTAGACCAAGCATTACGTCGACCATTTCGACATCAGCTTCAATACTATCGTGCCCATATAACTCTGCGCCTAATTGTAAAGGTGCGCGAGTCGCATTGAAATTTTGTGGTTTTGTATGTAATACAGTCCCTGCGTAACAGTAACGTGCAACACCTTCAACAGGTCTTACATGTGCATCAATACGTGCAACTTGCGGTGTCATATCAGCACGGATACCGAGTAAACGGCCTGAAAGCTGGTCAATCACCTTAAAAGTTACTAAATCCAGGTCTTGATTTGATTCTGATAATGAAGACAACGATTCGATGTATTCGATAAATGGTGTATATACCAGTTGATAACCTCGTACTGCGAGGAAATCTATAGCTTCACGGCGAAGTTTTTCAATGACTTGCGCCTGTTCCGGCAATACATCTGCTACCCCGTCAGGCAGCAACCATGTCTCTGAAATGGTCATATTTCAAGCCTAAAATCTGATCAACGTGGAACGACCCCACATAAAAAAATCGGGAACACACCCGATTTCTCTTAGTGTAGCATGATACTTTGTGCCATGCACCTGACAATTTGCATAAATCTTTCTTAATAAACTCTAAAGTCAAAAAGTAGACTCTATGAATTAAAAATAATATTCAAAGACTTATTGTTTTTGACTTCCATTATCAATAAAAGTTCTTAGACCAAAGAATGGGGCAATAACTGAACTATCACCCGGTTTCCAATTAACCAAATTTAACTTTTGAAAGAATCACACAAATCCAATAAACGATTTGCATAGCCCCATTCATTATCATACCAAGCAAATACTTTGGCTTGATGTCCAACAACCATGGTTTGAGTTAAATCAACAATAAGTGAATAGGGCGAATGATTAAAATCACTTGAAACTAATGGTTCATCTGTTACAGCCATAATTTCTGCATAATCTGTTTGAGATGCTTTAATCAGCAATTCATTAATATGATGGACCGTAATTGGAGATTGCGCGATAAACGTTAAATCAATTGCCGCTACATTAATGGTAGGTACCCGAATTGAGTAACCATCAATACGGTCTTCCATTTTTGGCATCACACGCTTTAAAGCACCAAGCGCACTAGAAGTAGTCGGGATAATGTTTTGTCCAGAAGCTCTAGCACGACGCAAATCACGATGCGCATGATCAAGCACAGACTGATCTGCTGTTACCGCATGAATTTCGGTCATAAGCGCTGTTTCTATGCCAAATGCATCATCAATGATTTTAACCAGTGGAACTAAAGCCTGTGTCGTACATGACACACTCGATATAATCTGATCAGTCGCTTTCACATCAGCATGGTTAACACCATAAACAATTGCAGCATCAACATGATCAAAAGGCGCAGCGCCAATAATGACCCTTTTAGCCCCTGCTTCTAAATGGCGGGTAGCATCAGCATGGGAGCGGAATAAACCTGTACACTCAAGTACAACATCAATTTTTAAACTTGCCCACGGTAAAAGTTCTGGCTGTTTTTGCTGCAAAACTTCAACCTTTAAGAGTCTCTGGTTAGATTGAATATTTAAATAAATCTTTTCATTTTCAATGGTGATATCAACCTTGCCATTAAAACGACCATGGGTTGAGTCATATTTGAATAAATGTACCAGTGTATGTACATCTGCTATATCGTTAATCGCCACGATTTCAAAATGAAATTGTTTCGGGCTCTCAAACCAGGCACGTAAAACATTACGTCCAATCCGGCCAAACCCATTAATGGCGATACGTTGCATGACCTATCCTTATCTACAAAACGAGAAGCGAAAGAAGGCATATAGTAAAACACGTCATGGCTAATTGAATATAGATTTTTAGCCAAATCACAGTTTTGTAAGATATTCCCTCTAAAATCGTTGGTTCGGTGGGGTTTTTCCGTTACAATTTAGCGTTTTTTAAAAATAAGCCCCGTATCACATGCGAGTTTTATGAACAAATAAACTTGTGGTGATGCTTTTAGCCAAATTCGAAAATATGGAGTGACTTGGTTGTGAGTACTCGTTTAATGACATCTGCTGAAATTCGTGAAGCATTTTTGCGCTACTTTGAAACGCAAGGGCATACACGTGTTGCATCGAGTTCTCTTGTTCCTGCCAACGACCCAACTTTATTATTTACAAATGCTGGGATGAACCAGTTTAAAGACTGTTTTTTAGGTCTTGAAAAACGTGATTATGTACGTGCAACAACATCACAAAAATGTGTACGTGCAGGCGGTAAACATAACGATTTAGATAATGTTGGTTATACAGCTCGTCACCATACATTCTTTGAAATGTTGGGTAACTTCTCATTTGGTGACTATTTCAAACGTGATGCTCTCAAGTTCGCATGGGAATTTTTAACTAGCGAACAATGGCTTGCTTTACCGAAAGATAAACTTTATGTCACGGTTTACCATACTGATGACGAAGCTTATGACATCTGGAATAAAGAAATCGGCCTAGCACCAGAACGTATTATCCGTATTGGTGATAACAAAGGCGAAAAATACGCATCAGATAACTTCTGGGCAATGGGTGATACAGGTCCTTGCGGTCCATGTTCAGAAATTTTCTTCGACCACGGTGAACACATTTGGGGTGGTTTACCTGGTTCACCTGAAGAAGACGGTGACCGTTTCATTGAAATCTGGAACAACGTTTTCATGCAGTTTAACCGTACTGCTGATGGCGTACTTCACCCACTCCCTGCTCCTTCTGTAGATACAGGTATGGGCTTAGAGCGTATTTCTGCCGTATTGCAACATGTTAATTCAAACTATGACATTGACCTGTTCCAACACTTATTAAAAGCTGCTGCAAACATCATTGGTATTGAAGATGAAGGTCAGCCTTCTTTACGTGTAGTTGCAGACCATGCCCGCTCTTGCTGCTTCTTAATTGCTGATGGTGTAAACCCAAGTAATGAAGGACGTGGTTATGTATTACGTCGTATTATCCGCCGTGCTGTCCGTCACGGTAACAAGCTTGGCGCAACAGGTACGTTCTTCTACAAAATGTTGCAACCATTAATTGAAGTGATGGGACAGGCTTATCCTGAGTTAGAAGCTCGCCGTGAAGTCATTGAAGCAACCTTAATTCGTGAAGAAGAACAGTTTGCTAAAACCTTAGAGCAAGGTTTAAAACTTCTTGAAGGTGAACTTGCTCAGTTAAAAGATAAAACTATTCCGGGTGCGATTGTATTTAAACTTTACGATACTTATGGTTTCCCAACAGATTTAACTGCTGATATTGCACGTGAACGTGGCTTTATTATTGATGAAGCAGGTTTTGAAGTTGAAATGGCTGCCCAGCGTCAACGTGCGCGTGATGCTGGTAAATTTGCTGTTGACTATAACAACATTGTAAAAGTTGAAGGCGAAACTCAGTTCGACGGTTATACCAACACAACCGGTCAAGGCCAGATTGTAGCGATCTATAAAGATGGCGTACAAGTTGATGAAGTTTCTGAAGGCGACGAAGCACTTATCGTTTTAAACCAAACTCCTTTCTATGCTGAAAGCGGTGGTCAGATTGGTGATACTGGTATCTTCAAAAACGAAACAGGTATTTTTGAAGTTCAGGATACGAAAAAGTCTGGTGGTGCCTTTGTTCATCAAGGTATTGTGACTGTTGGTAACCTTAAAACCAATCAAAATGTAGAAGCGATTGTTAAAGCAGACATTCGTGAAGCTACTGCGCGTAACCACTCAGCAACTCACTTGTTGCATGCTGCCCTTCGTCAAATTTTAGGTTCGCATGTACAACAAAAAGGCTCTTTGGTTGCAAGTGATATCTTACGTTTTGACTTTGCAAATGACCAACCTGTGTCATTTGAACAACTACAACAAGTTGAACGTCTCGTAAATGCTGAAATCATTGCAAATACTGCCGTAACAACTGAACTACTCGACATTGAAACTGCGAAAGCAAAAGGCGCAATGATGTTGTTCGGTGAAAAATACGGTGATGAAGTTCGTGTACTCTCTATGGGCTCAGTCATTGACGAGAAAAACTTCTCAATCGAACTTTGTGGCGGTATTCACGTAAAACGTACAGGTGATATTGGTTTATTCAAAATCACTTCTGAAGGTGGCGTAGCTGCAGGCGTACGTCGTATTGAAGCAGTGACCGGTACTAAAGCATTAGAAGTAGTACAAAAAGCTGATCATGATATCCAGCACATTAATAGCTTATTAAAAGCACAGAAAGACCAAACGGTTGAGCGTGTACAAGCTAATGTAGAATTGGTTTCTGCATTACAAAAGCAGATTGAACAACTCAACCAAAAATTGGCAAACTTCCAAGCGGCTGATTTGATTGACCAAGTTCAAACTATTGCTGGTCGTCAAACGCTTATTACTACTGTTCAGGGTGTTGATGCCAAAGCGCTTCGCAACTTACATGACAGTGTAAAATCAAAATTAGAGAACGCAGTGATTGTGTTAGCAGGTGTAGAGGGTGACAAAGTCAGCCTGCTTGCATCAGTCGCGTCACAATACACTGCAAATCTAAAAGCAGGTGACATCATCAAACATTTAGCGACCGAGTTAGGTGGTAAAGGTGGTGGTAAACCTGACTTAGCACAAGGTGGCGCGCCACTTAACGAGAAGTTTGGACAAGTTATGGCAGCATTACCTGCTTGGCTTGAACAAAAATAAGACTTCACTTTTTGTGTAACTGACCCTGACAAGCCTCTCAGGGTCATGGCTTATATGGAACAACTATGGCATTAATCGTTCAAAAGAATTAATGCCATTTAGCCACTCCAAGACATACTAAGACAAAAACTACAATAAAAGCCTTATTTCTCAATATTTCCCCCATTTTTAATATAGACATACTAAGACATTTTAGGACAGAATAAGCCTCATCAATTATGTACACATACGTGTACATATTCGCACTTATCTCTTACTCGACCAAAATTATGTACACAGGTGGACTATGGCTTTAACTGAAGTGTGGCTGAAAGCTAATAACGGCAAGGCACGTGATAAAGTTGAAGAAATAGCAGATCGGGATTCAATGAGTGTCAGAGTCTCACCTAAAGGTAAAATTGTTTTTCAGCTTCGGTACCGTTTTGCTGGAAAAGCTGAACGTTTAGACCTTGGTACCTACCCTCATATCTCTCTCAAAGATGCACGTGTAAAAGCTAGTGAAATGCGTTCACTATTAGATAAGGGAATGAACCCTAAAGTTGAAGTTCGTGTACAGCAGCAAAAATATATCGATGCAAGCACATTTGAAGAAGTTTTTAATGATTGGTATGAAAGTTATTGCCTGAAGAAGAAAACTTCTGCCCAACAAATTAAGAATACCTTTGAGCAACACGTAATTCCCGAAGTTGGCGATTTACCAGTTGACAGAATTACATTGCAACAATGGTTAGCTTTACTTGAAGAACTAGCTGATGAAGTACCTTCTATCGCAGATCGGGTTTTAACGAATGCAAAACAGGTCCTTAAGTGGGCTAAAAAAAGACAGTTACTTGAAGTAAATGTTTTATCCGACATTTATGCCAAGGAAGATTTGGGCATTGAGAGAAATAGAGGAACCAGATTTCTTTCTGATGAAGAAATCAAAATGGTTTTGATGGCTATTGAAGAATCAAATATTTTGCCTAAAAACAAAATTTTCCTAAAACTATGTTTAATGTTTGGTTGTAGAAATGGCGAACTCAGAAAAGCTAAAAAGACAGATTTCGATTTAAAAAGAAAAGTATGGGTTGTTCCTGTAGTAAATAATAAGACTGGTAAGAAAACTGGCCGTGAAATCATTCGCCCTATTTTACCTGAAATGGAGGCATTAATTGTCGAAGCTTTCGACTATAGCTCATGTGAGTACTTCTTAACTAATGACAGTGAAGCAACCCCTATGAGCCATGGTTCTTCAAATTCATTGCCAGCCTACTTAATGGAACGCCTAAGACGACATCATGACTTTTACATGAAGCATTGGTCCCTTCATGACCTACGAAGAACAGCACGAACTAACTTCAGTGCATTTACATCGCGTGATGTGGCTCAACTCATGATTGGCCATGTAATGTCTGGCGAACAAGGCACATATGATTATTATGAGTACCTACCCCAGCAAACTGAAGCATATGCAAAATGGTTAGAAAAAATTAAATTACTTACTAAATAATTGAGAATTAAGAAATGAAATATTGGGTTTACTTTTATATCGAGCATACAATTAAATATGGTGAACCTTTCTATAAAGAATCTGGGTGGTCTTTGGGTTTTAAGAATAATTATATTGTTGTAAGTTTGATGCATAGCTGACGAAGGTTTATTAAATAATTTTAGAGGGATCTTAAAATGTGTGCTAATTACGAACCAATACATTTTATAAAACGAAACAAGTCTATTTTGCTTCGTTTTATATAAATTAAAAATATATTTATTTACATTGGCTCAACATATCAAGTTTGTTATTTACTACCTTAGTTTTTACATCCAGCAAACTTAACAAACTTGGGAATAAATTATCCTGACTTAACTTTTGTTTAGTTTGTTGGCTTAAACAATTCACTTGAGCAAGATTATGTTGTTTCCAACTTTCAGAGAACCACATAATCATTGGTACATGTGTTTGTTGGCTCGGTGCGATTGCATAAGGTGAACCATGTAAATATAAACCATGTTCTCCGGTTGATTCGCCATGATCAGATAAATACCATAAACCTGTCTGATACTTTGATATTTCTTTTAGAGTATTAATCATTTGGCTTAATACATGGTCTGTATATACAATTGTATTATCATAACTATTTAGCAATTCAGTTTGCGAACAGCCCTGTATCGCATTAGTATCACAAGTCGGTTTAAAAGGTTGATATGCCTCAGGTGCACGCTTGTAATATGCAGGTCCATGACTACCCACTTGATGCAGAACAATCAAACGCGGACGATCATCATCTTTGGCAATAGTAGCCAAATACTGCTTTAAGCTGTCAATGAGAATGTCATCATAACATTCGCCATCTTTACACCATTTTTTCTTTAAGTTTTCTGGAATCTGGTATTGTTCAACGCGATCACATGCACCTTTACAACCCGAGTTATTATCAATCCAAGTCACTTGGTAACCCGCACGTTTTGCAATATCTAATAAACCTTCGCGGTGACTAGCTAATTGCTCATCATAATCTACACGTGGCATACCCGAGAACATACATGGCACAGAAACAGCTGTCGCCGTACCGCATGAGCTCACTTGCGAAAAGTTGAAAATATCTTGTTTAGAAAGCTCCGGATTCGTATTTTTTGCATACCCATTTAGAGAGAAACTTTCGGCACGTGCCGTTTCACCTACAACAAGTATCATTAACTTAGGGAGGTTCTTTTGTACTTGCTGAACTTGATGAGCATCTTGTCCATATATCACAAGAGGCAGATTTTTCTTCGGAGCCTTCTTATGATAGTAAGACATAAGCGATGAAATACTATTTTGCGGTGAAATCATCCCTTTTAAATCACGATGCTCACGAAATATTGCAGCGAAATCGACATAGTAAGTAAAAAGTAAAACACCGACCACTGCAAATGAAGCTACCAGTGAGAATACTTTCTTCAATAACAACCGTGATGCTTTTTCTTGTTTAAATTTAACTTGAGTAATTAAAAAAATGGGCAAAATAACAAAAAAAACTGTCCATAAAACAAAGCGTAAAGAGATTAGATCGGTAACTTCCGAAACATCGGTCTGCACCATATTTTGAATTTGGTCGGGTGAAATAATGATACCCAATGTGTTTACAAAATAAGAGCTAAAGCCACCAATAAATATCAATAAAATTGCAAAGATTTTGGCAGTCCATTTCCAATTTATTAATTGAAAAATTAAATTATATGCCGCTATTAAAATAACTAATGTCGCCCCTAAGAAAAGAACTGACTTAATACCATTATAAGGTGTAAGTTGATGGATTTTTTTAAAAAAACCTATATTCAGAAATAAACCTAGCCAGATAGATAAAAGCAAATTAAAATTTAATAGTGTAATATTATTACATATCTCTTTGAATTTTAAAAAATTTACTAGCATTTGAAAACCACTAAATATTAAAAACTCGAAATCTTAGCTAGTAAAACTTAAATAGAAATTAAAAAATGAGCTTAGTAACCAATAAGAATACAAAGCTATATTATTAAAAACAAATCTTTAAGCTCATCTTAATTTTAAAAATTTATTGTTTGATAAATTTATCATTTGAGACTCTTAGATGAATAATTCAAGTCATGAAATGAGTGAGTATATAACTAAAGTCCCCCAAGTTACCCTTCTATTCTGGATTACTAAAATCTTCGCAACTACTTTTGGTGAAACTGGCGGAGATAGTTTTTCAATGTCATTGAAACTTGGGTATTTAACTAGTACTTTTATTTTTGCCATAGTTTTTATTATCTTATTGATCTGTCAAATTAAGACAAAAAGTTATAAACCATATTTATATTGGTTTACCATTATTGCGAGTACAACTGTTGGTACAACATTAGCAGACTTTGTCACTCGATCTTTAGGTATTGGCTATAGTGGAGGAAGTAGCTTACTCCTCGGCTTAGTCATCGTCTCATTATTGGGTTGGTATAAAGTTGAAGGCAGCGTCTCCCCTCATACCGTTAATAAACCTAAATCAGAAGTCTTTTATTGGTTAACAATTACCTTTAGCCAAACTTTGGGTACAGCTCTTGGTGACTGGTCAGCAGATACGATTGGATTAGGCTATAGTGGCGGGATTGCTCTTTTCTCAGCACTCATTTTATTGATGGTGTTTTTGTATAAATTCACTTCTGTTTCACGAACATTTTTATTCTGGAGCACTTTTATTTTAACTCGTCCTTTGGGTGCTGTAGTTGGAGACTTTCTAGATAAGCCCCTTTCCGCTGGAGGTTTAGACTTAAGCCGTTTTGCAGCATCAGGAGTAATATTAGTTGCTATTTTAATATGTATTTATTTTAGTAAAAATAATCAGTTAGGTAATGTAAAAAATGCATAAATTGTAAAAGCTCTCCTCAGAGGGCTTTCACACAAATACCAACACTCACATTGTTATTGATCGTATGAGCTGTGCATCCTGAAAATAGAATGCACAGCAATGTAATTGTTAAAGCTATCTTTGATCGTCTGCAATGAAAGACTTTCATATAACAACTCGATTGGCGATCCAACCATAGAAAAACTGCTCTTGGCTTGGATTGTGCTCACAAATTTCAATGTAGCGCTGGCCTTGCATGATATTAAGAACTCGCACTAATACTTTCTCGCCATCTTTTCCACGTTTGGCCATATAAATTTTAAGAGCATTTAATGTAGCAGGTCCATAAATTCCGTCGACCGTAAGATCTGGCCAACCTGCTTTACCCTGGTTATTCAATAAGTTTAGTGCACGCTGTAAAAGAGGTTTTGCAAAGCCAGTACCACAATTTACTCCTGTGTCTAATAACTCCTCCGCTACCGCTGAAGAAACGGTATTCACCTGATCAAAACGCGGAGCTGTCCAATAGTTTTTGCGATAAATAGACTTGGCGACATCAAGCGGCAAATCTTTCATGTTTCCTTTAAATCCGTTTGCTCGAGCAACTGCTTCAGTAATACCGTATTTGGTTGCACCGCCCCGATCTGCCGGGTTATTTACATAACCGCCTTCACGTTTGATCAATTCTTCAAGGTATTGTTCGATGTTCATTTAAGTTTCCTTTAGACAATAAAAAAGCGCCCTTAGGCGCACAGTCAATAAAAAGCCGATCTCAAATAAGTCGGCTTCATAAGTTTTGTTTCATAGCTTTAAAATATATATTTAAAAAAAGTCGTAATAGCAGTTATTGCTCCAGCAACACTACCAATTACTAGGGATATAGCTTTACCCCAAGCCATGATTACAGCAGCTCTACCTGCGTCTTTCTCACTCATTTTACCCTCTATACTTATACCGGGTTTGGTGCTAACATTTTCCTCAGATTGATTCATTAATAGTTAACCCTCCTTAACTGTTAACCAAAACCCTAGTGTTGGCGCACTGGGGTTTTTGCTTTTTTGGAATAAAGTACATTTCTTACTTCCTATAGAATTAATAGACGAACTTTACCCCCTTCCGTTTTTTAATATCAGGCGGAAGGGCTTCCGCTAACTTTGTTAAAAAATTGTTTCTGTTAGTTGACTCACGCTTCATACCCGTTTTCCTACCCGTAAAAAAAGAATTACCACCCGAAGGTGGTCGTTTCATAATATTGGTTGTCGATAGTTTTTCGTAGTAGTCAGCGGCTTGCAGTGTCAACAGGTAATTTCTCTCTTATACTTGATACTTCTAAACAAAACCTCCCGAAGGCGGCATTAGCTGTTTTCAATGTCTTTTCTGGCTTTCTTAAACTCTTTGATTACTTCAACGATCGTTTTACCTTCCTGTTTATCTATAAAATTAAAGATCCAACGGACTAAAGCCCAACCGGGTAAACCACAAACAAAGAAGAACCCACCTAGAGCAATCATCCCCCATACATCAGTAACCCATTCATGAAGTCCCCACTTCACAATAATGAATGAGCCGCCAGCAAGGCTTGATACAACAGTACAGATCAAACCAACTGCCCACTCTTGTGGTGAGCGAGGCATACGTGTCATCAATACAACTGCTGCCACTAAAGCGACCGCTAAAGTCACCATAATTGCTGCACCATAAAATTTTAAAATTGCTGTTAAACCGCTTGTGGAAACTGGTTCCATAAATCTCTCCAGATATTTTTAGACAATAAAAAAGCACCCCAATTGGGTGCTCATAGTTCTTTTAAGGTTTAAAGGGTTTGTAAGATTTTCCCTCCGTTAATCAATTGAGTTGTTAGAGGTGCCACCCCAACAATTGCAGGTCCACCCGGCCCCGGCTGGCCTTCCGTCGTTCCATGGTATTGCCAATTCCATGTTCCACCATTGGTAGACTTGGTACCACGTTCGCCCCATCCACCGCCATCACCTGATAATGGAGATCCATAACGGTCATTTTGGGTTCGATAACCTTTACCGGGTACCGAAGCTTCGGCATCAGTGATTTTTAGAACATTGAAATAGCTTCCAAAGTACCAACGCCAGTCTTGTGAGTCATTTGAAATTGGCTGGCCTGACATGACCCTTCCAAATGGTGCACCAGCCCCACCCGGAATACCCTGAACACCATAAGACAATCCAGTGTAAATACCGCTTGGTGTTGCGCCGCCACCAGATCCGCCTCGAGCTAGAGTACCGCCATCAATAATCAGGTTTAGTTTGCTGTGCCGGTTCAATAAACCGGGTGCTCCCTGAAACCCATCACGGCGGGTTTTGGTAAAGTTGTAATCCGGATCCGTTTCCCAAGCGCCAAATGCCAAATGAGGTAAACCGCCATCACCACCACGTCCAACTACAGCACCTTTAATCGTCAGATTCACCACCAGATCAGGTGGAAACTCACCAGTATCAATAGCAGGTAATTCTGATGCAGCTGGAACGATATACTCTCGTTTTGGAGGACTAGAGTTGTAGTCAAATTTATAGACAAATCTGGTTTCTGGTCGGTAAGAACTCGAACTTGAAACCAGCGCACCAGCTTCAACTACAAAGCTAATTTCGCCAGTCGTTGGCAAATCCCCTCTTTGCATCTGATACAAACGCGCCAAATTAATATCAAGCTGGTCATATCGAATGTAAATCGGTGAATCATCTACTGGCACATCAATAAAGTCCTTGTCATTGAGGTAATAACGTTCATCGTAATTAATTGCCGTAATGGTATTAGAGAACTGGTCAGCCGGTTCCCTTTTTGCAACCAGATAAGGCAGTGAGCCTTTGGTATCGTCATTAACTACTGTATAGATGGTATTTACAAAATCATCAGGACTTAGCTTTAAGGCCCCGTTCGGTAACCGCCCTAAAACCACCTTGTTCTTGGCAGATCCAGCGGTAACAGGAATAAGGTCCACTGTGCCATCCCCCATTTGCAAATAAATCACATAGCTCTTGCCTGCAATGAAATCTACATCATGGCTTAAGGTGAGGATTAAACCCTCTTGCTGTACCACTTCCCCGCTTTGATGAATACCATTGCGATAATCAGCTACAGCGATCCGGTCACGTAAAACCAGTAATTCTGATTCAGGTGCTGCATCAAAGGTAATGGATTTACGCTGGAACCGAAGCTTGTTCCAGAGCCGGTAAGCATTAAAATGAGCTTGCCATTTATTCCGTACACCAACGGATTTCACTTCTTTCGGGTTCTTTGCTCCTTTGTCTGGCAAATAGATATTGATACGACTATCGTCGGTCGGATCCGTGTATTCATAGATCAGTCCATCGTAGTCATCCATCACACCAAAGGTAAGGTCATGCTTGTAACTATCCGGAATGATATTCCTGAAGTTAAACAGCATTACCGAGTTATCAGTTGGACGTTCAAAATAAAGCTTGAGCTTATTGTTTTGCCGATATGCGGTACAAAATACGGCATCACAAAGATTGGTAACCAGCTCTTCAAAAGACAGGTTTGTATCATCAATCGTAGTACAGAACTCAGCCGCAAGTGGTGTACCAAAATAATCAACTACATCGTTATAAGTCCGATAGATATTTTCCAGATCTATTTCGTCGATCGTACGGCGGCCTATCTTGTCATCCAGTGCCATTGAAACCAATGCATCAGCAAAGCTTGATGTTGGAAATAGCTCTGTCGTCATTGCGCCGTTTTTAAAAGTCGGTAACATCCGCTGAAGATCAAAATTGATCTTGCGGGACTTAACAGATAAAGCTCCAGTGGTTGCATAAGTGCGCGCACGAAAAACCGTTTCATGTTCATACACTGTGCTTTGCAAAGGATAAGCACCATAAAGCGCCTGCCACTTTACTTCATCTACTACCGTTGTAACCGCCGGTGTTGGTGTTAAACGACGTGCACGGACACTACAGCGACCTTGAAATGTCACCATATCCAGCGTTGCGCCAACTGTCTGACGTGACTTTGCCGAACCCTTTAGAATGATCTGCTTTAGCATTGGATTACCAATGGCTGCACCCGATTCATTTACCGGCGTTACTTCTACTTCAATCGTGACGTTTACAGCTCCCTGATTTCCACCTGAAGAAACTGTGTAAAGTCCATTTGTGGCCACAAAGTTACATAGCACCCGACTTCGTTCGACATTGTCCAGAATGAATGGACCAATCCACTTTTCACCTATTGAACTGATCTTTGGTGATAAAGCTGCTGTTTGCTGGGCACTTAACTCTTTAACTTTTAACCAGTTAGCATTAACGGCCGCCGGATTTGATAACGTCATTCGATCATCAGCTACCGATAGAACACTGTAAGTGCCGTTTAAATCATAAGTCTGGCCGTTAAACGTGAATGAGGCATTCGTGATTTCTACGCGGTCATTACTTACAAACTTAGTGGTTAAATCTGTGTTGTTTGCCGTTGCCCGAAGAATCTCGTTTGGATATGCAAAATGAAGGTAGTTCGTACCTTCTAAAGATTGTGTATCAGCAGGACGTAAAACTTGGCCATTAACAGAAGTTTGATGCTGAACCGTTAAGGGTGGAGTTGTAATTTCGGTACCAAGCGAGAAATATGGCTCACCCGAGACAATATCGACACCCGGTCGAAAGACTTCTACCGATGCGCCGGCAATATCAACAATGTTGGTTTCACCGTCATATGCACCGTTAATTTTATAGTGACCACGACCAATACAACCAACAACATGCTCTACTTCGACATTGTTTTCATATACCTTGTAAGGCACAGTAATCAGATCAGGGGTATCGTTAGCGGCACCATAAATATCTGCGATACGACCATTTACGCGAGTTTTATTTTCACGGTTTGATAATTCGTTATTTGCAGACGAGGATTGATTGTTATTCTGGTTGGTTTGGGTAATTGAGGGCACAGGCATTAATAATGCAACAGCCACACCCATAACTATAGAAGCAACCGCTATCCAAGCTAGAGTTATGGGGTCTATACCCTTGGGATTCTCAATTACAATGAAAGTGCCTGGCAAGAAATCGAGCTGCTTTAATTCATATGCATTCTTCGGTGTGACTTCATTCGCAAATGAAATTTCCGCATGATCCATATTGCTTATGGTATGAAAAATACGGACATGCTCAGGCATATGGTCATATTTTGAAGTAAGCCATTGACCCAAAGTTTCAGCGTGTTCAATTGTTTTGTCTTCGGATAAAGGGTCTTGTTTATAAATAATCTTAATCATAGAAACTCACACGATTAAATCCAAATGCTTGAACGACTTGAATTGGCATCCATGAAACGCCTGATTCCTGCAAATGCAAAATACGCCCCAAACGAAAAAGCCCCACATGTGGGGGCTTGTTTCGGTATCTAGAGTGAAAGGCGACTATGCAGCCTTCCTTGGGCATGGGCAATGGATTTAGTAACTTCAATCTTGATGGCAGAAATACCTTCTCTTTGACGGGCTTCATAAAAAACTCAAGCGCCTCTCCTCGATCAATATCATATAGATCCATTGCAGCTTCATGCGCGAAGTGAACACAGTTGTAGTGTTCCTCGTCATATTGCTTATCGAGCAAATGATCGTGACTCTTCATATAGCCCCCTTCAAACCACTAAAACGATCAAGCGAAAAGATATCTCCAGTCTTCGCAGTATTTAATCTTGGTGATTCAGCCTTGAATGTCACAGCTTTATGGTTCATTGCAACACTGGAGAGTTGCAGTCCGAGTAAATAAAACATTGGAGAATTCAGATTGTCTGAACTGTAAATCCGGTAATTTACTGTTGGCTTTACATCGGGATATTGGCCTTCAATTACCCGTTCAAACTCATCCGGCAAAATATCACCAAGCCCAGATATTGAAACGGTCAAAGTCTGGTCCAGATCACCGAGCATTCCGGATCTTTGAATTGTCATAGGAAGGTATTCGTAAAATACTTGCCCCGCGCCTTCATTGTGCTGAACATACACCCCGCGATCATCATTACGGACTACCCGGTAAGTATTCATAAAAGAAGGGTGTGATAGTTCAATACATTCCAATTGATAAACATCTACTTTTCGATTGAAAAAGAATTTGGCATATTCGTTATCCATTAGACCTCCCAATCTTTGATAAGTGCCTGATCAGCGATAAGGTTAGGCTGGTTTTGAACAACTTCGAGCTGTGCATTTACCCGGTAAAGGTTGCCATTCACTTCATTGGTCTTGAACGAGTTTGGAATGAAATTGCATAGATATTGCTGACGTGTTCCCTGATCAATGACCAGATCCGCATAGAATGAGGCTGGCTTATTCTGATAGATCCGCCAGAAAGCCATCATTTTATTGAAATCGGTTTTACTTAAATTCCAGTTAACATCAACAATGTGGCTATTACGTTTTACATCGATGTAATAGCGTCCACGCCCACCATCCATTTGTTGACGCTTTACATCATCACCCGGTGTTACGCCATAGCCGCTGGTCTGAGGATTTAGCTTTAACTTGTACATAACTTTCCTTCAGGTAATAAAAAACCACCTCGAAGGGTGGTTTGATGAAATAAGGTTTAGATATTTAAATTAATTACAAAAAAGATTTAACATTAAGAAATCGATTTAATAATAGTTTCTTTACCATCTTCAAAAATCTCTTTCACTACAAACTTGCAGTAAGCTCCATCTTGAGATGGTTCAGTCAGTAAAGCTGGATTCACAAAATCTTTGATCTGTTTTAAACGGATCAATTCATAATTTCCATTTCTTTCCAACTGATAGTCCATTTTTACATCACAACTATACATAGTAGTTGACCCAATAACAGAAGTAAGCCTGAAAGTTAACTTCTTATTTGCGGGTACTTTAAACTCAAAAAACTCTTCACCATTATTTAAACTGATTGTGGGTTTAGGCATATTTAATTTTTTGGGCTCATGCATAGAGCCATACTTTGTTAAATTATTTGAAATCTGCTTAGTTATTAGGTTTTTTGAAATTTTTTCACCCTCATTATTTTGATAAGTAATATAGAACTGCACCATGGGTACATTACTTCTATAAACCCTTAAATTGGCTGTATCACCTGCTATTTCATCTTGATACATATTTGTAGATCTTACGAGATTATTTACCGCAGGAATGGCACATCCCGTAAGGCCTAAAAGTGTTGTAGAAATTACAATTATTTTTTTCATGTCTTAACCATCAATTTTAATGCAAACAGACTCTATCACCTTGAAATTTAAATATTATGAAAATGAACCCTCCGAAAAGGGTTCAAATTATTAAGTACGATTCCGTCTTGCTGTCGTATTCTCAGTCAAAGACCGACTAATGGTTGAGTTTGGATTTGCGATTTGGTCACTTACAAGTTTCGGTACCTTTCTTGGAAGCTGCTTATCCAGTTCATCTGTAACAATGATCCGGACAGTTTTCTCATCCAATTGTTCGGCTTCAACTGTCGCCCCACTCACCTGATTAATCACTTCAATTTTAAAATTGATTGTCGGTAAAGCTGGCTCAATTGAAGGCATAATCTCAGCTTGAGGGCGTGAAGTACTTCCTAAAGTAAAGTCCTGAACATCATCCAGATTTGAGCGATCCTGAACTAAACCATTGGATGAGAAATAGACTTTACCGTCATGGAATAGGTCAGAATTTGCCGAAGACGCCAACTTAGGTGTGTCTCTATTAACTTTATAGATAATCTGAGTATCTTGAACCGGTTGATTAAAGATGTCAGCTTGCTTTTGGCTTTCTATAAAGGCATTAGAGCTCATCATTGCACGGCGCATGACACTATCAGCTGAGGCATTGTTATTGAGAAAAGCTTCAGGGTTTGCACTCTTACGCATTTTCTCAACTAAACCAACTCCCCCCCAGCGTTTAATATCTTCTTGGGACCAGACCACCTCTCCTTTATGGACAATACCAGCAGGCTGATATTTCCCACCTCGACCTGTATAACCACCTTCCGCAAAACCTTGATCTTTGATTGCCCGGATGTTTGCAATGATGCTTGCACCCTGTGCAACAGCTCCAGCAATTAATGGAATGTTAAGAGGAAAACCAGCTTTTGAAGCTGCTGCAATATTTTGCTGAATCGCAATACCCGCAGCTGCAATCGCATAAGCTTTATCTGCAGCGAACATGATTTTGTAAGCTTTAGATTGCTCTCCAAACATTGAACCAAACATAGATGTAAGAGAACCCATCATTTGGCCACCAAATGCAATTTGAGTGTTCAAGCGGTCTTGCTGATACTTATCTTCAATATCCTGAGCATTCTTTGCATATTCGGCAGCAATCTGATTACGTTGATCTTGAGCAGCTTGAATGATAGCTGTTTTCTGGTTTTCGTAATCCTGCTGACTTATAAGCTGTTGCTCAAATTGTGCATTTAAAGCCTCAATAGAATTTTGTTCATTTAAATTAACCACACCTTGCTGACTATCAAGTAGATTTGTCGCGGCACTTAGGCGGCTAGATCGTTCTTGATCTAGTCTATAGAACTCACCACTGCCATTCATATCAGCTTGAATACCACCCCATGCTTGACCAGCTTTTGCTGCACGATCAAGTGCTTCTAATCGTTCTTGATCACGTGATAATGCCAGTCGCTTACGTTTTTCCTCCTCATCTTTTACTGTTTTAGCAATTTCTTCTCGCTCCAATCGGTAGCGTTCTTGCATTGCCTCAGTTTCTGAAAGCAAGAATAATTTAGCTTGAAACAAACGTTGCTCTTGAGCAAGTTTTAGTAAACCTAATTCTTGTTGCAACTGTTGAGCTAACAAATTAACAGCTTCTTTACGCTGTTCTTTCGTCATCTCTAAGTCGTGTTCGGCTTCAAATTGACGTTTTGCAAAACTGTCCTTTAAAAGCTGCTCTTCCGACTTGGTGAAATCACGGAAAGAATCAAGCTTAGTCTTTGTAGCTTGCTCAGCAATGGCAATATCATTATCTGCACGTGCTTGAAGTTCTGCTTTAATTTCGGCCTTGCGTTCTGGGCTAAAGTTAGCTTTATCAACATCCTCAAGTTTTTTGGCCAGATCATTCCTAATCTTTGTTACTTGATTAGCAACCTCATTCTCCAACTGAAGGCGAAGTTTTGCCTGCTCCTCAGCCATTTTAGTTGTATCTTGAATAAGCTTATCAAAGTCTTTTGATGAAATATCGCCAGCAGAATAGCCATTAATACCAGCCATATAACTTTGATAGTCTTTCCAGTATTGATTATTATTTTTACCAATACCTTTACCCTTCATTACATTGCCTTCACCTGCATGGTATGCACGTACAGCCTTTTCTAAATCACCTTTAAAAAGCTTCAAAAGATAAGACATATACTTAGCCGCACCTTCAGCAGACTGTGCTAAATCAGTGCGGTCTTTTACGCCATATTGCTTGGCAGTACCTTCGAGAAACTGAAATCCACCAGTCGCCCCGGTTTCTTTGTTATAGGCTTTTGCATTACCTTTCGATTCGATCATATGAATCGCGGATAATGTTCCTGATGGAAGTTTGTATTTAGACTCTAGATCTGCAAAGCCGAATTTTGAAGCATTTGCTAGAACTTTCGCATTTACATTTAGTACTTTTTGCTGATTTTTAAGCTCCTTGTTTTGCTCACGTATAGAATCAGTTCTAGCATCCGTGATGGCTTTGATTGATTCTTCTGCTTTCCAAGTATCCGTTAATGCTTTCATAGCCTCTCGGTCTGCTGCCTTAAGACCCTTAGCTAATGAATCTTTATAAAGCTTCAGTAAATCATTAGCCTGAGACTCAGAAAAACCCTTTTTCATTACTATCTCGACAAATTGCGTATCCCATAATTTATCTGCATACAATTTCTGTAAGGACTTTTGAGCCTCATCTGCAGCCTGTTTTGTATTCTTGATAGCATCAGCATGTTTCTGCTGCTCAATTGCTGCATTTTGTGCTTTGTTACCTGTTAAGATAACTTCAATACCAAACAATTTAATGGCTGTTTTGGTCTTATCAGCTTTTTCATAAGCCTCATTGTATTTGTCGATTTGCTCCTTTAATGCATCTCTTAAGCTTGGAGGTAACTTCTGTTTAGCAAGTTGCTCCATAGCCTCCTTGTAGCTAATTGTGCCCAATCGAGCTTCATTAGAAATCCTTGTAAGTTCAACATTACCTTTACCGAAGTTTTGAATATCAATTAAAGCTGAACCAACAGCCATTTCTGTTTTTTTCAACTCCTCATTTTGAGCTTTAAAGGCCGTTGTTAAGTCATTAATAGCTTTAGTTTTTGCCTCACCTTTTAAGCCTTTTAATTCTTCAGCTGTACGGTTAGCCACTTCGGCTTGTTCAGCAAGTGTTCTATTCGCTTCTTCTGCCTTACCTTTAAAATAAGTATATGTTGCTGCTAGAGCGGATACTCCTAGGGTAATTGCTCCAATTGGTCCGCCGATAAGTCCTAATGCTCGACTACCAATACTACCAACTAAAGAAGAAGCTGCTGAGAGCCTAGTTTGCGCAGCAGTTTGTGCATTTGTAGCAGCAGTTACTGCTGCCTGTGCTTGTGCGTATCGAGTTGCTGCCGCAGTTGCTCCAAATTTAGCTTGGGTTTCGGCATTTGTTGCTCGCACATTCGCGAGATGAGCTTTTGCTGCATTCAAAGCAGCGGTAGCTTCTGCATATTCTGCTTGAGCATTTAATACAGAGGCTTGCCGGCTCGCTAATGTTGATGCCATCCCCTCTTTAACCGCTGTACTCTTAATTAAAATTGCACGAGTTATATAACCAATACCAACGACCAAAGCCCCATCAGCAATTAAATCTAAATTACTTGCAAGAGTTTGAATGGATCCAGCTAATACCTGTGCTGCACCACTACCTTTACCAGCCTCTCCAACAAATTTAATGATTTCGTTATTTAAAAGAGTGAGTGATTGACCAATTGTGATATCAGTTTTAGCGAAAAGTGCATCCACATCGTCTTGGGCGTTTTTAAGTGCTTTAACGATTTCTTTTGAAGTAATTTTGCCTTCTGCAGCTACTGACCGTAGCTGACCAACGGTGATGCCCATACCTTGTGCAATAGCTTTTGCTAAAGCTGGTGTTTGCTCCATTACAGAGTTAAGCTCTTCACCACGTAATGTGCCGCTTGCTAAAGCTTGCCCGAATTGGACTAAAGCGGCATCAGCAGCTTCTGCGCTAGCTCCACTAATTGCTACAGCTTTTGATACCGTTTCAGTTAAGCGAGCCGTATCATCCATAGTTAAATTCAGTGTTTGAGCATTGTCACTAAAACGTTGGTACACCTGTAAAACAGAATCCCAAGCTGAATAGGTTTTTTGTGCGATCTGGAATGTATCTTCAGTCGCTTTATTCAATTCAGCCTGATTATTAGTAACGAGCTTTAGACGGTTCTGAAGGCCCGTATAAGTGTCCATATTATTAATGGCAGCATTAATCGTTACTAAACCAGCCATATATCCTGCTAAGGACTTTATAGCTGTACTGTAAGAACGAGCAGACTTTTCTTGCTTGTCTAATTCTTGTGTTGTCGTTTTTATTTCTTGTCCATATTTTTGGACTTGCTGCGATGCTTGTTTAGTGGCTTCACCAGTTTTACCTACCACAGACGAAGAATTGTTAACCGTGGTATTAAATTTTTGAACAATATTATTTGTGACGTTGATTTGATTGCCCAGTTCTTTGGAAGTACGTGTAGCTGAATCACCTTTTTCGGTAATTTTAGACATTTCATCAGCTAAAGCCTTAGCATTCCGTACAGCATTCTGCGAATCAATAACAACAACCAAACGCGATTCTTGTGCCATCTTTACTTTCCTCTAGGCAATAAAAAACCCACTCAATGAGTGGGTTTGTGAATAAAGTTGCTTTACCAATCAGCATTAACTTTTTGTTGAGTTTTGATCTTTTCAGCCATTTGATCAGATGATTTATTTAATTCATCCATAATTATTTTAGCTGATGGATAATTTTCGGTAATAGTACGATTGGTTTCACTATAGCGAACTCCGCTAATTACCTGTGCTGGTTTATAGTGAGTAAGATTATCGTAACTTACTTTCATTTTCCCATCTTTTGTATCTACGCGCACTGTGAAATCTACTCGATCACCAGCAGTAACAGTCATACAATCAGCAAACCCAGAACAACGGTATGGCATATTACCTTTGCCAATAATTGAACCCGTAGTCTTATCTTCGTACTGAATTACTGCATTTGCTGAGCGAAAAGCTGTTGCAAACCATTGACGCGCGCCATCATAAATTTGGCCTTGCTTTAATCCATCTATTTGATAAACCTTTTCAAACTTTACAGGTTCTGATGGTTGCTGAGGGGTAGTAGCACACCCAACTAATCCCAAACTCAATAATCCAGTAGCCAATAATTTTTTCATGAATTTCACCGTTTGTTATAAAGTGTACTAACTTTAACAAACTGGTTACTAAATGTCACATAAAGCAAGACCACCCGAAGGTGGTCTTTAATCATGTTACTAGAGTTTTGGTTTCAAAACTCTAAATATTGCTATTGGGGTAATACCGTAGGCGGTCTGAGGTCTGCCAGCAAACTCTCTCACCATTTTTATCATACTGACCACACCATCTCTAAATTCATTTGGATCTGTATTAAAAGTGAAATTATCAAAAGGTAAAGCATCCAATACACCCAAAACATACCAGCTACCAGCTAGAAACTCACTATGTTTAAAATTCAAATCAGTTGGGGTACCTACAATTTCATCCCTATTCAATGTCATCCATACTTCATTACACAAACTTACACCAGTTTCTTCATCTTTTTGTCCAGTGTCATGAAGTAGCTTGGCCTCAAGCCCAAAAGGTATTCCTCTAACCATATTGGCTGCATCTTTGGTGTTTTCTTTTAATGCTTTTGCTAATTCCCGAGCTTCCTTGGTATTCTTTTTGGTTAAGTCCTTGATGTAAAAGTTTAAAGCTGGTTCAACCAACTCCTTAACTACACCGATATCAGTGACCCCTAAGCGTCCCTCAAGCAATACAAGATTTCCCAGCATGTCATCATTTAACTCTCTGTTAATGAACCCTAGTTCATCTAACCGGTTAATCATCTCTCTTGGCATAGTAGGAATACCATCATAAAGATGCTCTGAAGTAGTGTTTACAGTGTGGTCATTAGCAAGTTTTCCGCCTGTTACGGCAGGAACACCAACTGTAGCCTCCAACTTCCTTGTGTCTCCAATTTGGCTTGTATTTTTAAGAGCATTCAAGGAGCCTAGTCCATTAAGCTGAGCATAAAATGATTTTATTTTTGGATTGTCTAGGTAAAAAAAATCAAAGATTGATTCTGTGGTTGGTGAGTTTTGCGCCACGGTTTATTTGCTCCTCAGCTTTTTTTCTATGGTCATTATACTGAGTAGCACTTTCTTGCATAGCTCTTTTAAAAGAATCCGCTGCATCAGACATAAGCTTGCTAGCTTCTTTTTTGTTATCGGTTTTATTTGAATTGTTAAAAATAAACGAAAAGTTCATATTCGAACCTCCTGTGACAAAAATACCCTCTTATCATTTGATAACAGGGTCTCTATACCATCAAGCGTACCCACTAATGACAGCAGTGTCAATACAGAATCGTCGTGCCAATGTCAACCACTTGACCGTATTATGTTACATCAATCGCGCTATATCACGTCGCAAAGTCTAAGTTATGTCCCGAAAGTCAGCATTTAAGTCTTCGTCGCTCGTTGCGTCGCCTTCTTATGCGCCTCATCCAGAAACAGGTTATCCAAAGCAAAAACACAGTCATTAAAGATATGAGCAGCAACAGGCAAATCATTATGCTCAGCATAGACATTGATTGCCTGTTGGTCTAATGATAAGGGGATGCTTTGCTCATACCGTCTGGATCTGCAAATAGTGCTAAATGCCGAAAGGATAGATTCAGCCTCATAAGAATATTCCGGCGGATCCGGAATGTGGCCACCTAAGAATTTGATTTGTTCGATTTCGTGCGGCGTTTTCGACGCATACGTTTTTTGGTATTTGTAGAGCTCGATGACTTTCCCAGAATTAAAGCCTTGTCTTGATCTGCTTCTTCTTGAATCTTATGTGCCTGCTCTTTGATGAATAACCAGATCGAAATGCCAATGTCACCTAGATTTAGAAGCTTTGATGCATTCTCAGGTGTATACGGTTTTTCGGTCTCGACCGTTTTACCATCCACTACTTCGGCAAATACCACACCTTTCCAGTCTTCTATTAAATGGGCAGCACATGCATCCATTAACAATTCATGGTAAAGCTTGGCATCTTCATCTTTCACCATCACATCGTAGCCTTTAGACGAGATCTGGTTCCCTGCACGTTCTATAGCTACCTGAAAAGGCTTATAAGCGATACCACGGACTTTGAACTCAGCCTGTACTTGCCCATCAGAATCCTTATATTCACACCATTTTGATACGTCCGAGCTTTTAATAATTCCAACTTTTAAAGCCATAGCAACCTCTGAAATTTTAGAAATTAAAAAGCCCATGTGATTCCATAGGCTTTGTTACTGATTAAGCCGATTACACAAGAGCACGTACAATCGTTGGAGCTGTACGAACTTGAGCAAAGTTGATGTCTACAGTAATGATGTCATCACCCCCACCATCCGGGTGATTGGCTTCCATCACTTCTAATTGAGGGAAGTTAAACGAGTATTTACTGCCTTTGCTGTCTTTAATATCAAAGGTCAGAGTAAACACATCTCGGGTTTTAATGGCATCAATCCACCCTGCCGCAGTTGCCGAGAACATGAAGGAAGCATTTGCTTCGATATCCATCATCTTTTCAATGTAGAACTCTGGTGTGTATTTGCCTGAGCCGATACAACGGATTGCTTCAAGGTTGTTATTAATTGAAAGCGTAAGCGATTGCATGCACGCTTTACCTTGAATTGATTGACCATTAATAAGCAAGTTTTCCACGTTTGGCATACTGACAAGCGGACGAGTCGAAGCTGCAACCGGATTCACTACAGGGTTCGTTTGCTGACGAGTAAACGAGCTACCTACTAAACCAAAGTTACCAGTGATCTTCCCGGTTGTTTGAATGGTAATTTCACCGGTATTTACCTGTACTCCACGATAAATAAAGACTTGGCCAACATCTTCGAAAACTTTAACCAGCGTTAATGACTTACGTACCGTACCACCAAAACTTAAAGCGTTACCCGCCCAATTATTGAAGGCTAAAGCACTTAGGAATAGATCAAATGTTCCAAGTGATAATTCAAACTCTAACTGACCTGCTACTTCTGCTTCAGTAACTACCCCACCTTGTCGAAAACGTGAATCAACCACTTCACTGCTTTCTTCAGTAGAAACATTTTCAGATAAACCATCACTTACACGGCGAACTGTGTACCAGATCGGGTTTGCTGGAGTTGTTCCTAAAACTGCTTCTTCACAAGCATATAATCGAATTTTTGCGCCTGAACTCATTTATGGTTCTCCAAAATTTAGGCAATAAAAAACCCACTTTTTAAGCGGGTTATTAAAGTGTTTCGTCTGTGTCTGAGATTTCTGGCGGTTCCACGCCATTCATGGCTGCAGCAACTGCCTGAGATAAGTTAGTAGGCTGGAAATCCACTGGTGTTTCACTCAACGGCTCTTCAGGCTCTGGTTCAGGTTCTTCATGCAGACGAATATCAATCCAGCGGCCTTCTGGAATATCAAGTGGATTTTCGAGATCAGCTACAATGGCTGCCTTTTCCACATCAAACTTACGTTTATAAGTTTTAATTGAAAGATCACCATTTTCTAAGGTTGAATATTCAACTGCTACTACCGTATTACCGTTGGCATCCTTAGGTACTTCAATGTACCAGCCTTCCTGAGCAAAACCCAATGAGCCTTTCACTAAGTAATCACCAGTACCCAACTTATCGAAAGTGATTGGTTGCTTAGCTGCATCGTTATTTAGCTCAATATGACTTTGGAAAAGCTTAACGACTGGCGAAGCGGCTTTAATAA